>CAYSZK010000110.1:0-14078 GCA_964435495.1 uncultured Verrucomicrobiales bacterium
GCTGGACACAGGCCGGAAATTTTTTCATCCTCCGGCCATGAAGCGTGCGATACGGTTTCCCTCGGAGCGGCAGCAGTGGATCGTTGAGCGGGTGCGGGTGCGCCTTTTGGAGCGGCCCGAGGAGGTGGCGCGGGCCGAGCGGCTTTTGCGGCGGCACCATTACCTGGGCGCTTCGGGGGTGGTGGGCGAGCGGCTCTATTATGTGGCGACCACGCCGCATGGCGGATGGATTGCGGTGCTGGTCTTCGGCGCGGCGGCCAGGCATTTGCGCCCACGGGACCAATGGATTGGCTGGAGCGAGGAGCAGCGGCGCCGCCGGCTGGGGTTGGTGGCCAACAATGTGCGCTTCCTGATTTTGCCGGGCAAAGAGGCGCCCAATCTGGGCAGCCGCCTGCTGCGGCTGGTG
Organism: uncultured Verrucomicrobiales bacterium; assembly: GCA_964435495.1. Lineage (GTDB taxonomy): Bacteria > Verrucomicrobiota > Verrucomicrobiia > JADLBR01 > JAIBCM01 > CAYSZK01. Next base: position 407 of record CAYSZK010000110.1, read on the forward strand.
TTGGACCGCCTCAGCGCCGATTGGCAGCGGCGGTACGGCCACCCGGTGGTGCTGGTGGAAACCTTCGTGGATCCCGAGCAGTTCCAGGGCACCGTTTACAAGGCCAGCGGCTGGCAGGAACTGGGCCAGACCAGCGGCTATGGCCGCAGCCAGCGCGACTATTACGTGCGCCACAACCGGCCCAAACGGCTCTTTGCGCGCGAGCTTTGCCGCAACGCGCGCCGCAGCCTCCAAGCTGAACACCTCAAACCAGCCCTGGCGGTGGTGGAGGCCAGGGTGGGGCCGCGTTGCACGCGCCCGCCCAAGGAGTTGCGGACGCTGGTGGCGGAATTCAAGCAGGTCACCGACCACCGCGCCCGCATTGGACGCTACCCGGTCTGGTCGCTGTTGGGCATCGTGGCGCTGGCGCATTTTTGTGGCGCTCCACGCGGGCAGAAGGAACTGGCGGCTTTTGCCCGGCGGCTCAGTGCGCACCAGCGCCGGGCGTTGGGAATCCGGGCCGACCGGCAGGGGCGCTATCCCCATCCCAGCCAGCCGACTTTCTGCCGGCTCTTGCGCCGGGTCGATCCGCTCCAGGTCGAGGCGGCGATCCTGGCGGTGCAGCGGCGGCTGCGCGGTCCGGCGCCCAAGGGCGAAGTGGTCGCCATCGACGGCAAAGAGCCCAAGCACAGCCGCGGCCAGCACTTGCTCACCGCGGTGGCGGCACCTTCGCAATACTACTTGGCCAGCGCCCCGGTGGATCAAAAGACCAACGAGATTCCGGTGGCGCGCGAACTGGTCGGACGGCTCGATTTGTGCGGCTGCCTGGTGGGGCTGGACGCCCTTCACACCCAGGCCGACACCGCGCGCGCCCTGGTTCAGGAGGCCGGCGCGGACTATCTGTTGACCGTCAAGGATAACCAGAAGGGTTTAAAACGAACCCTGGGCCAGCTTCTGGCCCCGGCTTGCGCCGGGGCTTTTCCCCCCTCGGCAGACTCCGACTCTGGCCGCCACCCGTGAGATCAGCCGTGGCCGGGACGAAGTGCGCGTGCTCCACACCCGCGCGGCAAGTGCCGAACAGGTCTGCTTTCCGGCGGCGGCCCAAGTCGGCCAACTCTATCGCAAGCGCGGCAAGCATCGGCCCGAAACCGTCGCGGTCCTGACCAGCCGCCCGCCTGAAGCCCTCGACGCCCGAGGATGGCTGGACGCCACCCGCGCCTACTGGGGCATCGAAAACGGCATGCATCAAAGACTCGATGTCACCGCCATGGAGGACCAGTGCAAGGTGCGCACCCGTGAGGCGGTCTGGATTCTGGGCATGTTTCGGCGCTTGGCGGTGAGCCTCTTTATGGAATGGAAAAGCGCCGACCCCAAACGCAAGTGGGCCACGCTCACCGATTTCTACGCCCACATGAGCGCCGACGGCCACCGCCCCGGCTTCCAGTTGCTCACCGCACGCCGCCCAACCCTCCACGGAATGGCTTCGTGAATAAGCCCTGCGCGGAGGCGCATTGGGAAAAGGGGGGCTTGCCCTTCGGGGCATGGCGGGTAATCCTTACCGCTTCGACCATGGCGGCCAAGGACTCCATCACACTGCCCGAGGGGCCGGGCACCTTCCAGCCGACGCGCTGGTCGCGAATCCTTGCGGCGGCGGACAGCGAGTCGCCGCGCCACGACGAGCATCTGGCCGAGCTGTGCCGGATTTACTGGCGTCCGATATATCATTTTGTCCGGAGCCGCGGCCTGGGCGCGCATGAGGCGGAGGATTTGACGCAGGAATTTCTGGCGCAGGTCGCGACGGGCCGCATTCTCAAGGTGGCGGACCCGCTCAAGGGAAGATTCCGTAGTTTCCTGCTGAAATGCTGCAAGAACTTCCTGCTCAACGCGCACAAGCGGGAATCGGCGTTGAAACGGGGCGGGGGCCACCAGATCGTGAGCCTGGACGAGTCGATGGAACACGGGTCGGGTTACGATCCGGCGGGCGTGGACTCGACACCGGACGAGATATTCGACCGGCAATGGGCGCTGGCGCTGTTGCGGCGGGTGCTGGACCGGCTGGAGACATTTTACCGGGAGGACGGGCGGGGGGAGATGTTCAAGTTGTTGAAGGGGACCCTGACGGCGGAGCCGTTGGACGAGACCTATGTCCAAATAGGCGCGAGGCTGGGGATGTCGGAGGCCAACGTGAAAGTGGCGGTGCATCGGATGCGCCAGAAGTACCGGGATTTCATCCGGGCGGAGATCGCGGAGACCGTGGCGGCGCCCGGGGAGATCGACGAGGAGATACGGGTGCTGCTGGAGGCGCTCCGCCATTAGGTTTTGTAACCACGCGCGGCGCACTTTTTTCTTCTTTCGGCATGACGGCTCCGAGCGGCAAGTCCGGTGGCGGCGTGGCGGCGGTGGAAACGCCGGCGCCCGCGGGGGACAGCTCCGTCATTGACGGGCTGGCGGTGGACGCGCTGTTGAAGATGGCGCTGGAGCCGGGCGCCGCGGCGGGGCCCTCGGAGGACGCGCCGTTGCGGTTGGGCGACTACGAGATGATCGAGCAGATTGGGCGCGGGGGGATGGGGGTGGTGTACCGGGCGCGGCAGCTTGGGTTGGGCCGCGAGGTGGCGGTCAAGGTGATCACCGCGGGAACGTTCGCGGACGAGGCGGCGCGGAAACGGTTCCGGCGCGAGGCGGAGACGGCGGCGCGGCTGTCCCATCCGAGCATTGTGCGGGTGTACGAGGTGGGGGAGGACCGGGGGCAGCCGTTTTTCTCGATGGAGTACGTCGAGGGCCCGACCCTGGCGGACCGGATTCGCAAGGGGCAGTTGCCGTGGCGGGAGGCGTGCGCGTTGGTGGCGGAGACCGCGGAGGCGGTGGATTTCGCGCACCGGCGCGGGGTGCTGCACCGGGATTTGAAGCCGGGCAACGTGTTGATCGATCCGTTCGGGCGGGTGCGCATCACGGATTTCGGCCTGTCGTCGCGGATGGACGAGGGGCAGGGGATGACGGTGACGGGGGAGTTTCTGGGGACGCCGGATTTCACGCCCCTGGAGCAGGTGCTGGGGCGGAAGTCGCAGATCGGGGTGCGGAGCGAGGTCTATTCGCTGGGGGCGATCCTGTATTGCGCGCTAACGGGGCGCCCGCCGTTTGAAGCGCCGACGGTGGCGGAGCTGGCCGACCGCCAGCGGCGTTCGTCGCCGGCGCCGCCCCGCAAGCGGAACCCGTCGATCCCGCGGGATTTGGACACCGTCTGTTTGAAGTGCCTGGAGACCGATCTGTCGCGGCGGTACGCGACCGCGCGGGATTTGGCGGACGAGCTGCATCGCGTGCTCAACGACCAGCCGGTGCGGGCGCGGGAGATTTCGGGGCCGCAGCGGCTGGTCCGGTGGTGCCGGCGGAATCCGGCGGCGGCGGCGACGATCCTGCTGTTGCTGGGCACGGCGGCGGCGCTCACGGGCGCCTGGTACTCGACGGACGCGTCGCGGCGCGAAGCGGAGCGCCGGCGGGCGGAGGCGGAGTACGAATCGTATGTGGCGGGGATAGGGTTGGCGGCGAGCCGGGCGGCGCAGGGCTCGTTCGAGCAGGCGCGGCAGTTGCTGCTGGCGGCGCCGCCGGGGCTGCGGCACTGGGAATGGGGCCGGGTCTTCGCGCTGTGCGAGTCGCCGGGCGCCGTCCTCGCGGGGCACACCAAGGCGATCATCCGGGGCGCGCAGTCGCGCAACGGCAAGCTGTTGGCGACGGCGTCCTACGACAACACGGTGCGGATTTGGAAACTGGAGGGGGAGGGGGAGGGGGAGGCGCGGGTTCTGGCGGCGGAGGCGCCGGTGCGGGCGTTGGATTTCAGTCCGGACGCCGTGTTTCTGGCGGGCGCGCTGGACGCGGGCGGGATTCAGGTGTGGCGGGTGGGGGACGGCAAAATGGAGCGGCGCCTGCCGTCGGGCACGGCGCGGGTGGCGGCGCTGGCGTGGTTGCAGGATTCGGACCGGTTTCTGGCCGGGGACGAAGACGGCGTGATGCGGGTGTGGAGCGTGTTGTCGGCGGGCGGCGCGCCTGTGTTCCGGGCGCCGGGGCCTGTGGCGGCGGTGGCGGTGGCGCCGGACGGGCAGGTTGCGGCGGTGGCGTGCGCCGACGGGTCCTGCCGTCTTGTCCAGATCGCGGAGGGTCGGGAGCTCCGGGAGTTGCCGCGCGCGGCGGCGCGGGTCCAGGCGCTGGCGTTTTCGCCCGACGGCAAGTGGCTGGCGGCGGGGGCGTGGGACGGGATCACGCGCATCTTGAACACGGCCGACGGGGCGCTGGCGGGGTCGTACGCGCACGACGGGCCGGTGACGTCCGCGGCGTTCACGCCGGACGGGCGGCGGGTGGTGACGGGGAGCCTGGATTTTTCGGTGCGGTCGGCTTCGGCGCCTTCGGGGCGGGATGCGCGGGTGGTGCATACGCACGACGATTACGTGACGCACGTGTCGGTGACGGCGGACGGGGCGCAGGCGGTGAGCGCGGGTTACGACATGACGGTGCGGCTGTCGCCGATGCGGCTGCCGGACCGGCGGCTGGAGATCACCGCCCATGGCGCGCCGATGAAGGCGGCGCGATTTTTGCGGGACGGGGTGCGGCTGGTGACGGCGTCGCAGGACGGGGTGGTGATTGTATGGGACGCGAATACGGGGCGGGAGATGAAGCGCTTTTCGGGCGGGGCCGGCCTCGAATCGCTGGCGGTCTCGCCGGTGGAGGATGTTTTTGTCACCGGGCACGGCGATGGCGAGATGCGGTTTCGGGACGCGACGTCGGGCCGGGAGCTGAGGACGCTCAAGGCGCATCCGTCGGCGGTTTGGTCGCTGGATTTTTCCCCGGACGGACGGCGTCTGGCGTCGGCGGGCCGGGACGGGACGGCGCGGACATGGTCGGTGGCGGACACGCGGGAGATCGCGGTGTTGTCGGCGGCGACGCCGGACAGTCCCGACGGGCCGGCGTGCGTGGCGTTTGCGCCGGAGGGCGGGCGTGTGGCGGTGGGGCATTGGAACGGGACGATCCTGGTGGCCGATCCGGAGTCGGGGCGGGAGTTGCACGTCCTGCGGGAGCGCACGCGGATACGGGCAATAGGATTTCTGCCGGACGGCCTGCTGGCGGTGGCGTCGGACGAGCCCGCGGTGCGGTTGCTGCACCCGGACACGGGCGAGGCGGCCACCAACTTGCGCGGCCACAACCAGGCGGTGCGGGCGATGGTGGTGTTCCCCGACGGGCGGCGGGTGGTGACGGCGGGCGGGGACGGGACGGCGCGGGTCTGGGACCCGGCGGCGGGGCGGGAGCTTCTTGCGCTGGGCCTGGGTGGCGACGGGATCGAGACCGTGGCTTTTTCGCGCGACCTGCGCGCTCTGGTGACGGGGCATCGGAGCGGGCGGGTGATCGTTTGGTTTGCGGAGGATTGGTCCAAGCCCGCCGAGCGGATTCACGACCAGCGGTTGCGCGAGGAGCGGGTGCGCCGGGCGTCGTCGCAGTTGTACGCGCAGATCGGGCGCCAGGCGGCCTACAGTCCCACCGGCGCGTCGGAACTGCCGGGGCGATCGGAGCTGCTGTACGTGGCGCCGCACACCGAGGGCGGGGCGCCCCAGCCGTTGCCGCCGTCGTTTCTGCTGCCGATCCGCAACGAATTCGACGAGCCCTTGACGGGTGCGCTGCGGATTTTTGCCGATCCGCTCCGGTCGCGGCGGATCGCCGAAATCCCGCTCGCCATTGCGCCGGGCCGGGAACAGACGGTGGAGATTCCGTTGCCCGCCCACCTGGCGCCGGAGGCGGCGGAAGAGATGGAGACGCCGGCGGTGGCGGTATGGGATGTGAATCTGGGGCCGGACCCGGTGTGGTCGGGCATGGTGATGCCGATTCTGGTGGACGCGTGGCCGTTCCGGCAGGAGACCGACCGGGTCCGCGGCGCCTTCCGGTTCGGCGCGCTCGAAGGGATCGTTCCGCCGCCCGGCCAGAAGGTGAGGCTGGAAATCCCGCGGCACAACCCGCTGCGCGCGCCGGTGCGCGAGCGTCTCGCCTGGCGGCTGCCCGCGAACAGGCTCTGGACCGTGACGCCGGCGGCGCTGGTCCTGGACGTGCCGCCAGACCAGAGCCGGACGGCGGTGTTTGAAGTCCTCTTCACCGGCACACACCCGCAGTTGCATCCCCTCCCGGAGGTTGAGTCGGCGGTGGAATTCGAGGGGAGCACCCTCCTGCGGCAGACCGAGCCGTTGCCGGTGAACCGCGACGGATTCTTCGCCTCGTACAAGCCCGTAGCCCGCTGCGCCGCCGCGCCGGCGCCGCCGGGGATTGACGGGCGCCTGGACGAGGGGCTCTGGCACAACGCGCCGGTGGCCACGGTGTTCCTGGCGCCGGACGGTTCGGGCGCGGCGCGGCAACAGACCGAGGCGCGGTTTGCGGCCGATGGGGCGAACCTGTATGCGGCGTTCCGGATGCTGGAACCCAATCCCGAGCGGGTCCAGGCGCGCCAGACCGAGCGGGATGTGTTCGACGAGCATCAGGATTGTGTCGAATGGTTCCTCTCCCCGCCCGGAGGCGCCGGCTACTTCCAGTTTGTTTTCAATCCCGGCGCCAAGGCCGGCGACACGCCGCAGATGTACGATCTTCGCAACGGCGACAACCGCTGGAACGCTCCGGTCGAAGCGCGCGCGGGCCGCGAAGCCAGGGCGTGGACGGTCGAGGTGGCGATTCCCTGGGCGGCGCTGGACATGCCCGGGCCGCCGGCGCCGGACGCCGTCATGGGCCTGAACGTCGTGCGGACGCGGGCGGTCAATCCGTGGGAGAAATCCCATTGGGCGCCGAATTTCGCGTCCCCGCACCAACCCGGGCGCTGGGGCGTCCTGCGATTTGATCCCGCCCCATGAACAGCGCGCGCGGGATCACCTTCCGGTCGTTGGGCATGATCGCGGCGGGGCTGGTCGTCAGCGCGGTCCTGGTGCAGTTCCTGGCGGTTTTCGACGCGCCGTCGTCGGGGCCGTTTGGGAGCGAAGCGATTCCGCTTTCGGCGTTGCTCGCGTTTGCGGCGGTTCTGGCGCCGGTTCTGGCCGCGGAGCTGGTCTTCCGGCGCGGGCTGTTGTCGCGGGCCGAGCGGTTGTGCGTGATCTACGCCTTGCTGCTCGCGGGCCCGTTGATGGCGCTGGGGTTCTGGCGGCTGATGTTGTCCTCCGCCTCCACCGTGGTCCGCGCCAACGACTTCGCCAAGTACGACGCGCTGAACCGCAACCTGTTCCCCCACGGCCCCAACCTGCTCGCGGGCCGGTTCACCGGCGGCCCCCAGCCCGGCGTTGAGACCGCGGGCGCGGTGCGCTGGACCCAGATCAGCGTCCGCCCCGGCGTGCGCGCGTTGATCCCGGTGTTGAGCAACCCGGACGACGGCGGGCGCAGCGCGATCCGGTTCCGGATCGACCGCGCGTCGGGTTTGTCGCTGGCGCCGCGCCAGACGTACATGGTGACGGCCCTGGTGCGCACGGCCAACCTGGGCGGCCGGGCGGCCTACCAGATACGGATCATGCCGGAGGCCGACGAGTCGCGGTCGCGCACGCTGTTGTCGGGGCGGCAGGACCCGGAACCGACCGTGGTGCAACCGCACGGGTTTGTGCGGGAAGGCTTTTACGGGATCGACCTGGGCGATCCCGAGGCTGTCTATTACACCCTGGAATTCGCGCTCGACGGCGCGGGCAGCGTGGAGCTGGGAGAGATCGAGTTCCTCAACGTTTCCGCGCTCGAAGACGCGTTCAAGGGCCGGCGCCTGATGGAATACAGCCAGTGGCGGCGGTTGCCGGACGAGCGGAAGGACGGCTGGGTGGTCATGCCCGAAAAGCCGTTTACGCCGGACTGGTTCCTGTTTCTTGCGTCCGGGTTTTTTCCCGCCGCGGAATGGCTGCCGGTCCTTGGCGTGTGGGGCGGGTTTGTGGCGTTGCTGCTCGCCGCGACATTTGCCGCGGCCTGCCTGTTCCGGCGCCAATGGATGCAGAGCGAGCGCTACCCGCTGCCGCTGGGGCGCATTCCATTCGCCCTGGTGACATGGTGCGACGGCCAGGAACGCCCGTTTTGGCGGAATCGCGCCGTGTGGGTGGGTTTTGGGCTCGCGCTCTTTTACTGTTTGCTTGTGGGCGGGCACGCCTACTTTCCCGCCATTCCGCGTCCGGGGGTGTCCATGGCGCTGAAGGCGTACCTGCCCGATCCCGCCTGGGGCCGCACATGGGACGATGTCCAGTTGAATTTCCGGCTGCTGTTCTTTCTCCTTGGCCTTTTCCTTGAGCTCAATGTGCTCCTGAGCCTTGTCGCCGGATTTTTCCTGTTCCGGTTCCAGTATTGGTTTGGCGAGGCGACGGGGCTGACGGGCGATCCGAAGTATCCCTATCCCGCCGAGCAGATTGCCGGCGCATGGTTCGCGTTCGGCGCCTTGATTCTGGCAACCTCGCGCCGGTTCCTCGCGGAGGTTGTCCGCGACGCGTGGCGGAACGTGAAAACCCCCGGCGAGGCGCTCTCGCCGCGGGGCGCGCTGCTCCTGTTTCTCGCGAGCGCCGCGGGCGTGGCCGTCTGGTCCTGCTGGGCGGGTTTTCGTCCGGCCGGCATGATGGTCTGGTGGCTGATGCTGGCGGTTTCGATGCTCGCGATGGCCCGCGCGCGCGCCGAGTGCGGCTATCCCGATGGCGGCCTGGCCCATTCGGTCGGTGGCACCGGGCTGGCGTTTGCGGCGGTGGCGGTGGGCGGCTATCCGCTGTTCGGCGCCGAGGGGCTGATCTTTACGGGGCTGTTCTGCGGCGTCTTTGCGGGGTACGGCAACAGCAGCTTCTGGGTTCTGCCGGGCTTGCAGGTTGAGCTGGTCGAACTCGGGCGCCGCCTCGGGGTGCGCCGGGCCGACATCGCCGCCACCATGGCGCTCGGGTTGTTGGGCGGGATTTTTGTGGGCGGCTGGGCGTACCTATCGGGCGCCTGCGCCATCGGCGCCGACAACTTCCCGATCCCAGGCCACTTTGGCTCCCTGCGCGGCAACCTTGCCCAGGCCAATGCCGCCCTCGCCCGCGCCACGGAATTGATGGACCCGGCCACCGCCCCCCCCGGCCATCTCCACGCGGAGTGGTTCGGGCTCGCCGCCGGGGCCGCGGGCACGGCGGTCTGCGTGATCCTGCGCCAGATCAACGCCGCCTTCTGGTTTCATCCCCTGGGGTTCGTTCTTGGGTCCTCGGTGCTCATTCGCGACGCCTGGGGGTCGCTGTTCTTCGCGTGGGCCGTCCGGCTGGCCGTGCTCAAGATCGGCGGCGCCACCGCGGTCCGGCGCGGCCTGATCCCCGCCGCCCTCGGGGGCATGGCCGCCCTGATTGTTGCCACGGCGTTCTTCTCCGCCGTTCAAGCCTATATCTACTTCTTCAGCTACGGGAGCCCGAAATTCAATGGCCAGTTCTGAACCCCAGCACCGGCTCCGGGGCGCCGCCGCCGGGATTCTCGTGGGCGCCGGCGGCTTCGCCGCCGCCGCGCTCGTCGCCGGATTTTTCCTGTCCGTGTTCCGGCCCGATCCATGGACCCGCGTGGACGCCGGGCGCGGGGAACCGGCCAACGCGGTCCTGCGCGCCGTCCAGCCGTCCGCGATCCGGGAGTGGCAGGAGGCGTTTTTGCGGTGTGGTTCCCGGTTTCCCGGCGCGCCGGGCGGGCCGGCCGCCGAGGCGCTTGTTCGGCGTGTCTTTGAGGAGAACGGGTTGGAAATCCTCGAGCACCACGTCGAGACCGCCGCGCCGGTGACGGAGTTCCGCGAAATCCGGGCGGCCCGGCGCGGCTCGAAATCGTGGAAGGACGACCCGCTTCTGGATGGGGTCGAGGTCTATCCCTTTTTCCCCAACCACCTCCAGCCCGTCACCACCGGCGTGGAGGGCGTGGCCGGCACGCTGCTGCCGCTGACCCCGGACATCTTGCGGACGCGCGCGGATTTCAGCGACGCCATTGGGCTCCTCGACGCGAAGGAAGGCCGCCACGATCCGGTCCTGGGTTTCGACTGGGTCCGCTACGCGCGGCTCGGCCTCAAGGCCATCATCGTTTCCCATTCCGACGGGCTTGACGCCGCGCGGTGGGACGTCATCGGGGGGATGTGGAACGGCATGGTGTCCAGCGTGCCCGTCAATTTCGTGCGCCTGGCCGCCACGCCCTCGATCTTCGCGCACGCGGGCGAACGCGTCCGGCTGCGCGTCCTGGTCCGGTTCAAGCCGGTTCCCAACACGATCCTGTACGGCGTGCTCCGGGCGCCGGGGACGCCCGGCGAATGCGTCGTCCTGCCGGCGCCGCGCGACGCGATGTCGGTGTTGCCGGATTTGTCGCCCGGCGCCATGCAGGCCATCGCCCCGGCGATCCAGCTCCAGCTCGTGCGCGGCCTTGCCGCCGAACGCGCCCGCCTTGGCCGGGACGTGGTCTTCATCAGCTACGCCACCTCGGCCCTCGCCGAGGACGGGTTGAACCACCTGTCCCGGATTCTCCAGAAGAACACCCATCGCAGTGGCGCGAATCCGTTGTTGCGCGCGATGGGCCTGCCCACGCCGCCGGGCGTCAACCAGCGCGTCCGCCACCTCGAAAAACGCCGGGAGCGCAACGAGGCGGCCACCGCGCCGGTGCGCGCCTGCGCGGCGCTGCTGGAGGACGCGCGGTTTCTGGAGGATGCGGACGCGACGGAAGCGGCGCTGGACCGTCTGGGGCGCGAGGACGCCGCCTTTTGCCGCGCCCAGTTTTCCCATGTGCTCAACGAGGCCGTGCTGGAGCGGGCCGAGCCGTTGCTCCAGCGCCGCCTGGCGTTTTTGCGCGGCGGGGAGGACGTGGACTCGCCGGAGTTCCGGGCCTATTTGCAGGCGCGCCATTTTCACGACGCCGCCGTCAGCCGCGCGGGTTACTCCGCCGCAAACCTGCTCCGCACCCATCCCGCGTTTGCCCGCGAGACCCGTGTCCGCGAACGGTTTGCCGGGCGCATCGGCGTTCTGGCCGATTTTCACGCCGCCACAGCGCGGCGGATCGGGGAGGAGAAGGCCATCGCGGAGCTGTTCGACCGGTACCGCAATCCCATCTTTTTCCACGCGCGCCTGGCGCCCGCCACCGCGCCAGGCGGGGAAACGTTCACGCTACACACCGGCTGGCGGAAGGAGGGGCCGCGGATCGCGGCGGTCTTCGACCTGTTTGCCGCGGCGGCGCGGCGGGCGGCGGGGGCGGGGCCGGGGGCAGGGGCGGCGCTTTACGTTCCCAACCGCACGACAGGCGACCGCATCGGCGAGACGGCGCCGATCAACCAGTTTGAAGCCCTGGCCAACACCGAACGGTGGGGGTACGCGGGCTACCTGGCGTTCCACACCGGGCGGCAGACTTCCTACCGCGACTTCACCTCGCCGGTGGTCCGCCCGTTCATGCGCGACGTGGGGTCGGTGGCAGGGGCGCTCGCGGCGGTGGGCGAGGGCATTTTTGCGTTCGCGCGCGGCCTGGGCCCATCGGACCCGAGCGCCATCCAGGAATGGGTTTACTTCAGTTACGGCGGCCAGGTGCTGCTCTCCGATGTCGGACGCTCCGCGGTTCCCAATTTCCCCCTCGCCGGCGCCGCTCTCGCGAATCGTTCTTTGGAAAGCGTGAATCTCTACTCCTTCCCCGGCTTTTACCAGCATCCCATCATCCTCACCGATCCGTATGGCCGGTTCCGGCTCGACTTCAATTCCAACGATTTCCCGGTCCACTGGCGCGCCAGTTCCCGCGGGTACGAATATTCGCCGCTGGCGGCGGGGTACGGCGCCGACGGGTTGATCCACTTCGTCAAGGACGAGGGCGAGGACGGCCAGCGCCTGTTCAAGTCCGCCAAGCTCAGCCTTCGCTCCGGCGCGCGCGAAAACACCACCATCGTCGCCTTCCGGGCCGCGCCCGTGAGCGTGCTGGAACTCACCAACCCGCAGAACATGAAGGATTACTCCGGCGTCCGCGCCCACACCGCCGAGGGCATCACGGCGTTCCGCAAAAACCTGAACATCGAGGGCCCCGGCATCAACACCACCTTCCTTGAGCCCGACCGCCGCGCCTATTTTTCGCTCCTCTCCGGCGCGCCCGACAACGATCTGGTCCTGTTGCCGCGCGCGTTTCTCCTCGGCGTCCGCGATCCGGACGGACCGCCCGGCCGGCGCGAGATCGACGGCCCCGGCTACCTCGTCGCCGATCATCCCATCCTCCAGCGCGTCCCGTTGGAGGCCGGGCGCTCCATGGCTTCCGTCAATGGCCGGCGCCTCGCGCTCCAGGAACGCTTCCACATGGCCGACGGGCAGACGGTCGAATACCAACAGCGCACCCTGCGCCACCTCGGCCAGGCCGCCGCGCCGGGCATCCCCCACGCCAAGTCCGTGGACGAGGCGCGGTCCGCGGTCACCTACGCGACGCTGAGCCATCCGGTCATCCGCCGTTCGGTCCTGGAGGCGGTGATCGGCATTGTCTGGTACCTGGGGTTGCTGGTCCCGTTCGTGTTCTTCTTCGAGAAACTGCTCTTCTGCTTCGCCGACGTGCGCAAGCAGCTTGCCGCCCAGGCCGCCATTTTTCTGGCTGTGTTCCTTCTGCTCCGCCTGCTGCACCCCGCCTTCGAGATGGTCCGGTCGTCGCTGATGATCCTGCTTGGTTTCGTCATCATCCTCATCTCCGGCGGCATCACGCTCCTGTTCTCCGGCAAGTTCCGCGAGAATCTCGAGGAGCTGCGGCGCGCGCGCGGGCGCGTGGCGGGGACGGAGGCGAACACCCTGGGCGTCGTCGGCTCGGCGTTCATGCTTGGCCTCAACAACATGCACCGGCGCAAGGTCCGTACCGGCCTCACCTGCGCCACGCTCACGCTCCTCACGTTTGTCATGATCTGTTTCACCTCCGTGCGCAGCGACATCACCAGCGAGGATGTCCCGCTCGGCAAGGCCGGCTACCAGGGCATCCTCGTGCGCAAACCCCGCTTCGAACCGCTCTCCGACGCCGAGGTGTTCGCCTTCCGTTCCCGCTACGGTTCCAAGGGCGAGATCGCCCCGCGCCGCCTGTTCCGCGGCACCCTCGACGGGCAGGACCGCCAGGCCTATAACCCCGAATTCCAGGCCCTTCGCGAGACGCCCTCCGGCCCGCGCCTTGCCGCGTTCGATTCCGTGCTCCAACTCAGCCACCTCGAGCCCCTCCGCGAACGCGTCCAATTCCTCTCCAAACCCGCCTGGTTCACCGAGGCCGACGCCGCCGAAAACGACTTGCCCCCGGCCATCTTTCTGCCCGAAGAACTGGCCGCCCGCCTCGGTGTCACGCCCGAGGAGGTGAACACCGCCCCCGTCCCGGTCAGCATCAACGGATCGCCTTTCGTCGTCCGCGGCGTGTTCAAGGCCGCCTCCCTGGACCAGCTCCGCGACCTGGATGGCGTCGATTTGCTGCCGTTCGACATCGAGTCGATGCAGAACCCCGCCGAAACCGGGCGCTCCCGCTATTTCGCGGCCAACCCCGACGACCCGCGCATTCCCGCCTCGCGCCTGGTCCTCGCCCCGTTGCGCGGCCTGTTTTCGTCGGTGCCCCGCGGCGTCGCGATCAACGCCAGCCTCGCCCTCGCCATGCCCGGCGTCCCCTACAAGGACGCCTCCGCCCGCATCCAGGCCTTCATGGAACAGACCGCCGAACCGGTCCACTACGGCCTGGACGGCGTCGCCTACCGCGGCCGCCGCGCGCGCGA
>CAYSZK010000111.1:0-13908 GCA_964435495.1 uncultured Verrucomicrobiales bacterium
AGCGCCAAAATCCGGCGCAACGCCGCTCGCGGGGTAAGTCCGACAGGCTGCTAGATCGTATCAGCGTCCATCACAACCCGCCGCCTCCGCCGCCCGCCGCCGCGTCCAGCCCATCGCCGCCGCAGCCAACGCCCCAACCACAGCCCCCGCCACGTCCGCGTACCAATCCGCCCGGTCGGAATGCCTGCCCGGACGAAACGCCTGGTGCGCCTCATCCACCAACCCGAAGGCGCCCGCCAACGCCGTCCCCGCCGCCACCCCGCCCGTGGCGCCCGCACCCAACGCGCCCCCCCACGCAAACACCAACCCGTGCACCACCTTGTCCGAACCCGGAAATCCCCAGCGCGGCAGCAACCGGGCCGGCATCGCCGACAACGCCGTCACCGCCGCCATCCACACCAGGAATCCCGCGAGAAAAAGCCAGCGCCGCATTGCGTTATGCCTCCTGGCCGAGTGCCGCCCCCCACGCCGGCCAACCAGCCGGGTCAGGGAATCCGAAACGCCTTCCCGTTGTTCGGATCGTACACCACCTGGCCGGGCGGATACCCGTTGTCCCGGATGCGCGCCACGGAATGGGGCGACTTGATGTAGTTGCCCTGGCGGATGCCGTAGGGAATGCTTTGGCGCTCGTTCTCCGAGTAAGCCGCCCCGGCCCCGGCACCCAGCGCCGCGCCGCTCAACGCCCCGATCCACCAGCCGTCCTTGCCGCCCACAGCCGAGCCGACCGCCGCGCCCAATGCCGCGCCCGTGACGCCGCCCACGCCCGTCGCCGTCGGCCCGCCGGTTCCCGATTCCGTCGCCGCGCAACCCGCAAACAACGCCGCCGCGGGCACGGCCCGCACCCAAAATTTCGTCTTCATCACAGCGAACATAGACGAACCCGGGCTCTTGCCAATTCAATCCGCGCACGCCTCTGGAACGCCTTGGAACCGCGCCGGATTCTGGGCAAGTATTAGCGCTTCTAGATGCCACTTTAGATAAAATAAGCCTTGCTTATGGTGAGCGCGCCGCTATGTCCCCCCGGATGCAACGCTTTCTCATGCTCCTGGCCATCGCCCTCGCCGCCGCCACCCACGCCGCCCACGCTGAGTTCCGCCAGCAACTCGCCCTCAAGGTCGAGTCCGCCTTCGACGACAATGTTTATCTCTACGCGGAAACCAATACGGTGCATTCCTTCACCAACGGCCCCATCCGCCATGTCCCGGACATCTCGGAGGAGGAAAGCATGGTCACTTCCGCCGAGGCCGCCCTTCGCGTCGATTGGACGGTCCCCGGCCCCGATGCCAGGTCCCTCGCCGTGTCGTACATCCCCCGCTTCAACATCTACCACGACGAACCCACCGAAAGCCACGCCATCCATCCCCTCGACATCAAAATCGCCATCACCGAGGGCGCTTTCGACCTCCAGGCCTGCGGCTTCGTGCAATACACCGACGGCGACGACCGGTCCCCGCTCTACCTTGGCGTCGGCGGCGCCCCCGCCATCGGCGCCTTCGAGGTCCGCGACCGCCGCGAAGCCATCATCACCAAACATTCCGCCCGCTTGCGCTGGACCGGGGGCCCCGTTTTCCTCCGCGCCGCCTATAACGGATACACCCACGACTTCCGCGCCGAACAACTCGCCGTCCCCGGCTACTGCAATTATGTGGACCGCTGCGACTTCAGCGGCGGGCTCGACGCCGGCTTCCGACTTGGCACGAACACCTGGCTCTTTGCCGGCTACCGCTACGGATTCCAGCACCAGGACCGCCTTTTCCTCGACCCCGTCGATTACTCCAACGACTATCAGCGCGCGCTGGCCGGAATCGAGGGCAAACCCTTCCCGTGGCTCGAATTGCGCGCGGTGGCGGGTCCCTCCTTCCACCGCTTTGGCACGGCCGTGGACGAAGACCTCTTCGGGCGCAACCAGAACCGCATCTACGTGGACGCCTCCCTCACCCTTAAGCCCACCCGCTGGGACACGATCCAGTCCACTCTCGCCCGCTTCGAGCAGATGAGCTCCGGCGGCTGCGGCGCCTACGAAGACATCGCCTACAACACCGCCTACACCCACCGTTTCGCACCGGCCTTTGACGCCACGGGCTTCTTTAATATCCGGCGCGGCGAGTTTGAAGCCCCCGCCGTCCGCGACGACACAATCTACGTCGGCGGCGCAAGTTTCGTCTGGAAGGCCTGCACCAACCTGACGGTCTCCGCGAAGTACAGCCACGACTGGGGCGAGAGCGATATTCCGGCCACCCCGGCCCGCGAATACCACCGCAACCAAGTCTCCCTCGGCGTCACCCGGTCCTTCTGACCCGGACGTGCGCCGCCCTTACAGCCGCGCCCCGGGCGCTCGAAGCCGGACCGGCGGCAGGTACTCCCCCGCCTCCTCGCGAACCCACCAGGCGCCCGTGGCCCGGCGCGCCTCCGGCGACGCAAACCGGTACCGGAACAGCCGCGCCCGAACCCATCGGGGCGGGCCGTCCGGAAAGGGATTGAGCCCCATCAACCGCACAACCTCGGGCGACCCCTCCAGCAGCCGGGCCGCCACGTTCACCACCCACCGGTTCCCGTCCACCCGCCCCAACGCCGCGAACCACATCTGCCAGTCCAGCCGCGGCTGGTGCGGCGCGACAAACCCCGGCGCGCGCTTTAAATCCCCGGGCTTCCACCGGAACTCATACGCCCGCCACTCCACGCCATCCAAGCTGCCCTCAATCACAATCTCGGGCCGCTCCTTCGTCATGACCGCAAATAGCCCGTAGTGATTGAAAGACCGCAACGGCGCCACCACGTCCGCCACAGGCCCCGCCACCGCGTCCAGCGGCGCCGCGCGCACACCGCACGCGCGCACAAGGTTCACAAACCCAAGCCCGGCCGAAACCACCGCCACCGGCGCCGCCACACTCAGGCGCAACCATCCCGGCCGCGCAACAACCGTCCCCGCCCTTCGCGCGGCTGACGGCCACACGCCGTCATCGGCCGCCGCCAGGCACAACACAACCGAGAGCAGATTGAAGAAGCTGTAGTTGCCCGTGGCCGCGATCACGCCCTGCAGACCCGTCAGCAGCACCCATGCCACCCGCCGGCCCCCCCTCGGCCCGAACAAGAGAAACGGCACGGCCAACTCCACAACGAACATCGCCGCGCACGACCCCGTGTGAAACCACGGCGGCATCCCGTGCGCGTGCCAGCTTGTCCATGCCGGGATCGGCTGCGTTTCGTAATGGAACGTCAGCGCCGTCAGGTCCCGCCACGCCGGATCGCCGCTGGCCAGTTTCACCGCTCCCGCCGCGACCATGAACCGGAACAACAACCACCGCACCAGCCACCACGCCAGCCGCGGCGGACCCTCCGCCGCGAGAACGTCCTCCCGCCGGCCCCACGGCGCAAGAAGCAGCGCAAGAAGCCCCATCTCCAACAGCAACGCGTCCCATTGAAAACTGAAAAACACCTGCCCGGCGCCGCACACCGAGAGGTACAGCAGCCACGCCGCGGCCAGCGACGGTCCCATCCAGACGCCCGCCAGCGCCGCGCCCGACGCCAGCACCCCCAGCGCGCACCACGCATGAATCCAACCGTCCGTGGACCCAATCCAGAACACCGACGGGATCATCCGCCACGCGCCAGCGCCCGCCTGCTCCCGCACCAGCCTGAAAAAGTCCGTCGCCGGCAGAATCCCCCCCTCACCCACCAGCCCGTGCGCCTGCACCCAAAACGACGCAAACGCCGTCAAGTAAACCAGCGCCAACCCGCGCAAGAAAATCCGCGCCGTCCCTGCGCAGCCCGCCTCGCGCCCCGCCAGCCACGCCCAAGCATTCGCACCCGCCGCCATGCCGGTCTCTACGCCGTTTTGCTCCCCGCGCAACCCCCGCCCCGTCCGAATTCAACCTTGCGCCCTCACGACAACTCCCCTACTCACCTCGAATGCCCACGCGCGCGATCCTCCCGCTCCTGGCCGCCGCCGCCATCCTCGCCCCCGTCACCTCCCCCGGCTGCGACATCTACCGTGTCACCGCGAAAAACGATTACTGGGGTTTCCTCGTCTTTGAAATCCCGGTTTCCGCCAACCCCCTCCCCCAGCCCCAGGAAACCTATCTCCTCAGCCGCAACGGCGCTCCCGTCGCCAGGCTCAAGGTCACCCAGGTCAAAGGCCGCCTCATGACCGCCACCCCGTACCAAGGCTGGTGGGGCACGTGCGTCGGCGCGCGCGAGCGCCTGACCCGCATCGGCGCACAGTGATCCCCCGGTGGGCGCGGCGGCGGGGGCGCCGCCCCTCCAACGCAACGCCACGCCCCCTTTTTTTCATCGCCTGCCCCGCGCCGGTGGCCTAGCTTTCCCCGTGCGCATTCCCATCGCTCCGATCATTATCGCCGGAATGCTTCTCCCGGGAACCGTCCTTGGCGCCGGCGGCAAACCGAAGGTCACCTTCTCCCTGCATCTCCAAATCAGCCCCGTCGTGCCCGCCGAAAAGGCCATGACCGTCAATCTCATCCGCCCCCCCATCCCCATCACGGTCAGCCGCACAGCCGAACTCACCGAGCGCAACATCGTCGGCGCCGAACCCTATCCCGCCCTTCCCGGGGCCGTCCTCATCACCTTCGACGACCATGGCCGCCGCGTGCTCAACGTCATCACCACCGCCAACCGCGGCCTGCGCATGGTCATCCTCGTCAATGGCCGTCCCATCTTCGCCCCCGCCATCGACGCCACCCTGCCCAACGGCAAAATTCTGATCCCCGAAGGATTCACCGCCTCCGAGCTGGAATACATCACCCGCATGGCCAAGAAAAACCGCAAGCGCTGACCCGGTGAAACCGCGCACGCTCCTGCTCTGGGACATCGACGGCACGCTCGTCACCACCGGCCACGCCGGCGAGATCGCGCTCATGGACGCCCTCCACGGCAAATTCAACATCCGCGACAACCTCGATGGCGTCGAGATCGCCGGACGCACCGACCGCGCCATCGCCACCCAGATCCTCGCCAAGTTCAACCTCCCCGATACCCTCGAAAACACCGCCCGCTTCCTCGACGGCTACATCGAAGCCCTCGCCGCGCGCCTCCCCGAGCGCCGCGCCCATGGACGCGTCCTTCCGGGCATCGTCGAAATCCTCGAGGAAACCCATCGCCGTCCCGACCTGGCCCAGGGCCTGCTCACCGGCAACCTCCACCGCGGCGCCAAGCTCAAGCTCGAACAGTACGGCGTGTTCCATTACTTCGAGTTCGGCGCGTTCGCCGACGACCACCCCGACCGCAACCAGCTCCCTCCCCACGCCAAACGCCGCGCCGAGGAGCGCCACGGCGTCGAGTTCCCCCCGGACCGCATTTTTGTCATTGGCGACACGCCGCACGACATCCGCTGCGGCCAGGCCATCGGCGCCCGCACCCTCGGCGTTGCCACCGGACGCTATTCTGTGGACGATCTCAAGGCCACCGGCGCCACCCGCGTCTTCCCCGATCTCTCCGACACCCGCGCGTTCTTCAACGCGGTTGGCGCGAACTCCAACTGACCCCCCCTGTCGCGGCGCCATTTCGCCCGCGGCTTATCGCGGCTGCCGTGCTTTGGCCGCCGCCTCCTCTGCTTCGATCTCCGCCTTGGCCAATTTGACCCGGTCTATTGCGGCCGCGTAGCGCACCTTCAAATCCTGGATCTCCTCCGTGGGTGCGTAAGCGTCGGCTGGATTCTCAATCTTGCTGGACTGATCCGCAATCTCGGGATGGGCGTGAGCATGCTCCTGCCGCCAACGAACCGCGCAGCTCACCAGCCGAAGCTTGAGATGCTTGAGGTTCACTTCTTCCACACCGAGGGTCTTCCGGGCCAATTCCACGGCGCTTATCCGCGCCTTCGGACGGGCACGCACCCCGTTGCCACGTTCGGGCGGGTTGGCCAGCGCTGTCCGCCAATACGGCGGCAGCGCGCTGTAGTCCAACCGGAACGACCCGTCCGCATGGGTGATTCCCACCCCGTCCGCGTCCGTGCTGGAAACCCGAACATTGCGGAATACCCGGCCCTCCGCCGTGCGCACCTCGGCCCACGCCGCGGCGCGGACCATGTCGCCACACGCCGTCCGGACTGACCGCACCTTCTTGTTCAGGCGCGCCTCCAACGCGTCCGCCTCTCCCCGCAACCTGTCGATGCCCGCCTTCGCGCCGACCGCCTCCCAAATCTGCTCCTTAAACCCCGATTGCTCCACAACCATGGTCACACAACCCTGGGGATTCACGGCAACCAGCGCCACAAACAACGCCACTCCACCCAAGAAAATCAACAATACGCGCATGCTGCCTCCAACCGGCCCGTCAACGATCCCCCAACGCTTCCATCCAGAAGTCCGGCAACGCGCCAAACGCCACGTTGGTCTGAATCTGAACCATCGATACCCCGCTCCGCGCGCTGATCTTCAACGCCCCGCCCACTTCGTCCACGCCCGAAATGCGCACACTCTCCAGCCGGGTTCCATCCGCCAGCTTGACCGCGGGATACTCGGCGTTCCCCATCACGACCAGCCGCGCCGCGGCCCGCGCTTCGGCAATGGGCGACCCCTCCGCACCCTCCAAGCGGCTGCGGAGAACCTCCACCTCCCCCTCCAACGCGTCGATCTCCGGCTGCGCCCCCACCGCCGCCCACACCTCATCCAAATAGCCCGCCGCCTCCAATCCCTGGACCGCCACGCCTCCCGGATTGAAATACAGGAATGCCCCCGCCCCCGCGAATCCCAGCAGCAAAATAACAAGACCTTTCATCACCCATCACCTCCAGACGGTTACCAGGCCGCCACACTGCCTGGCCCGCCCCGTTCGTTAACCTGCCCATCCCTTATTCCGTTCGCGCCTCCGCGTCCAGCCATTATTCCATCGCCGGAGGAATTCACCCGCCTTTCGCGTATTTCGTAAATCTAATAATCCCCACCGTTCATCCCCACCGTTCATCCCCACCGTTCATCCCCCCCGCATCCCCGCCGCTCGGTGCGCCGCCGCCACTTTGACGTATTTTTCCGCCCATGGCCGCAGGCTCTTGCGCCGTTCCTCGGAAAGCGACTTCACCACTTTCGCCGGGCTCCCCAGCACCATGCTGCCCTCCGGAACCACCGTCCCCTGCGTCACGAGCGCCCCCGCCCCGACAATGCTCTGCCGCCCGATCACCGCCCCATCCAACACGATCGCGCCCATCCCGATCAAACACTCGTCCTCCACCCGGCACGCGTGCAAAATCGCGCCGTGCCCCACGGTCGCCCACTCGCCCACGTAACACCCAAAATCGTCCGCCAAATGCACGATCACCCCGTCTTGCAGGTTCGAGCCGCGCCCAAGCCGTATCTCGTGAATATCCCCGCGCAACACCGCCCCATACCAAACGCTGCTCTCCGCCGCCAGCGCCACGTCCCCCAGCACCACCGCCCCCGGCGCCACGTACGCCGTCGGATCGATCTCCGGCGTCCGCGCCAGATGCCGCGCCAGCCGCTCCTCCACCCGCGCCCCAAAACCCATCGTCACTCCATCCCGCAACAGCGGTTGCACGACGCCGGATTGCCTGTGCATCCCTCCCCGGCGCCGGACTGCCGGCTGCCCACCGCCCCGGCCACCGACAGCAGTTTCTCAAAACGCGCCCCCCCGCGCGCGCCGCACGAGGGACACGCCACTTCGCGCTTCCAGTCCCGGCCCCGCACCAAAAACTCGAACTCCTTTTCGCAATCCCTGCATTTGAACTCGTACAACGGCATGGAACGCTTCTAGATACTCCCGCCAAAAAATGCAACCCGTCCGCCATCTCTACGTTCACGTCCCCTTCTGCCCGCGGGTCTGCCCTTACTGTTCCTTCTATGTCCTGCCCGCCGACCGCCGCGCCGTCCCCGGCCTCATCGACGCGCTTCTCGCCGAGCTCCGCCACCGCGCCGCCGCCATCCCCCTCGAACCGCGCACGCTCTTCCTTGGCGGCGGCACCCCCTCCGCCCTCGCCACGCGCGATCTCGCCCGCCTCCTCGAAGCCCTCCCCCGCCCCGGCCCGGGAGGTGAGTTCACCATCGAAATCAATCCCACGACCGTTTCCCTCGAAAAGGCGCGCCTGCTCCGGGCGCTTGGCGCCAATCGCGCCAGCCTCGGCGCCCAATCCTTCGACCCGGCCGTCCTGGCCACCCTTGGCCGCCAGCACGACCCCGCCCGCATCCGCGCCTCGTTCGCCATCCTTCGCGAAGCCGGCTTCGCCAACATCAACCTCGACCTCATGTTTGCCGTGCCCGGCCAGTCCGCGGCTTCCTGGGACGCCACATTATCGGAAGCCATCGCCATGGAGCCCGAGCACATCTCCGCCTACTGCCTCACCTTTGAGGAAGACACTCCGTTCTTCGAATCGCTCAAGTCCCGGCGCTTCCACCGTGATCCCGATCTCGAAGCGCGCCTCTTCCTCGCCACCCGCGAACGTCTCGCCGCCGCCGGCATCCTCCCCTACGAAGTCTCCAACTTCGCCCGCCCCGGCTTCGAGGCCGCCCACAACCTCGCCTGCTGGCGCGGCCACGATTATCTTGGCCTCGGGCCCAGCGCCGTTTCCACTGTGGGCGCCCGCCGCTGGAAAAACATTCCGGACCTCGCCGCCTATCTTGACGGCGCGGCCGCGGGCGTGTGGCCCGAGGTCGAGGCGGAAACCCTGACACCGGAGCTGCGCGAACGGGAACGCGTCATCTTCGGCCTCCGCACCCGCGAAGGCGTCGCCACCCCCGCGCACTCCCGCGCATTCGCCGAACTCACCGCCGCCGGCTGCGCCGTCAAGGAAAATGGCCGCTGGCGCCTCACTCCGGACGGCCTCCTTCGCGCCGACGCGATCGCCGGGATGTTTCTCGAGTGACCACGCCCCGCCCCGCCCTGGCGCCTGGAGCATCCCCATGTGGCGTCGATCATGGAAGAGGGTGAAGCGGAGTCGAACGCCCGGCGGGTAAGCGATCCCCCGCGAGGCCGCGCCGCCTTCGCCGGAACCATCTTACGCAGGCCCGCAATCGTTTGACCCCATCCCCTCCGGCGTTATCGTCCCCGGTTATGCCCCGCCTGCCCCTGTCTGTGTTGCCGTTCGGCCTTGCCCTCGCGCTTGCCTTTGCCGCCACGGCCACTGCCGCCACCCCGGATACCGCGCCCGCCGGCGCCCCAGCGTTCCCGCCCTCCCTGGAATCGTACAACGACGGCCACCTCAAGGACATTGGCGAAATCCTCGCCCACCGCGTCCGGCAGAACCCCGCCAACCTGTGGGCCACGCTCATCTTTCTCGGAGCGATTGTGCACACCTTCCTGACGCAATATTTCCGTGCCGTCGCCCACGACCTCGACGAGGCCTACGCGCGCCGCCATCCCGCCCCGCCTTCGGGCCCCCAACCCGTCTGCGTCCCCGCCCGGGTCCTCCACTTTCTCGGCGAGGTCGAGGCGGTCTTCGGCATCTGGATCATTCCGCTCGTCATCGCCATGAAACTCACCGTCGGCGATGGCCCCGTGAAGGGGTACATCAACTCGGGCGTCAACTTCAACGAGGCCATCTTCGTCGTCGTCGTCATGGCCATCTCCTCGACGCGCCCGGTCCTCCGCCTCGCGGAACATATCCTCGGCCGCATCGCCCGCGTCGGCGGACAGTCCCCGCTGGCCTGGTGGTGGGCCATCCTCGCGGTGGGGCCGGTTCTCGTGTCCTTTATCACCGAGCCGGCCGCAATGACGATCTGCGCGTCGCTGCTCTCCCGGAAGTTCTATCCGCTCAACCCAAGCCCGCGCCTTGCCTACGCCACCCTGGGCCTTCTCTTTGTCGCCATCTCCATCGGCGGCACGCTCACCCACTTTGCCGCGCCCCCCGTCCTGATGGTCGCCGCGGCATGGGATTGGGACCTGCCCTTCATGATGGCCAACTTCGGCTGGAAAGCCGTCCTCGCCATCGTCGCCTCGACCGCCCTTTATCATTTTTTGTTCCGCGCCGAACTCCGCGGCCTTGCCCGCCGCGCCTCCGAAGTGCCCGCCGCGGGACCCGAGGCCTCCATCCCCGCCTGGGTGACCGCCGGGCACGTTCTGTTTCTCGTCGCCGCGGTCTTGTGGGCGCATTACCCCGCCTACTTGATCTTTGTGTTCCTGGTCTTTCTCGCGTTCGTAACGGTCACCGAGGAATTCCAGCGCGATTTCACGCTGCGCCCGGCAATCCTCGTCGGCTTCTTTCTCGCGGGACTCGTGGTCCACGGCGGCATGCAACAGTGGTGGATCGCGCCGCTCCTCGGCGGCCTGGGCGAACTGCCCCTGATGCTCAGCGCCACCGCGCTGACAGCGTTCAACGACAACGCCGCCATCACCTACCTCTGCACGCTTGTTCCTGGCTTCACCGACGGCATGAAATACGCCGCCGTCGCCGGCGCCGTCACCGGCGGCGGCCTCACCGTCATCGCCAACGCTCCCAATCCCGCCGGCCAGTCCATCCTCAACAAACACTTTGAGGACGGCATCAATCCCGTCGGGTTGCTCCTCGGCGCCGCGCTTCCCACCGCCGCCGCCGGCGCCTTCTTCATGCTGCTGGCGTGACCGCCGGCGCCGCGCACCCGACCCGCGCCAGCATCGTGGGAAGGTCCACGTACTGCTCCACCAACTCCTGGATCACCGCGATCTTGTCGTCGTCCTGCGGCTCGGTCTTCACGGTCATCCCGTAAATCGTCCGGGCCACCTCGTAACTCGACTCCTCCGCCAGCATCACCGGCGTCTCGGTCCGCTGCATCAGCTTTAACACGCTCGGCGGCGGGCGCATCCCGCTGCTCAGCACAATCCCCGCCACGTGGGTCCGCTCCCGGTTCAGCACGATGTCCAGCAGCGCCGCGAGAATCACGTCGTCCCGGTCCCCGGGCGCGATCACGAGCGTCTTCGGCTGGATGTGGTCGGCGATGTGCCGCGACGCCATCGCCCCCACGATCACATTCTCGATCCGCCGCCGCTTGAAATTCTCGCCGTGCAGGAACCGCGCCCCCGTCTCCCGCGCCACCTGCCCCACCGTCGGGCGCGTCAGGATGTTGTGCCGAGGCACCACCCCCAGCACCGGCAAACCCAGCCGCGCGAACGCGCGCTCGGCAATCTCCCGGATCATAGGCAGTTTGTCCGGCAACACCTTGTTGAGGATCACGCCCACCACCTCCGCCCCCACCTTCTCGCACAACGCCGCGTTCAGCGTCACCTCGTCAAACGGCGCCCCAATCCCGCCCCGCGTCACAATCACGATCTTCGCGCCGAGCAGCTTCGCCACATGGGCGTTGCTCAAGCCGAACACCGATCCCACTCCCGCGTGCCCCGTCCCTTCGATCAGCACAAACTGCTTCTCCCACGCCGCCCGGTCGAACGACTTCCGAATCTTCTGCTCCAGGTCGCCCGTGTTGCCGTCCTCCAAAAAGCGCCTCGTGAAATTCTGTTCCACCGTCACCGGGCTCATGTCCTCCAGCGGCACGGCAACCTGGTAGGTCCGCTCCATCAACAGCGAGTCCTCGTCGATTTTCAGGCCGTTGACCTCCACGAACCGCTGCCCCACCGGCTTGATGTACCCGATCGGCCCGAGCCGTTTCTTCAGCGTCTGGAACAGGCCCAGCGCCAGGGTCGTCTTGCCCTCGTCCTGCCGCGTCGCGGCGATATACACCCGCGGGGTCGTCGTGTTCATCGCACGGACGGCGCCCCCGCCCTCAAGCCGCCTTCGTCCCCAGCCGTATCCCCTGGTCCGGATACAGCTCCCGGTAAGTGATCGCACGCAACCCCACAATCGCCGCCACCCCCAGCACCTCCGCCACCGACGCCCCGCGCGACATGTCCGCCGCCGGCTTGGAGATGCCCAGAAGAATCTGCCCGTACGCCTCCGCGTCCGCCAGCCGTTGCACCAGCTTGGTCGCGATGTTGCCGCTGTTCAGGTCGGGAAAGATCAGCACGTTCGCCTTTCCCGCCACCGCGCTCCCCGGCGCTTTCGCCATCCCGATCTCCGGGACAATCGCCGTGTCCACCTGGAACTCCCCGTCGATCTCCATCTCCAGCCCCCGGTCCCGCGCCAGCTTCTGCGCCAGCGCCGTCGCCGCCGCGATCCGTTCGGTGTGCCGCGTCTGGGCGCTCCCGCGCGTCGAGTAGGAGAGCATCGCCACGTTGGGCCGGTGCCCCGTCAACTGCCGCGACACCAGAGCCGTCTCCACCGCGATCGTCGCCAATTGCTCCACCGTCGGCTCGGGAATCACCCCGCAGTCGGCGAAGAAAAACAGCCCGCCGCCTCCGCCGTAGCGCGTTTCCTTGACCTGCATCACCATGCAACTCGACACGCTCGCGAAACCCGGCAGCGGCTTCACCACGCTGAACAACGGGCGCAGCAGGCTCCCCGACGCCGTCGCCGCCCCGCTCACCAGCCCGTCCACCTGCCCGTATTGCAGCATCATCGACCCGAAAAAATTCGGGGAACAAACCGTCTTGCGCACGTCCTCCGGCGCCATCAACCGGTACCGTTGCAGCTTGATCAGCCGCGAACAGAAGAGGTCGAGGTCCTCCGACTTGGCCGGATCAATGATGTTCACCCGGACCAGGCCCACCCCCAGCGAAGCCGCCAAATCCGCGATCTCCTCCCGCCGCCCCAGCAAGATCGCCGGACCCAACTTGCGTTGGACGTACTCCGACGCCGCCCGAATCACCCGCGGGTCGCCGCCCTCCGGGAAGACGATCCGCTTCGGATGCCGCGCCAACTTCTCGAATACCGTGTCTATAAAAGCCATCCGCCGGTTCCTTTCCGCTCCGTGCCCGGGCCGGCCCCGACCGGTCCCGTTCCCGACTGTGTAGCCGCAGCGCCCGCCTGCGGCCAGCCTTAAAATCGTGGAGGCAGGGACCGCAAGTCGCGGGCGCCACCGGAACAACCAGACCCATCCTGCCGGACGCGCCCCGCGGGTGGTGATGCCGCCGGATGCTGGCGCGGGCCGCGAGGAAACGAAGCGGCTGTGGCCTCAGCGCTTCCGGATCAGCCCGAACAGCAAGAGCAGGACCAGCGCCCCGCCCACCGCAAGACCCAGCCCCCGCAGATCGAACGCCGCCACCGTGCCCCAGCCCAGTTGGGTTCCCACCCAGCCGCCAATAAACGCGCCGGCAACGCCGAGCAAGATCGTCATAAGGCAGCCGCCGCCCTGGCGCCCCGGCATGATCCATTTCGCCAAAATGCCCGCAACCAATCCCAACGCGATCCATGACAGCCATCCCATCTCTTGCCTCCTTGCTTGATTTGTTTGACGGCGCAAAACTAACGGCCACCATGCCCCGCCGCAAGCGGTTATTCGCGGCGCCAGACGCATCCCGAACAACCGGCCAGAAACTACCTCGGCGCCAACTGCCCCTCCCGCGCCCGCGCGGCGCCCCCCCCCGCCCTCTCAATTGCCCGGAGCGCTCCCTTCCGGTTCAGTCCGGACTTTTGACTGAACCCACGGCAGCCATTTCACGCCCTCAGGCCGTTTGCCAAAAAGGAACTCCAGCGTCTCGGCGGCTTCGGCCTTTTTCGGGTGCGCCTCCCGGTCGGCAATCGCGGCAAGGATCGGCATGCCCGTCGGATGCGGACGGTTGAGCAAGTCCGGGTAGATCACTTCAAGCGCGGGTGCGGGCAGCTTGTTCTCCACGAGCAGCGGCGCCAGCTTCAAGATGCCCGCATCGTCGGTCAGGTTCAATATGTGCTGCGCGGCCTGCGCCTGGCCTTCCTCGTCAAGCTCGGGCAGCTCGGCGAGCAGCCGCCCGGCCGCACCCGCAAAATCCAGGGACGGATCCATTAGGACCGCGGAAATCCGTTCGCTGCTGGTGCGCCCTTCCGCCGCCGGCACCACCCCGGAGTCCGATGCCTCGTCCACGACCGCCGGACGCGTGGCGGCGGACGCGCCGGGTGTGCTCGGCGCCGTCGGCGCGGCGGCCGTGGCGGGCGTCGCGGGCGCC
>CAYSZK010000112.1:0-13881 GCA_964435495.1 uncultured Verrucomicrobiales bacterium
GACCGAACACCTCATCGAGTAGCACTTTGAGGTAGTGCGCTTCGTTATCATCGATGTTCACCCAGATAGCTCCTGCGTCACTGAGAAGATTGCGAAGAATCTCTAGCCGATCACGAATCAGCGAGAGCCAGATCGAGTGTTCAACCCCGTCATCGTAATGCTCAAACGCGCTGCCCGTGTTGTAAGGCGGGTCGATATAGACGCACTTCACCTTACCGGCGAACTCCTGTTCGAGCGCCTTGAGCGCGAGCAGGTTGTCGCCGTGGATGAGCCGGTTGTCGAAGATGTCGTTCCCGGAGACGCGGTGCGGCGCGTGATACGACTTCGCCGTATCTTCCAGCAGAATGCGCGGCTCCAGCTTCGGCCGGTTCTCCTTGCCGATCCAAGTCAGTTCGAGCTTCTGTTTCTTCGTCATTGGGCCGCAAGATTCAGGCCGTCGGCGCAATCCACCAACCAGAGACCCCGGAAATTGACTGAGCGCCCAGCTATCGGCTCTCAGCCATCGGTTTTGCCCGCAAGGAAATCCTCATCCAGCCCTCTGGGGCGTTGGTCCGGCGTTTGAAGCGGGATGGCGCCATCTCCATGGCACAGGATGCTGGCAGATCGGGCGGCTGGAGACAAGCGCCCGTTTCTCCGGGACGCGAATCTCATGGCGCGGTCTGGTTGCCGTGGGCCGGTGATCGAGCTTCGATTTCCGCGGCCGCCAGACTCCGGCGGCCTGTCTCCTCCCCGGCTCGCGGCCGGCGCGCTTCCCGTCACGCGCCGCCGTTGGCGGCGGCTTGCCCGATGACGGTTTTGGAAAGGGCGTTGACGATTTCCTGGGGCGGTGGAACATCGGCGGCATGTCCATTGCCCGCACGGGAAGCGTGGCGGCGGTCAACTGCGGAAGGAAGCCCGGGGTTACCTGCCGGGCCATGGCGCGTGGCGGGGAGGCAGGGCGTCCGGGTGGGCGCGTCTTCGACCCGCGCGATGGAGCGTGACATTGGGGTCACTTGGGGTCTGATTTGATCCTACGCTCGCGGCTTGAATGGGTTGAGGATTTGGAGCCGGGCGATCTGCTGGAAATCCGATTCGTTGCGGGTTGCCAGAGGCACGCCGCGATCCAGGGCGGTCGCGGCGATGATCGCGTCCGCCAGGCTCATTTTCCATCGCTGGCGCAAGGAGATGGCTCCGCGGATCACGCGTTCGTCAAGCGGAGCCTCGATGACCGAAGAGACCAGGGCATGGAGCCGTGCCTGGCGGTCGGGCGAAAGCAGGGAGTATCCGGGGAATCCCAAGACTTCGATCCGAGTGACGCTTGAGATGAGGGCATCCGGGCGCTGGACAAACGGAAGGCACACCGTGTCGGATGGATCGGCCGCATAGATCAGGACGTTGCTGTCGCAGAGCATGGATCATGTCCGGCCTGGCAATGTCCGATCCTGGCGCAAGGCGCGCTGCCATTCGACCGGATCGGGAATGACATCCCGAAGCCCGCCGGAAGCACGGAGGGCGGCGAGGGCTTTCCCCCGTTGCTCGATCATCTCCGGGGTCGCCGCCAGGCCGGCAGCCGCTGGTATGCCGGGTGTTTCGCCGGCTTCAGGCACGACAAGAAGCAAATGGCGGCGTCCCGGCTTGAGCCATGCCGGCAATGCCGAAACGAGCCGGATACAGCCGTCGGCGCCGATGTCGGCTTCGGTTTCCAGCGTTCTCATACATCAATTCTACCGCTCCTTGGGGCAGCGTAAAGGCTGGATTCCCGCCAATCGCCAGATGGGGCGCGTGAGCGCTTCAAGGACGAGCACGGCGCTGAACGACTCCCGGAGAAGTTCGAGCCGCCCAATGCGGGCCCGCGCGATCAACGGGGTTTCAGGCGAAAATCATGTGCTGGTCGATCCAGTCCTGGACGCGGTACCGCGTTTCGGGGCTGACCTGGCGGTTGCAACCGAGCAGCAGCTCGCCGATTTCCCAGCCGCCCCCGGGCCCGCGCACCAGCGACAGCGTCGCCCGCTGGGGATGGGTCACCTGGAAGATGTGCACCTCGCCCGCGGCCACCCGCGGGACATAGGATCCCACGCAGTTGCTCTGTGCCCGGCCCTCCGCCAGCAGCTCCCCGGCGGTGCGCACATGCCGGATGTTCGCCGTGCCGGGAAACGGCGGCGCGGGGAACCGGATCTCCGCCCGCGCCATCACCCGGTGGCGCAGGAAATCCGACGCGACCGCGTCGTGCAGCCTTTGGATTTGTTCGACGGACCGGAACGGGGCGCGGGGCGCGGGCCGTTCCATGCGCTCGAGCATGTCCAGCGTGTCGGCAATCTTTTGCGCGGCGGACGCGCGGTATTTTTCTTGTCGGGCCGCGCCGACCTCGGCGACGAGATTCGCGGTGGCCAATCCCCGGACGCGGGCGTCGGCGAGCAAGGCGACGACCCCTTTGTTCACCACCGGGGCGTGGGCGCAGAATTTGGCCGAGGCGGAATCCGCGAACAGCCGCTGGAGCTCGGGCAACAGCTCGGGCGCGACCGACTCGGGCGGAATTTTGGCGAGGACCTTGGCGGCCGCGTCGGTCTCCGGCAGGCGCACGGCGAACATGACGTCCCGCTGGCGCTGGACGATGAACTCCGCCACCAGCCGGATGTCGCGCATGTGCGAAATGTTCAGGATTGGATAGGCGTTGGCCAGGAAGAAGGTGAGGGCGGGGTTGATGCGGCAGACTTCGACCGCCCGCGGTTCCAGGCGGAAGAGCCACAGCAACCGCCATTGCATGCACGGGAAGCGTTCAACGGCACAAGCATCTTCCTTGCGCAGCGAAAAGCGGAAGCCGTCGAAGGCCCGTCTTCGGAGTTCGCGGCGGCTGGGGCGGGTGGCGATCTCGCCGAGGGGAAGCTCAAGCTGCGGGCCGCGGGCTTTGCGGGTGGCGGCGGGCCGCCGATACGGGTGCACGAGCCGGAACGCGGGCGCATACGGTTCCCAATCCGCGCCCCGCCGGCTCCGGCGCTGGGCCTCCAACCGGGGGCGCCCCCTGATGACAAGGAACAACGGCGGCGCGCTGATGTGGAGCGCGCCGTTGCTGAACCGGAAAGTGGGTCCTGGTTCCGTGGCCATGGCCGGGCTTTGCAAGTGTGTGGCGCGCGCGCGGCGCGGGAAGAGAAAAATTTGGGGGGAACGCGGCGGGCTTGACTTGCGATTGGAACCGGCGCCAAGGTTTAAAGTTATGAACGACGTTTTCCCGGTTAAACTGGCGCTGGCCGTGCTCCTGGCCGCCGCCTTCGGAACCATATCCGCCGACGGCGCCGAGCCCGACCCCGCGCCGTCCTCGCAGCGCGTATTTTATTTTGGCAACAGCCTCACGGGCAGCGCCCGGCCCGAGTGGCACGCCGATCTCGCCAAGCCCGCCGGGAAAACGTGGGAGATGTTCGCGTTCATGGGCGCCGGGTGGCAGACGTGGCAGCATCGCAACGAAATTTTCAAGGCCCTCGGGCGCCCGCTCTCCTCCAGCGCCGAGAGCGCCGGGTCCAAGGGCGATCTCACCCTCGACCAGGAATCGGTCCAAAAGGCCGCCATGGCCCCGAAACGGTTCCTGACGCAGGAGTGGGACGCCATCCTGATCCAGGTGTTTGGGACCTTCCTTCAAAAGCGGACCTCCGAGATGTGGGGCAACAAGTTTGGCGCCGAGATTGAGGTGGGCGACATTGGCGCGGCCGTGGACGTGATCGGCGTGTTTCTCCAGAAAAATCCCAAGGGCACCGTCTATATCTATACCGTCTGGCCGAACATGGAGGCCGGTAAGATTCCGGCCAAGGAGGAGCTGCCCGAGTGGGCGAAGGTTCCCGGCGTGCGGATGGCGACCGCCGAGTTCCCGAACCGGGATGCGTTCGACTACCGGGCGCAATGGGAGAAACCGTTCCAGGGCGATTTCGAGAAGCCGTGGATCGGCAACATTTCCCGGACGCGCGACTACACCAACAAAGTGTTCGAGGGCATCAAGGATCGGCTGCCGGATTTGTGGAAGGAAGGGCGCCTGCGCATGGTTCCCGGCGGCGAACTGTTTCTGGCGCTCGACGACAAGATGAAGGCCGGCGCGGTTCCGGGCATCGCGACGATCAAGGATTTCTACACCGACGTGCAGCACATCCGCGCGGGCCTGGCCAACTACAGCATCGCCGCCTTGTTTTACGCCAGTTTTTTCCGGGAGAAACCGCCGATGAACCTGGACTGGTCGAAATACAACGACCAGGCGGCCTACGGCGACGACAAGAACCACGACTTCGGCCCTGTCCTCGAAATCACGCCCGAACGGGTGAAAGTGGTCCACGACACGATCTGGGAGGTGTTGCAGGCGCATCCCTACGCCGGGTTCAAACAGCCGTAGGACGGGAGCGCTCCGGCGGAGGGGGGCCAATGATCCCGGCTGGCGCCGTTATCCGATCACGGCGGAGTTTTGGGGCCGCCCGAGGCCTCCCGCCGTTACTCCCCGGCGAACTCCAGCAGATAATGCACCGCGCGGGTTTTCGCCCCGTCCAACACAATCCGCACGCCGTCTCCCGTGTTCTCGACAGGCAGCTCCACCGGCGGCGAGGCCATGCGCCCGCCATGGTCCAGCGCATAGGCCCGGCACGGGCCCTTGCGGGAAAGCGCGAGAACAGCCTTGACCGGTTCCAGCAGATGCCGCGGTTCGGCGGCGGGGGCGGGCACGGATGGGTCCACGGGTTTTGAGACCGCCGCGAGCGTGATTTCGTCCAGCACCTCGCCTTCGATTGCCGTGCGCCCCAGCGCCGTGACGAGCAACGATTTTCCGGCGGCCACCGTTTCCTTTGGCCCCCGCGCGCCCACAAAGATGAACGCAAGCGCGTTGTCCGTCCGCAGCGTGGCCTCGCCCAGTTTGTGCTCGCGCCCGGCGCCGAACCCCACCAAGGCCTTGGTCCCCGGCGTATCCACCGTGATGCAACCCTGCCCGGCGTAATCCCACCGCACCTGGCCCGACGCGGACGACACCACGCGCTTGGCGCGGTCGATGAACCTGGCGCTGGCATCGACGACGGGCTGGTTCACCGGCCCGTCCACGAATTCCAACGCGACGGGGCCGGCCGCGAGCGCCTCCTGCGGCACGGCGGCCTTGAACTCCTTGATGTTGGCCCCGCCCAGCAGGCTGAATTCCTCGACAAACCCCACGCCGCCGCCGGCCATGGCGGGGATGCTGATCCGCCGGGTTGCCACCGGTTCGGTTTCCGTGAAATCGCGGCGGTAGAGCGCCCGCGCGATGGCCGGGTACATGGCGAGATTGAAGAACCTGTCGCACACGTCGCCGCCCGCCTTGCGGGTCAATTCGGCCGCGTTGCTTGCGAAATGGGCCGAGGCGTCCCACCCCTGCACCCCCATGCCGATCAACCCGATCACCGGCACCGCGTCCAACCCTCCGTACACGCCCCCGCCGGCCCACTCCGAAAAATTGTAGGGCCGGTCCGCCACCGCCTGGAACCCGGCGCTCAGCAGCCCGGCGCCCGGCCGGGGCAGCATGTTGCCGCCGCCGTAGTTGTGCCTGTCAATGAAACCCGCCTCCCGGTCCGAGCGCACGTTGTACAAATGGCCCAGAAACGTGGCCGTCTGCCAGCACGAGCCGCAGATCGCGCCGCCGTATCCAGCGCCGCGGAGGGCGCCAGCCACCTTCTTGTAATAAGCGGTCTGCGCGTCCTAGAGATACCCGTACACATCCAGGACGCGCGGGGTGAATTTCGCGGGATCGTAAAGGTAATCGGCGAATGGATCCACGCTCCCCGCCGCCCAGGTTTCGCCCGTGCCGACCTTTCCGCCCCACGCCGCCTTCCATTTGTCTTCGCTCCCGTACTTCCCCCGCAGCCAGTCCGAGAACTGGCGTTTCATCAACGCGTAGTACGAAGGGCAGGCCTTCACCTGGTTGTCCAGTCCGTGGAAGAAGATGTCGTCCTCGTTTTGGACCTCGATGTAGGCCAGGGCGCGGTCGTCCGCGTAACGCGTCCCCGTCACGGTGTTGGTGCGCGTGAGCAGGTTGAGCAGGGTCTTGATGTGCAGTTCCTGCAAGTCCGGCGCAAAGTTCACCAGCATGATCGTCGTCCCCTTGAACCATTGCTCCCCCTTGGCCATCAGCTCGTCGTAGGCCAGCACCCGGTCCTTGTCCGCGGGCGAAAGTTTGTAGGCGTAATACTGCGACCACCCGTAATAAACGCCCCGCTTCGCCAGCGCCGCGCTGAAGTAATCAAACAGCGCCGCCCGTTCCTCGTTCAGTTTCGTCCCGTCCTCCTTGTCGTCCAGCGCCCAGCCGTTCCCCATGTGATTGAGGATTTTGTGGAACCGGACGTAGTTCACCCCGTGCTTCGCGCAACGGTCCGCCCACCGGTCTGCCTCTTCCCTCGCCGGCGCCGCGTGCGGGCCGCAGATGTTGATGCCCCAGAACTTCGCGGGCGTCCCGTCTTCAAACACAAAATCCTTCCCCCGCATCCCCAGCCAGCCGTGCCCGCCCGCCGGGCGCTCCAGCCATCCCTCCATTCCCAGCGCGCTGCCCGGACGAAAATCGCCCGCCTTTTCGAAATCCAGCGGAATCCAGCCCGACGTGTCCGCCAGCCGGTTCGCCGCCTCAAACCCAGCCGCCCGCGGCAGCTCCAGCCGCACCGTGTGCGCGAACTCCCCGCCCGCCTTCGCCTCGCCCGACGCCCAGATGCGCATCTCGCCGTGGTCCAGGTGCAGCACCACCGGCGGTTCAAACCCCAGCTTCACCGTTTCGCCCGAAGCCGCCTGGAGTTCCACCGCCGTGACGTTGGTCACGCTCCCGCGAGGCGGCGGCAGCGGCATCTCCGACGCCGCCCCCCCGGAGGTCACGACCGCGGTTCCGCCCTTGAACCACGGCGTGGGCTTCAGCACCGGCCCGATGGAGATGCTTTTCTCGCCCCGCTTCTTGGGAAAACCAAGTTGCGTGTCGAACTCAGGCCGGATCGCGTACTTCGCTTCAAACGTCCTGTCCCCCGTCTTTCGCAGCGCGTAGTCCAGATCAAAAAGCCCCTCCATGGGTTTCTTGTCGAACCAATTCACGTAAAACCCGATCTTCTCCTGCCTGTAGCGGCGTGTCTTTCCGTCCTTGGATTCCGCGAAGGACAGGAGCCGTGCCCCCTTCCAATCGGGGCCGGTCACGTTGTTCTCCAGGATGAACGCCGGCGTTCCCCCAACCAGCACCGCGATGTCCATGCGGTCGCACCCGGCCACCGTCCATTTCCCGTCCTCCGCGGCCTGCGTGAGCCTGATGGCCAGCACGATCGCAGCCACCACCGCGACACCGCCAAAGCCTTTGATCCAACCTCTTCCCGCCTTGTTCATGGAGCCTCCGTTGTCGGGCAAACGCCCTCCCGCGGCCGGGCCGATTGGCGCGGCGTTTCGCGTGAGCGTTGCCCGGTTCCTTACCGCAACCGCAACCAGAAGGTTACAGACGCGCGAAAGCGAAGGGCGCCGGCCGCGCCGCGCGGTGTCCGCGCGTCCACCAGCCGCCCGCCCCCCATCACGTCCACGGGCCGATGCGCGAATCGATCTGGAACACCTGGCCGGAGACGTGCCGCATGCCGGCCAGATGGACCACGAAGGCCGCGGCTTCCTCCACCGTCGTAAACCGGCCCAGTGCGTGGGCGGCGCGGACGCGGTCGCGGGCCTCGGGCGCCATCGGGGCGGTCATCCTGGTTTCCAGGAAGCCGGGGAGGACGACGTTGGAACAGATGTTGCGCCCGCCGTACTCCCGTGCGATGGCGGCGGAAAGGCCGCAGAGGCCGGCCTTGGCGGCGGCGTAGGCGGCCAGGCCGGGGGCGCCGCGGCGCCCCACCCAGGAACCGATGTGGATGAGATGGCCCGAACGGCGGCGGGCCATGGCCGGGAGAACCGCGCGGGCGCACAGGAAAGCGCCGCGAAGGCAAGTGGCCAGGACCGCGTCCCACGCCGCGGCGCTGGTCCTGGCGAGGAGCCCTTCGCCGGTGATGGCGGCGTTATTGACGAGCGCGTCAACCCGGTCCAGCGCGGCGCACCAGGCGCGGACCGATTCGGGCGCGGCGACATCCAGCTCGGCATGGGACGGGGCGAGGACACGCCAGCCGGCGGCGGAGAACGCGGCGGCGGCGGCGGTGGCGAGGCCGCCGTGGCCGCCTGTGATAAGGACGACGGGGGAATCCGGGGCGGGAACGTCGGGCATCACGGTTGGCGGAGGATATGGCCGCCGGCCATGACAAGGGGGACGGGGCCGGTGTGGCGAAGGATGGACTCGAAAGGATCGGTGTGCGTGGCGGGGACGGCGATGGCGTCGGCAAGCGCGCCGGGCTTCAGGACGCCCAGAAGGCCCTCCATGTTAAGGGCGGCGGCGGGGAGGCGGGTGGCCATCGCGAGGATTTCCTGGGGCTCGAGCCGCGGGAAGTTGTCGCGGACAATTTGCATTTCGCGGAAAAGGCTGAGTGTTTCGGCGGAGGCGAGGCTGTCGGTGCCGAGGAGGACGGGGACGCCGTTGCCGCGAAACGCGTCTAGTCGAAAACGGCGATGGGAGAAATACCGGTGGGACTGCGGACAGTGGACAACGAAATGGCGCCCCGCGGGAAGCCGCCGGAGGGCTTCGACGGAGCAGTGGTTGAGGTGGACGAGAATGGCGCGCGGGGGAAGCAGGTCCTGGTCCAGCAACACGTCCAGAGGGGAGCGCCCGCCGCAATCGCCCATGTCGCGTTTGAGGCGGGCCATGAGGGCGTAGAGCGGGCCGGCGCGGTTGGCGAACATCATCTGCTCGTCGGCGGACTCCCCGACGTGGGTGGTGAAGATGGCGCCGTTCTCCGCGGCCAGGCGCCGGGCCTCACGGTACAAGGCCGGGGACGCGGTGTAGGGCGCGTGGGGGGAGACGGCGGGCGGGTCGGGAAGCGGCGGGAAACGGAACGGGGCGGCGACGTCGATGCCTTCGACGGCCCACCAGACGCGGATGGGGGCGTGGGAGGAGGCGATGAGATCGGGGAACGATTCGATGTTGAGGACGGAGGTGGTTCCGGACTCGACGAGGAGTTCGATGCCGCGGTGGATGGAGGCGGCAAACTCCAGGAGGGTCGTCGAGTGCTTGCAACTGTTCATCTGGGCGATCCAGTCGGTGAACGACCGGCCCGGGGTGAGGTGGCGGTGGAACGAGGTGTAGTCGAGGTGGCAATGGGCGTTGATCAGGCCCGGCAGCAGGACGTGGTGGTCCAGGCGGAAGCCGGCGCCCGCGGGGGGCGCGCCGGATTCGACGCGCACCAGACGATCGCCAGCGGTCTCGATCCAGCCCGGTTCGAGCACCGGACCATCAAGCGTAACGACCTGGCCGGCCGCAAGGATCATGGGGGAGTCATGATCGAAGCGGAGGGGAAGGTCAATCCGCAATCACGACCACATCGCCAACCTCGGCGAGGCCAAAGAAGGCGCGGGCCTCCCCGTACGGCAGCCGGATGCAGCCGTGGGACGCGGGGTACCGCGGCACGACGCCAGCGTGGAGGCCGATGGCGCCGGAGCTGAGACGCATGAAATAGGGCATCGAAACATGGTACAACGTGGAAACCCAGCTCCGGTGTTTGTCGGTGATGACGTATTCGCCCTTCGGCGTGCGATACCCGGCGCGCCCGGTTGATATGCGCGTGGTCCGCGCGGCGGCGCCGTCCTTGTAATAGGTCGCCGTCTGACGGCGCAGGGAGATGCGGATGGCCGGTTCGGCCGGCGTAGGGTCTTTTCCCAGGAGCAGGCGCATCATGGGCACGTTCCCGCGGGACGCGGCGTGGCTGAGGGCGTTCATGCGGTAGCGCCGGGAAACGTCGGTGCGCTGGGCGCCGGCTTCCACCAGGAGGCGCGCGCAGTCCAGGCGGTTCAGCGCCGACGCCGCGCAGAGCACGGGGATGTTCGCGTCGTGCCGGAGGTCGTCGTGAAAGTCGGTTCCCTCGCACAGGTCGAGCGCCTCCTGGCCGGCCGGCGAAACCAGCCGTGTCCGCGGGTCCGCACCGGCGCCAAGCAGCGCCCCGACGGCGGCCGGGCGGTCCAGCAACACAGCCAGGACCAGGAGCGGTTGGCCGGTCGAAGCGGGGGCGGAAGGATTGGCGCCCGCGGCGGCGAGCGCCGCGATGGCGGCGGCGCGGTTGTGGCGCACGGCGAGTTCCAACGGGGTGCGCCGCTCGAAGTCCATTGTCTCCGGCGGCGCCCCGCGCGCAAGGAGCCAGCGAACGGCGTCCGCGTTTCCCGCCATGGCGGCGGCGTGGAGCGCGGAGAGGCCGGTGGCGCCGGTGGCGGTTTCGGGAATGCCCAGCGCGTGAAGGGCGTCGAGGGCGTTGGTGTCGCCTGTCTCGGCGGCTTGATGGAAGGCGGCGACGTCCCGGCCCGCGGGCGGGGCGGGCGGGGGCGGGTTGGGGGGACGGGAGCAACCGGCGGGAAACCCGGCAAGGAGCGGCAGGCAGGCGGCGAGAAGACGGAGGCGCGCGATCACGGGACGAGAAAGGCGTCAAGGGCGAGGGCGGCGATCACGGCCACGGCCACGGCGACGCGCACGGCCGCGGCGGCGGCGAGGCCGAGCCCGGCGCCGACTCCGGCGCGGGAAGCGGCGCCGATGGACTTGCGTGCGAAAATCATTTCGGCGAGAAGCGCGCCAAGGATCGGGCCGAGAATCCAGCCTGGGGGTCCGAAGAAAAGCCCGGCGAGGAAACCGGCGATGGCGCCGCCAACGGCCCATCGGGAGGCGCCCATCCACCGGGGTCCGGTGGCGGCGGCGGCGGCTTCGACAAAGGCGGCAAGAGCCGCGAAGAGAAAGAGTCCGGCAATGGTCCACCAGGAGAGGACGTCCGGGAGGAGCAGCCTGTGGAGAACGGCGCCCGCGAGAATAATGGGGGTGCCCGGAAGAAAGGGCATCACGGTGCCGGCGAGACCGAGGAGGGCGGCGGCGGCGAGCAAGGTCCAGGCAATGGCGTCGGTCATGGGCTTCGGGTTCCCAAGCGGGTTGCAGCCTTGGAAACCGACGGTAAGTTCACGGTGATGATGGCAAAGTCAATCGCGGTGTTGGGTTCGGTGATGGCTTTCCTTGGCGCGGCGCGCGGGGAAGGCGGCTTGGAGGCCGGTGCGAAGGCGCCGGCGTTGAAGGCGCGCGACCACGCGGGGGCCGAGGTGGACCTCGGGACGGAACTCGCAAAGGGCTGGGTGCTGGTCTATTTTTATCCCAAGGCCGACACGCCGGGATGCACGGCCCAGGCGTGCGGCTTGCGGGACGCGGAGGCGGACCTCGCGGCGAAAGGGGTCCGCGTGTTCGGGGTGAGCGGCGACACGGCGGAGGCGCAGGCAAAATTCCGGGAGAAGCATAAACTGCCGTTCACCCTGCTGGCCGACACCGAGGGGCGGGTGGCGGACGCGTTCGGCGTGCCGCGGATGGGTAACATTCCAAGGCGGCAATCGTTCCTGTTCCGGGACGGGGTCTTGGTCTGGCGGGATTTGGGCGCGAAGCCGAAGACCCACGCGGCGGACGTGCTGGCGGCGGCGGGGTCCTGACCGGCGCGCCCGCGGGCGCCAAACATCCAGGCTTGCGCCGCGCCCGCCTTCCATGGCGGCGGCCGGACGAAATCCTGGCGCGGCATCCTCGTCTGGACCGCCGCGAGCCGCGCTGGCGCCGGCTCCTTGCCCGCCTCCGCCCGCGGCCCACAACGGCCCGCGGCTCACTCAGGCGGCGGGCCGGGTGGCCAGGCGTTCCAATTGGGCCAGCTCCCGGCGGTCGAGCGCCCGGAAGCGCCCGGTCTTGAGCCCGTGAATGCGCAGCGGGCCGATGGCCACGCGCACCAGACGGCGCACGTTGTAGCCCAGCGCGCCCAGCATGACACGAATCTGGCGTTTCAAGCCCTGGTGCAACACCACCTGGATGCCGTTGCGCCCAAGCGGATGGACCGACGAAAACTTCGCCTTGCGCCCCTCGATGGTCATGCCGCGGGTCAGGCGGTCCGCGTCGGCGGGGGCCAGGGGCTTTTCGAGGGTGACCGCGTAAATCTTGGGCACGTGCGCGGAAGGATGGGCCAGACGCTGGATAAGCGCGCCGTCGCTGGTGAACAGCACAAGCCCTTCGCTGTCGGCGTCCAACCGCCCGGCGTAGGCGAGGCGTCCGGCCTCCGGGGGCAGTAGGTCGTACACCGTCCTCTGGCCGCCCTGGGGTTTGGCGGTGCAGACGTAGCCCCGCGGTTTGTGCAGCAGGAGTGTGACGGCGCGGGCGGGCCGGATTTCGCGGCCCTGGCAGGTGACGCGGTCGCCGGGTTCCACGCGGGTGGCGAGATCGGCGACGCGGTGGCCGTTGATGGCGACGGCGCCGGCGCGGATGAGGCCGTCGCAGGCCCGGCGGGAGGCGACCCCGGCGGAGGCGAGGAACCGGTTGATCCGGATGCCTTGGGAGGCCGCCGCGGCGGCATCGGCGCGCGGCGGGGAGGCGGCGCGCGCCCGTGGGGCGGGGGGCTTAGTCAACGCGGGTCTTGCGGAGGCCGGTGACACGATCGCCGTCCTTCCACAGGCCGCGTTTCTTGAGGACCTCGACGCGCTCGAACCGTTTGAGCACGCTGCGCTTGGTGGCTGTGGCGCCCTTTTTCTTCAAACTTGGATGTTGTGACATGGCTTCGCTTTCTGTATGAGCACTTCTTTTACATGAGCATTCGTTTGGCGGCAAGCGCCTTCGCGGCGTTACTGGCGGTCCGGGTGGCGGCGCAGGACGGGCCCCCGGTGAACATTGAGCAACTGCTTCGCGAACTCCAGCAATTGCGCGCGCAACGG
Organism: uncultured Verrucomicrobiales bacterium; assembly: GCA_964435495.1. Lineage (GTDB taxonomy): Bacteria > Verrucomicrobiota > Verrucomicrobiia > JADLBR01 > JAIBCM01 > CAYSZK01. The sequence goes on from CAYSZK010000112.1 coordinate 12,766, forward strand.
ACTGAGCAGTTCGCGGCCGGGCTGCAGCGGGCAATCCGCGAGTTTTCCGCCGCGTCGGGCTCGCCCTCCAGCGCCGTGTCCTTCTACGAGGAAGCCACGCGGGCGGTGCAGTTCGAGGGCGCGCGCGGGGATTCCAGCCAGTTCCGCGACTGGAAGGACACCCAGAAAGACCTCCTGTCGGACAAGGCCTTTGGCGAGGCCGTCCGGCTTCACCTGCGCTGGGCGGTCCTGACCCTGCGCCGGGCGGCGGGCGAAAATGTGGAAGACCTGATCCCGGAGGTGGAGCGCCACATCGGCGACCTCGAAGATTATTTGGAAAAGGCGGGTAACATGGGCCGCGCCGCGCGGGACATCCTGAATTCGCCGGTGCCCCAGAGCGTGTTTGGGACATGGTACCAGTTGGCGGACCATCTGGCGGGCGTCAAGGGATGGCCGATGGCGGGCGGCAATCCCGACAACCTGGAGGACTCCCTTTTGTTTAGCCACTACCGGCAGGCGAAGGACGCGCGGCTGCTGGCGCTTTGGGACGACCGGATCGACCGCGCCAAAGCCCGCGCGACGCGCTCGGGGCTTGCGGTGGACGCGGAGAAGTTCAAGTCCCAGACCCTGCCATCGCTCGAATGGAGCCGCGCCGGGGATTTGGCGCACCTGGGCCGCAAAAACGCGGCCCTTGCCGAGATGATTCGGATCGTGCGCGCGCATCCCGGCCATCCCGCATGGGAGGGCTGGCTTGGCCAGTTGGAGACCAGCCTGAAAGAGGCCGCCGCGCCCAAGCCCCCGGCTCCCGCGCCCGCCGCCGCCGGCGCCGCCGCGCCAGCGCCCGCGCCCGCGCAGCCTTGAGCGAGTCTCGGCGCCGGCAAGGCGGCGGATCATCGACCGGTCCGAAATGGGCGGCCATCCGCCGCCATATCTCGCGCCCCGCCGGCTTGGCCCCCGCCTCCCCCGGTTCCGGCGGGGCGGAATGCCTGTTGGTTGCCGATGGGTGCGCTTGGGGCTAAGGTTTGCCCTTGTTTCCATGACCGCGACCGCCTCCCTCCGCCCGGCTTCCGCGCCCTTCCACGTCATGACGAAGCCCATCGGGCCGTTGTGCAATCTGGACTGCAAGTACTGTTTCTA
>CAYSZK010000113.1:0-13683 GCA_964435495.1 uncultured Verrucomicrobiales bacterium
GACGCGCCGAAGATCGTGGATATCGGCCACAACCCAAATACGGGCGAAGTGTTCCGTGTGGCCGCCGGACGCCCTCGGGAGGTGTGGGTGTTGTATCCTTGGCACGGGAAGCGGTTGCTGTTGCGCGGGGCGGCGCTGTCTTACTATGAGTTTGGTGGTCCAGCGCGCCTGACGGATGCGCAGTGGAGGGAGCGCCTCGACGGGCCGGAGGCGCCGGAACCGCCGGATTGGCTGCCGCCGGGGCCGTGAGGAAGATCGGGCTCGAAGGTTTCGGAAACGGCGCCAGTGGGGAGTACAAAGGGGAGTACAAAGGGACAGACAGGAATGCCGGACAATCAACCGGGGGACGGAGGGGTGATGCGGGGGAATACCGTGACTGCGCCTTCCGGCGGGCGGACACCGCGGAGATGGACGCTGGCGGCGTGGGCGGCCGCCGGGGTCGTGACGGTGGGGCTGGCGGTCATCTGGGCGATGCACGCGCGGGACGCGGTGGTTGTGCGGGTGGATGTGGGCGCGCAGCGGCTGGAGGTGCGCCGGGGCGGGCGGGTTGTGGCCGTGTATCCGGTGTCCACTTCAAGTTTCGGGACCGGGGACGAGCCGGGTTCCAACCGGACGCCTCTCGGGTGGATGCGGGTGGAGGCAAAAATCGGCGCGGGCGCGCCGTTGGGGGCGGAGTTTGTGAACCGCGCCTGGACGGGGCGGGTGATCGAGCCGGACCAACCAGGGAAGGGCGGCGACCGGATTCTGACGCGGATTTTGTGGTTGCGCGGGCTGGAACCGCGGAACCGCAACGCGCAACGGCGCGGGATTTACATTCACGGGACGAACCAGGAGCGGCTGGTGGGCCGTCCGGCGAGCCGTGGCTGCATCCGGATGCGGAACCGGGATGTGGCGGAGCTGTTTGATCTGGTCCGGGTGGGGACGCGGGTGGAGTGCGTTGGGGCGCGCGCGAAACGGGATTGATCTTGGCGGGGATTCCGGGGAGAGTCACCGGGCATGAGCGCACAAGTATTGGCTGTGGATTTGGGGGCGGAGAGCGGGCGGGTGATGGCGGCCACGCTGGCGGGCGGGCGGGTGGAGGTGCGGGAGGCGCACCGGTTTCCGAACCGGACCGAGGAGATCAACGGAACGCTGCGCTGGCGGATCGACGAATTGTTCGGGAACATCGTCGAGGGCCTGGCCGCCGGGGTAAAGGGCGGCGTGTCGCCGGTGAGCGTTTCGACGGACACATGGGGGGTGGATTTCGGGTTGTTTGGGACCGAGGACCAGTTGTTGGAGGCGCCGTATTGTTACCGGGACGCGCGGACGCAGGGGATGCCGGAGGCGGTGTTTGCGCGTGTGTCGCGGGCGCGCGTGTTTGAGGCGACGGGGTTGCAGTTCATGGATTTCAACACGGTGTACCAGTTTGCGGCGGCGGCGCGGGAGCCCAAGGGCGCGCTGGCGCGGGCGGCGCGGTTTTTGATGATGGCGGACCTGCTGAATCATTGGATGGGGGGCGAAGGGGTGGCGGAAGAAAGCCTCGCGAGCACGACGCAGATATTTGATCCGCGCGCGATGGACTGGTCGTGGAGCCTGGTGGAGGTGCTGGGCCTGCCGAAGCGGGTGTTCCCGAAGGTGGTGAAGTCGGGGACGGTGATCGGGACGGTGAAAGAACAGGTGCGCACGAAGACGGGTCTGGCGGGTTCGGTGAAGGTGGTGGCGTCCTGCTCGCACGACACGGGGGCGGCGGTCGCGGCGGTTCCGGCGGAGGACGGGGACGACTGGGCGTATTTGAGCAGCGGGACGTGGTCGTTGATGGGGGTGGAATTGCCCAAGCCCCTGATCAACGCGGACGTGCTGGCGGCGAACTTCACCAACGAAGTGGGTTTTGGCAGCTCCATCCGGTTCTTGAAAAACATCAGCGGCCTCTGGCTGGTGCAGGAAAGCCGCCGGGAATGGGAGCGCCAGGGGAAGGCGTTTACCTATCCGGATCTGACCGCGCGCGCGGCGGCGGCGGAGCCGTTCCGGTGCCTGATCGAGCCGGACGACGCGCGGTTTCTGCGGCCTGGGGACATGCCGGGCAAGATACGGGGATTCCTCAAGGAAACGGGCCAGCCGGAGGCGGCGGACGAGGGGGCGGTGGTCCGGTGCGCGCTGGAGAGCCTGGCGCTGAAATACGCGGCGGTGTTGGACGGGCTGGAGCGGCTGACGAAGCGCAAGGTGCGCGTGTTGCATGTGGTGGGGGGCGGCAGCCAGAACGGGTTGTTGTGCCAGATGACGGCGAACGCCATCGGGCGTCCGGTGCTGGCGGGGCCGGTGGAGGCGACGGGGCTGGGCAACGCCATGGTGCAAATGGTGGCCGCGGGCGTGGTGGGCTCGCTGGCGGAGATGCGGCGGGTGATCCGGGATTCGTTTCCGTTGCAACGGTTTGAGCCGGCGGACGGGGAAGCGTGGTGCAAGGCGCGGGAGCGGTTTGCGGCCCTGCCGAAGAAGTGAGCCGGGCCCGGTCCCCGCGGGCCGGGCGGCGTTGCGGCGCCCACGCACGGCCAGGGTTGCGCGGGCGGGGCTTTGGAGTTAGGAGAGAGGTGTGAGCGCGCGCGCGGCGAATCTGGATGCTGAGTTGATTTCGATCTTGTGCTGCCCGGAAACGCACCAGCCGGTGCGGCTGGCGGAGGCGGACCTGGTGGGGGCGATCAACGCGGCCATTGCGGCGGGCCAGGTGACGAACCGGGGCGGCGCCAAAGTTTCGGAGCGCGTGGACGGGGGTTTGGTGCGGGAAGACGGGAAAGTTGTTTATCCTGTGCGCGACGACATTCCGGTCATGCTGGTGGAGGAGGCGATCGCGCTGCCGCTGGGCGCGGGCCATGCCGGGTAGCGTGCGCGCGGGCTTTCTGCTGGCGTCGGCGCCGGGGACGCAGGCGTTCGAGCGCGGGATTCGCGCAATGGCGGATGCGCGGGCGCAAGGCTGGGCGGTGTACGTGTATTTGCTGGATGAAGCGGTCCGCGCGGTTCACGGGGAGGGCGCCGGGGACCGGTTTGCGGGCGCGCATCTTTTCGCGTGCGCGTATGGGGCGCGGAAGCGGGACCTTCCGCTGGTGGGCGCGGTGATCTTTGCGGGTTTGGGGACGTTGGCGGACTTGATGGCCGGGTGCGACCGGTTTGAGGTCTATTCGTGAAGGCCCGGCGCGTGGTGGTGGAGATTGGCTCGGACCCCGCGTCGGGCGGGAGGGCGGCTGAAGGGGTGCGTGTGGCGGCGGGCCTGGCGGCGTCACCGCGGCTGGAGGTGCGCGTGCGGGTAACCGGGGCGGCGCGGGCGCTGTTGGACGGGGCGGCGGCCGGCGGGTGGGTGGACGAAGACGTGATCCGGCAGTTCCTGCCGGGGTTGCTGGCGGCGGGGAGGGTGGGGGAGTTCCGCGGGGCGGACGCCGGGGACGCGATTCTCGCGCGGTTTTGAGCCGGACATCGGGGCTTGAAACGGGGCGCGGCCTGAACCACTGTGCCGGGCATGCTGGTGCGCGACATTCTTGAGAGGCGGCGTCCGTCGTTCAGTTTTGAGTTTTTTCCGCCGAAGACGCCGGAGGGCTGGGACGGATTGTTCGGGACGATTGCCGACCTGATGCCGTTAAAACCGGCTTCGGTGAGCGTGACCTACGGCGCCGGGGGCGCGACGCGGGAGCGGACCCACGACCTGGTGATGCGGATTCACCGGGAAACCGATCTGACGGTGGTTTCGCATTTGACGTGCGTGGGCGCCACGGCGGAGGAGATCGGCGGGATCGTGAAGCGGTACTCCGAGGCGGGGGTGCTGAACATTCTCGCCCTGCGCGGCGACCCGCCCAAGGACGCGGCGGACTGGCGTCCGACGCCGGGCGGGTTCACGTACGCAGCGGACCTGGTGGCGTTCCTGCGGAAACAGTTTCCGGAGATGGGCATTGGCGTGGCGGGATTTCCCGAGGGGCATCCGGGGACGCCGAACCGGCTGGCGGAAATGGACCATCTGAAGGCCAAGGTGGACGCGGGGGCGGACTATATTGTGACCCAGCTCTTCTTTGACAACCGGGACTTCCTTGATTTCCGGGAACGCTGCGAGCTGGCGGGGATTCGCGTGCCGATTGTGGCGGGGATCATGCCGATCACGTCGCGCAAGGGGATGGTGCGCATGGCGGAGCTGGCGGCCGGAGCGCGGTTTCCCGCGCGGTTGCTGAAGATGGTGGGCCGCGCGCAGAGCGATGAGGACGTGGAACGGATCGGAGTGCATTGGGCGACGGAGCAGGTGAGCCAGTTGATCGAGGCGGGCGCGCGCGGCATCCATTTCTACACGCTCAACCAGTCCAAGGCGGCGGTGGAGGTGTTTCGGACCCTGGGCGTGCGCGACAGCGGGCAGTTGGCGGCGTAAGGGCCGCGGGCCGGGGTGGGCGGGATCAACGCCCGAATACCGCGGCGCCGAGCAGCAGCAGCCCCAGAACGCCGATCACGGCGAGGGCGACCTTGACCCAGCTCACAGGGTGCGCGCCGGCGATGGCGCCGGTGGAGGCGTTGACGACGATCTGATAGCCGCGGGCGCCGTACGTGTAGGCGACGAGCCAGACGGGGACCAGGATGTGCTTGAAGGTTTGGCCGGTGAACCGGACGCGGGCCTGGAGATTCCTGTGGGTGTCCCCGGGAACTTCGCGGGCGCACAGGCCAAGCGCTTTTTCGTGCATGACCTCCCGAGCGTGGCGGGCGGCGGCGACCAGATCGATCTGGTACTGTTCGACAACCCAGCCGGAGACGTAGGCGGGATTGTAGGGGACCAGATTCCCGGTGGGGAAAGGTTCGACACGGCGCAGCAAATCCGGGTTCACGCCGCGCGAGGCGGGGACGAGTTCGTCGTCGAAGGCGTGCGCAATCGATCCGGAAGCCGGGACCCACCGGATGCGCCGGACCTGGCGGCTGCGGCGGCGCCCGTCGCTGTCGCGGTAGGTCTCGGTTTCGTAATAGGAATGGCCGGCTTCGGCGGTCCAATCGGCATCCACACGGGCGTCGAAGGTCCAGTACGGAATGTAGAGGCCGTGGACGGTGTCGGTGAGGGCGGCGGTTTTGAGGCGGTTGGGGGCGAACCAATGGCTGCCGTACCATTTGCGCAGCGTCTCGCGGACGGTGGACTCCGCGATTGTGAACGGGAGCACGCTTTCGGGGCGGATCGGTGCGCGGATTTCGTTGACGGGGATGAGGGCGGGGGAGCCGCAGAACTCGCAGTTTTGCGCCACGCGCTCCGGGGGGAAGACGGAGATCGCGTTGCAGGACTTGCAGCGGACGGAGGCGCGTTCGCCCTGCCATCCGCGGCGGTCGTCCGGAATGGCTTGGAGCGCGGTGACGAGGGCGTGTTCGCGGATGGCGCCGCCCGGGCCGGCGCCGGCCGCGGGCGGGGCCAGGGGGGAGACTGTGCCGCAGTAAGGACAGGCGAGCGTTTGGGTGGCGGCGCTCCACTCGGCGGCGGCGCCGCAGGAGGGGCAGTTGAACTTGGAGAGCGCCTCGACTTCGCCCTGGTTGGAAAAGGTCGGAGGCGCGTTCATGGGGCTTGGGAGGGGGAAGGGGCGGTCGGGCGGAGCGTGGGCCGTGGCCCGGAGTGACGGCGCGTGCGTGCCACGAGATCGGGCGGCGGGGGCGCCGATGCTCCGGTCAGCCCTTGAGGAACTCGTCGAGGGCCTGTTTGGTGATGCGCCAGGCGGCGCCGATTTTGCGGCCCTTCAAATCCCCGGCTTCGAGGCTGGCGAGGACATCGGCTTCCGTGACGTTCAAGGCGCGCGCGGCGTCGGCGGGGGTGAGAACATCCGGGAGGGCGCCGGCGAGCGCGCCGGGCGGAGAAGCCGCGGTGGGCGCCTGTCCGAGGATGCCGCCCTGTTGTTGCATCATCTGGTTGGCCATGGCCATCCCGACGGCCATCTCGGTGGCCATGCCGCCGGCGCCGCCGCCTTTTTCCATGCCCTGGGCCATCTGGAACTTGACGTAGTCGTTGAGGTTGCCGACGGCGCCCATGCTGGAGCGTTTGTCGATGGCCTGTTCGACCTCGGGCGGCACGGAGGCGTTTTCGAGGATGAAGGACGGAATCTCGATCCCGTACCTCGATGTGACCTGCGGGTTGATGAGCGGGAGCAGCGCTTCGCCAACCTCCTGGTAACGGGAGGCGAGGTCGAGGACGGGTATCTTCGAGCTGGCGACCGCGTCCGAAAAGATCGAGACGATGCGGGAGCGCATGGTCTCGGCGAATTCGTCGAGGCGGAAGTTCGCGTCGGAGCCGGCGACCTCGCGCAGGAAGAGTTTGGGATCGGTGATCCGGAAATCAAACGTGCCGAAGGCCCGGACACGGACAATGCCGAAGTCCTGGTCGCGCATCATCACGGGGTTGGCGGTGCCCCATTTGTTGCCGGTGAACAGGCGGGTGTTGAGGAAATAGACATCGGCCTTGAAGGGGGATTCAAAGCCGTACTTCCAGGACTTGAGCGTGGTGAGGATCGGGATGTTGCCGGTGGCGAGCGTATGCTTGCCGGGACCGAACGTGTCGCCGAACTCGCCCAGGTAAAGGAACTGCGCGGTCTGGGACTCGCGGACGATGAGCTGGGCGCCGTTCTTGATTTCTTTGTCCTCGTCGGGAAAACGCCAGGAAAGCGTGTCGCGGGAATCATCGGTCCACTCAATGATGTCGATGATCTGGCCGCGGATAAAGTTCATGATGGCCATTGTGGGTCTCCGGTTTGGGGTTTTGTCACTGTGCTTGGCTGATCTGCGGGCTGCCAGGGCGCCGGATTTCGAACCGCCCCCCGGCTTGTTCGGCAAGGTACAGGGTGTTGGCGGCAGGTCAAGCGGGCCGTGGCATCGGGGCCGCGTGCCCACGGCGTCGCGCGTCACCGCGCGCGGACGGTGGAGCAGTAGTCGGCCAGGGCGCGGGCGACGGCGTCGGCGTACTCGGCGTACAGACTGGGGCGGGGGCGTCCGGAGACTTCGCGCAGGCCGTCGAAGTCGCCGGCCTGGACGCGGGCGTGGACTTCGGCGTTGTTCATGACGTAGGGCTCAAGGTAGAGCACGGGGCATTGGTAGAGGCGGTTGGCGAGGAGATTTCTGGCCCAGACGTAGGGGCTGGGACCGGCGCGGACGGCGACGGTATTTTTGTAATCGTAGGGCGGGAGGGCCAATGCGCGGCTCATGGTTCCGGCGACGGCGGTGGCGAGGGCGATTTCTTCGGGGCTGGAGCGGCCGAGGAGTTTGGCGAGCATGTCGAAGCGGATGTCGTCGTACTCCAGCTCGCCTTCGCTGTAGCAGCCGTTGACCAGGAGATGGAAATGGTTTTTGTCCACGAGCGCGGGCTTGGCGGGGTCGCCCCAGTCTTCGGCGTTGAAGTGGAGGCAGATGGCGAGGTCGGGGCGGACGGCGCCGTTGACCGCGGCGGCGCGGTCGCGGATTTCGCGGATGCGGTAGAAAAGGATTTCGGAGTGCCATCGGAGCGAGAGATGTTTGAGCGGGTCGGCGGGGCCGGCGAAGTCTTCGCGCGGATTCTCGACGCCGCGGCCATGAAGGAGGGCCAGGGCTTCGGGGCGCAGCGAGCCGGGGCGCGCGGCGGTGACGGGCTCGGCCGCGGGGCGGATGTTGGCGACGGTGGCGCCGAGGGTTTCGAGCTGGGGAACGAGGCGGCGGGCAACGAGCAGAACCATGTCCCCCTCGGCCACGGGCGTGTTGGTACCGATCTGGAAGAAGCGTTCCTCCATGCGCGCCCAGCGCCCGCCGATGTGGCCGGGATCAACGGCGATCTTCAAGCCCTCTAGGGGGCGGCCGGCGGGCGCGGGGCCAAGCTCGCGGGCGGGGCGCCAATAGCGGGGAACGGGCTTGGGGGATTCCGGGCCGGCGAAGGCGAGGGCGTACTCGCCGCCGCGCCGGGAGCTGCGGGTGATGCGGGCGGCGCCGGTTTCGACACGGATGGTCTGGCGGGCGGCGTGGTTGGGGGCGAAGACCGTGTCGAGGGCGGTCTGGAATTCCGCGCGGGTGATGGTTTGTTGAAAGGGGTCGAGGGCGTTCCAATCGGGCGCGGGCGCGGCGGGGCTGAGTTTGTGGGGGAGCGGTTCGCCTGGGAGCGGGGCGGGGGCGAGGCAGGCGGCGAGGATGGCTGCGCCGGCAGCCATGGCACGGCGGAGGGCGCGGGTGCGGGCGGCGGCGGTCACCGGTTATTGTTCCGTCCGTTGGCTGGGGGAGGCGTGGCTTCCTGGGTGGAGGGGGGCGGCGGGGCGGGGGCGGGTTCGGGCGGCGGGGCGAGGGAGATGGCTTCGACGCTGACCTTGACCTGGAGCGAGGAGCCGCCGGCGACGGGGCGGACGGTGGGCGGCAGGGCGACCTCGACATTTCTTGGGTGGACTCCGGCGGTGGCGATGTCGGAGAGGTCGAGGGGGACGGTTTCAAGTTTGCGCCCGGATTTCCAGGAGGGGTCTTTGACGCTGACCTTGACGCTGGCGGGATCGACGGTGAGGCGGCCGAGTTTGAATTCGGCGCGGAGGGGTTTGCCGACTTTGGGTTCGACGTCGGCGGTGAGCGTGCGGGCTTCGGCGAGGACGATGCGGAGCTGCTGGGGTTGGAAGCTGACGACCTCCCAGTCTGTGGGGAGGCGTCCGAGGAGGCGGTCGGTGAGCGCGATGGGGGTGGTGCCGGGCGCGGCGTCCTTGAGGTCGATGGTGATGGGATCGAGTTTGACGTCGCCGAGGCGGCCTGGGCCGCCGGGGATGTTGAGGAACACCGAGATTTTTTCGGGGGGCGTTTCGGCGAAGAACAGGTTTTCGGGCAGGTTCTGGAAGCCGACGGCGGTTTCGACGGGGACCATGGTGGGGGGTTTGGAGAACACCTTTTTTTCGAGGCGCTCGATATTGAGGGAGCCCGCGGCGGCGGCGGCGAGGGCGGCGGTCCAGAGCAGGAGCGACAGGACATTGTGGCGGACGCGGGTCCAGAGGTCCTGTTTGCTGGCGAGGAGGGTGGCGAGGAGTTCTTCGATGCGCTTTTCGTCGGGGGGCTGCACGACGTCGAGGCGTCCGGCGCGGGCGTGGGAAACGACGCCGCGCTCTTCGGAAACGACGAGGACATCGGCGTCGCATTGCTGGGTCAGGCCGATGGCGGCGAGGTGGCGCGTGCCCCATTCCTCGCGGGCCTGGTCGGCGGTGGCGAGGGGGAGGACGGCGCCGATGCGGGTGACGCGCCCGCCTTGGAGGATGGCGGCGCCGTCATGGCGCGGGGCGCGCGTGTTGAAGATGGAGAGCAGGAGCGAGCGGTTGACGTCGGTATCGACCTCTTCGCCGCCTTCGAGGAATTCATCGACGTCATCGCGCCTCGGAAGGACGAGGAGGGCGCCGACATGATTGCGGGCCATGTGGGCGAGGGTGGCGGCGAGGATGGGCGCGACGCGGACGGCGTTGGCGCGGCGTCCGAAGACAAGGTGGCGGAGCGAGAGCCCCTCGAACATGCGGCGGACTTCGGGCGCGAGACTGAGGACAAGCAGGGCGAGGACGGGGATGAGCAGGAGGATTCCGAGAATCCGGGCGAAGGGAAGGCGCACGAACAGGATGAAAGCGAGGAGCGCGGCCAGGCCGAGGAGCATGAGGATGAGCCGGCCGAGGCGGCGGTAGCTGAGGAGCCATCCCATGAGCACGCGGAACACGATGGCGCACAGGGCGATGTCGGCGGCGTGGAACCAGAACGATTCCGCCATCGCCGATGGCATCTTGCTTTTCAGGAGTTCGAGCAACGCGCCCACGGCGGCAATCTGGCAGGGGACGGCGGATTGCTCAAGAGCAGAGCGCGCGCCGCCGGGTTTCGGCGCCGCGGACGGCCGCGAAGACCATCGCGAGGCTGTGGAGGTTGTCGGAGGCCCTGGTTTCGGGTTGCGGCCCGCCGCGGACGGCCCGTTCGAACTCCCGCATCAGGCTCTCATGGCCGGAGGATTCTTCCTCGGGCGCGGCATCGGGCACGGGTTCAGGCCGCATCTGGGAGGTGAATCCGCCGGTGGCCGCGACCGATTCGGCGGAGAAGCCGTCCTCGCCGTCCCAGCAGACCGATCCCTTCGTGCCGACGATGCGCCACCGGGCATTCCAGCTTGTGCCGTTTCCCTCGGCGCACCAACTGCCGCGGTACTGGAAGGCGATGCCGCGGTCCATCTCGAAGTCGGCGACGGCCGAGGCGCCGTGGCGGAACCAGGAGCCTTTGGGGTTCCAGTCGCGGGCGGTGACGGCCCGTGCGTTGGCGCCGGACAGGAAGCGGGCCGCGTCGAACGTATGGATGGCCATATCGACGAGGAGCACATGCTTCATCTGGTCGCGGAACCCGCCGAAATGGGCGCCGAGGAAAAAGTCGGCGAAAAGGGAGTGAACCTCGCCGATGGCGCCGGACTGGAGAAAGGCCCGGAGGCGGCGGACAGGGGCGCGGTAGCGGTAATTTTGGGTGACGGCGTAGATGCGGCGGGCCTTGCGGGCGGCGGCGGCCATGGCGCGGGCCTCGGCCATGGAAGTGGCCATGGGTTTCTCGCCGAGGACATGGCAGCCATGGCGGAGGGCGGTGGTTACGACGGCCTTGTGGGCGGCGGGAATGGTGACGTCGAAGACGGCGTCGGCCTTGACGGTTTGGATGGCGCGGGCGAGGTCGGTGTCGAGATGCGCGGAGGCGAGGCCCGCGGCTGCGGCGCGGGCTTCGGCGGCTTCGCGGCGGAGGTCCACCAAGGCGGCGATTTCGATGCCGGGGCGCCTGGCGGCGGCCTCGGTCCAGGCGCGGCTCATGCCGCCGCAACCGGCGAGCACGACGCGGAGGGGCCGTTCGCCGGAGACGACGGGCGGGGCGGAGTGGGGCTTACTTTTTGACGACTTCGAGCTTTTCGATGGCATCGCCGATCTGGAGTTTGTCGGCGACCGACATGCCTTCGCCGAGGACGCGTCCGAAGACGGTGTACTTCATGTCGAGGAAAGGCGCGTCCTTGAGGACGATATAGAACTGGCTGTTGGCGGAATTGGGGTCGTTGGTGCGTGCGGCGGCGAGGGCGCCGCGGGTGTTTTTCTGGGTGGGGCTGACTTCGAGCGGGAGGTCGGGGAGATCGGAGCCGCCGGAGCCGTAGCCGCTGATGGCGGTGCGGTCCCCTTCGAGGCGCCATTGGCCCGGTTTGAGGCTTTTGGTCTTGGGGTCGCCGGCCTGGGCGACAAATTCCGGCACGATGCGATGGAACAGGATGCCGTTGTAGAAACCCTGTTCGGCGAGGGCGAGGATGCGTTCGGCGTGTTTGGGGGCGGCGTCGGTGTAGAGCTCAATGAAGATGGCCCCGCGGGGGGTGGACATCTTGACAACGGGACGGGGATGATCGGAGTAGTCAGCGGCGAAGTTGGACATAGGCGCGCAGACTGCGAGCAGGAGGGGGAGAAAAGCGAGCTTTTTCATCGCGCCCATATAGCGTGGGGAGGGTTCGGGGCCAAGCCGAAAGTGGCGAAAATCGGGCTTGCCGATGGGCAAGATTCATGCCATTCTGCTCGATTCTCATGAGAACGGACTTTCTGAATGCCGCACTTGCCGAAGTCAAACTCCCCGAAATTCTGGTCAACATGGTTTCCAAACGTGTGCGGCAGCTCGGGCTCGGTTACCGCCCGCTGGTGGCGGTGGACCCGCGGTGGACGTTCATGGAGGTCGCGCTGAAAGAGATCGCCGACAAGAAGCTGACCTATGAACTGGTGGCGCAGGCCGAGGAGGCGAAAGTGCGCCAGCCGCGCGGCAAACGCCGCAAGAGCGAAGCCTGACCCCGGCGCGGGGTGAAGGGAAGCCATGGCCGCTTCCGCCCAACCGGCGACGATTTGTTCCAACCGCAACGCGCGGCGGGACTACCAGATCACCGAGACGGTCGAGGCCGGCATCGCGTTGCGCGGGACCGAGGTGAAATCGATCCGCGCCGGCAAGGCCAACATCGCCGACGCGTTCGCGCGGTTCGACGGCGGGCGCGCCGTATTGCACCAGTGCGACATCCAGGCGTACGAGAAAGGGAACGTCCACAACCACGAACCGCGGCGGGAACGGGCGCTGCTCCTGCACAAGGACCAGATCGACCGGTTCGCCGGCCAGACCAAGGTGAAGGGGCGCACGGTCGTGGCGCTGGAGATGTATTGGAAATCGGGCAAAGTGAAGCTGCTGCTGGGTTTGGGCACGGGCAAGACCCACGGCGACCGGCGCCAGGACATCAAACGCGCCGAGGCAAAACGGGAGATGGACCGCGCGATCAAGAACCGGCTGCGGTAATCGCCGCGTTCGCGGCCCCGGCCCGCCTCCGGGGGGCGCCGCGGAGACTGTGGCCCAGCAGGTGCAGGGCGATCCGGGCGGTGTCGGGCAGCGCCTGGAAATGGCTGGCGCCCGAGGCCGGGTACAAGCAGGGGATCGGCACCGGCTGGATGGGAACGGCCAGTTCCATGGCGCGCAACAGGAACTCGGTCTCCATCGCAAAGCCCGGCTTGCGCGTGGCCACGCGGGCAAGGACCGGGGCCGGGATCAGGCGCATGCCGCATTGGGAATCGGGTATGGCCGCGCCGGCAAGGCGCGAAATCCAGAGGCTGGCGGCGCGGTTGGCGAGGCGCCGCGGCCAGGGCATGCGCGCCGCCCCCGCCATGCGGTTTCCGATCAGGATGGCCGCGGGCGCCGCGCGGTGGGCGTCGAGGAAACGGGGAATCTGTTCGGGATCGTGCTGGCCGTCGGCGTCGAGGGTGAGCACGGCGCCGGCGCCCGACGCGAGGGCTTCGGCGAAGAGGGCGCGCAGGGCGGCGCCTTTGCCCGCATTGCGGGACAACCGGAGGACACAGCCGCCGGCGGCTTCGGCGGCTTCGGCGGTGTTGTCGTTGGAGCCGTCGTCGGCGACGAACACGACGGGGAGGTGGCGGAGGGCGCCCTGGACGACGCGGGCTACGGTTGAGGCGGCGAGGTAGGCGGGGACCACCGCGGCCACGCCTTCATGGAGCGCGGCGGGGCCGCGGGAAAAAGAAAAGCCCCGCGCGATGGCGGGGCTTGGGAGGGGGGGACTCAAATCACCAGAAATTGTCTTTCAAGTCCGCCGGGGGCATGTCGTAGCGGCTGTTGAAAGGGTCGTAAGGCGGCGCGTAGAACGTGGCCACTTCGGCGATGCCGAGGCCGGTGGAGAAGATCGTTTTGGCGGTGCCTTCGACGATGCCGAAGGTGAAGGCGCTGGTGCCGCTCTCGTTTTGGATTTTGTCGTAGAGCGAGTCGAGGATGTAGGCGCCGCTGAACGCGACCTTCGCGATACCGGAGCCGAGCTTGCGGGTCGGGCCGGGGCGGGGCGGGATATGAATATCCGCGACGAGCGCGGCGGTGGAGGCCAACAGGAGGGTAAGCGCGACGGCTTTCTTCATGAGTGCGAAGATAAACCGCCATCGGCGGGTTGCGCAAGAAAAATCTTTGGGCGGGCTGGGCGGCCTTGGGATCGGGGCGAAACCACCGGGAGCGGCGGCGCCCTCGCCGCCGTCAGAGCGCGGGGCGCGGGGGGGAGGTTGAGGATACTGGGGAGAATCCAAGCGTGGGTGCGTGGGTGGCGGGGCCAATTTTGCGGTTGCGCGCGGGACGGGCGCGGGCTAGGGTCATTTTTCCAATCCGGAGTAGCTCAGTGGTAGAGCGGTCGGCTGTTAACCGATTGGTCGTAGGTTCGAGCCCTACCTCCGGAGC
>CAYSZK010000114.1:0-3134 GCA_964435495.1 uncultured Verrucomicrobiales bacterium
GCCCCCTCCACCTCCTCCTCAATCCGCCGCAGCGCCGCCGATATCTCCTTCTCCGGCGCCTTCGCCAACGCGCGCGCGCCCTCGTCCCCACCCTCCTCCGCCGCGTCCGCCAGGATGCGCCGCATCTCCTTCACGGTCAACGGCCCCTGCGACGCAAACAACAACGCTTCCAATACCGCCTGCAAGTTCATGCCCCTTCCTCCGCCGGCGGCGCCGCCGCCAATTCCTCCGCTTCCGCCGGTTCCGCCCCCTCCTCCTCCGGACCCGCCCGCAGGATGTCGATCTCCCCAAACGCCTCCGCCTGCACCACCCGCAACCGCTTCAACCGGATCAGCTCCAGCATCGCCAAAAATGTCACCACCACCTCCGTCCGGCTCGCCGCCCCCTCGAACAGCTCCGTGAACCGCATCCGCTCCCGACCCGCAAACAATTCCGTTAACAGCCGGATTTTGTCGCTGACCGTGTGCCGCTCCTCGAAGATTTCGCGCAAATCCTCCTGTTTGTTCACCTTGTCCAGCACCCGCTGGAACGCCGTGATCAAATCAAATATCCCGATCTCTCCCAGCGCCGCCAGCGCCGGTTCCTCAAATTCCGGTTCCGGCCCGCCCCGCCCGAACACCCCGCTCCGCCGCTCCTCCATCAGGTGCAGTTGGAACGCCGCGTCCTTGAACTTTTTGTACTCCACCAACTGCCGCACCAGTTCCCACCGCGGATCATCCTCCTCCGCCTCCTCCTCCGGCGGTTGCTGGTCGGCCGGCAACAGGGTCCGGCTCTTGATGTACATCAGCGTCGCCGCCATCACCAGGAATTCGCCGGCCACGTCCAGGTTCAGCATCTTCATCATCTCCAGATATTGCAGGTACTCGCGCGTGATCTGCTCAATCGGAATGTCGTAGATGTCCACCTCGTCCTTCCGGATCAAATACAGCAGCAGGTCCAGCGGCCCTTCAAACACCGGCAGCGCCACCCGCACCCCGTCCTCACTCTCCAAATTCAGCACAACCCCACCGCCTTCCGCACCCGCCCCATCACCGCCCCCGCCGCCGCGCGCGCCTTCGCCGCCCCCGCCTCCAACACCGCCTCCACCCGCCCCGCGTCCGCCAGCAACGCCGCCCGCCGCTCCCGGAACCCCGCAAAATGTTCCCACAACACCCGGAACAGTTCCTTCTTGTACTCCCCATACCCCTTGCCCCCCGCGCGAAAGGACGCCTCCATCGCCGCCACCTCCTCCGGCGTGGCCGCCAGCCGGTACAACTGCAAAAGCAACGAACCCTCCACCGCCTTCGGCGATTCCACAGGCGTCGAATCGGTCTTGATCCCCATGATCTTCTTCCGAAAGGACGCCTCCGGTTCCGACATGAACACGCCGTTCCCGTACGATTTGGACATCTTCTGCCCGTCCAAACCGGGCACCACCGCCGCCGCCTCCCGGATCATCGGCTCCGGCAGCCGGAACACATCCCCATATTCGAGGTTGAACTTCTGCGCGATGTCCCGCGCCACCTCCACATGCTGCTTCTGGTCCCGGCCCACCGGCACCACCTCCGCGTCGTAGATCAGAATGTCCGCCGCCATCAACACCGGATACGCAAACAGCCCGTGGCTCGCCGGCAGCCCGCGCGCCAGCTTGTCCTTGTAGGAATGGCACCGCTCCAGCAACCCCATCGGCGTCACCGTCGAAAGGATCCACGCCAGCTCCGCCACCTCCGGCACGTCCTGCTGCCGGAACAAGACCGCCCGCGCCGGGTCCAGACCCGCCGCCAGAAAGTCCACCGCCGTGTCCCGCGAATACGCCCGCAACTTCGCCGGGTCCCGCACGGTCGTCAGCGCGTGGTAGTTCGCGATGAAGTAATACGCCTCCCCCTTGTCCTGCAGATCGATCGAAGGCCGCATCATCCCAAAGTAATTCCCCAGGTGCAGCGTCCCCGATGGCTGGATGCCCGACAGAATTCTCATGCCCGTCTCCCGCGCCCGCCCCCCGCCCTCAGCGGGCCAGCGCCTCCACAATCGCCGCCCCCATCTCCCGCGTCCCCACCCGCACGCAGCCCGGACTCATGATGTCCCCCGTCCGCAGCCCTTTCGCGAGCACCGCCTCCACCGCCCGCTCCATCGCCGACGCCGCGTCCTCCCGCCCGAACGAATGCCGCAACATCAGCGCCACCGACAGAATCTGCGCGATCGGATTCGCAATCCCCTTCCCCGCAATGTCCGGCGCCGTGCCGCCCGCCGGCTCGTACAACCCGAACGCCCCCTCCCCCAGCGACGCGCTCGGCAGCATCCCCAGCGACCCCGCCACCGCCGCCACCTCGTCGCTCAGGATGTCCCCAAACAAATTCTCGCACAGCATCACGTCAAACCGCTTCGGCTCCCGCACCACCTGCATCGCCGCGTTGTCCACATACAGAAAATCCAGCGCCACCTCCGGATACTCCGCCGCCAGCCGTTTCACCGTCCGCCGCCAAAGCTGGCTGCACTCCAGCACGTTCGCCTTGTCCACCAGCGTCAACCTCCCGCGCCGCCCGCGCGCCGCCCGGAACGCCACATGCCCCACCCGCTCAATCTCCCGCGTCTCATACACCATCGTGTCCACCGCGCGCTCCCCGCCCTCCACCGGCGCCGTCCCCTTCGGCTGCCCGAAATACAGGCCCCCCGTCAGCTCCCGCACCACCAGCAGGTCGAACCCCCCCTCCACCAAGTCCGCCCGCAACGGCGACGCGTGCGCCAGCGCCCCGTGACAGACCGCCGGACGCAGGTTCGCGAACAACCCAAAAATCCGGCGCAACGGCAACAGCGCCGCGCGCTCCGGCTGCTCCGCCGGCGGCAGCGATTCCCATTTCGGCCCGCCCACCGACCCGAACAAGATCGCTTGCGACTCCCGGCACAACGCCACCGTCGCCTCCGGCAACGCCTTCCCGTGCCGGTCAATCGCCACCCCGCCCACGTCCCCCTCCCGCAAGTCGAACGCCATCCCAAACAACGCCCCCGCCCGCCGAAGCGCCGCCAGCGCCTCCGCCATCACCTCCGGACCTATCCCGTCGCCCGGCAACACCGCCACTCGCAACAAATCCATAGTCGGACAGAACTAGCGCCCCCGCGCCACGGCGCAAGGAATCGTTCCGGTAATTGCGGGTCTG
>CAYSZK010000114.1:3234-13273 GCA_964435495.1 uncultured Verrucomicrobiales bacterium
CCGTCGGAGTGGGGCAAGGAAGAGGTTGGCGTGACCATCGACGTCACGCCCCGGGTCGAAGGTTCCACGATCGGGATGCTCGCCGCCCCGCGGATCGTGGAATTCCAAGGGTTCCGCACCAACCGCCTCGAGGCGCGGTCCGAGGCCAACGCCTCCGACAAACCCATCGACGCCGAGCAGCCGGTGTTCGGGCGTTGGGAGTCGCGGTTCACATGCTCGGGCGCCGGGACGGGCGTTTGGGCCATCGCCCGCCTGGAGCCTTCGTTGCGACCGGAAGTGGCCCGGCCCTCGGACACCGCGGTTTCCAAGAACGAACTCCCCGTCTTCGTCCTGCTCAGCGCGCGCGTGGCCGGCGCCGCGGAGTAATCCCGCCCGCCCGCCACGAGACGCCAATCACCCGCCACCGTCCGCCGCGGCGTTCCCCCGGCGGATCATCTCCGCCACGCGCGCCAGGTCCGCCGGCGTGTCCACGCCGTGGGAGCCGTGCCGCGTCTCGCGCACCATGATCCGGAGGCCGTTCTCCATCGCCCGGAGCTGCTCCAGTTTCTCGGCCGCCTCCAGCGCCGAGACCGGCCAGCGCACCAGCCGCCGCAGCGCCGCCGCGCGGTACACGTACAGGCCCACATGCGCAAACCGCACCACCCCGCCCCCGCCGTCCCGGTCGAATGGAATCGGATGCCGGGAAAAATAGAGCGCCGTCCCGTCCCGCGCGCGGACCACCTTGACCAGACCCGGTTCGCTGGCGCGCGGCGGGTCTTCGATGCGGCGGCAAAGGGTAGCCATGTCGTGGCGGCGCGCCTTCCGCAGGGCGTCCACCGCCTCGTCGATCATCCGCGGTTCCAGCAGCGGTTCGTCGCCCTGGATGTTCACCACCAGCGGCACCGGAAACTTCCGCGCCACCTCCGCCACCCGGTCCGTGCCGCTGGGGTGTTCGCGCGAGGTCATCACCGCCTCGCCGCCAAACGCGCGCACGGCGTCCAGAACGCGCGCGTCGTCCGTGGCGACGAGTACGCGCCCCAGGCTGCGCGCCCGCCGCGCCCGCTCCCAAACCCATTGAATCATGGGCTTGCCCGCCAGATCGGCGAGCGGCTTGCCCGGCAACCGGGAGGAATCGTAACGCGCCGGGATGACGCCAAGAACGCTGGACCGTCCGCGGGAAGGCATTCCGAAGGATAGGGAACAGGCGAAACCGAGGCAAGGCCCGCCGGCAGTTGCCCGCCGGCAGTTGCCGGGACCCGCCTTCCGCCTTGATCGCGGACCGCGCCGGCGCCCGGAATCCCGCGCGCCCCTTGCCACGGCGTCTTGCGCCGCACGGCGGGCCAGGGCAAGCCCGCCCCGCCGGGGAGCCCGCCCCGCCCGCGCCCGGCGCCGGAAGAAGCGCGCGTCAATTAGAACGAAATTTTCTTACTGAAAAGATTTCATGGACACATGCCCGCCCTTCGCTTGACCCCGCCGCCCAGGCCCGACAGGTTGCAACGCATGAAATATTCGTACGAAGAAATGGCCAAAATGATCGACCACTCGCTCCTGCATCCCACGATGACGGACAAGGACCTTGAGAACGGTTGCCGGCTCGCCGCCAGGTACAAGGCCGCCTCGGTCTGCATCAAGCCCTACTTCGTCAAACGCGCCGCCGAGCTGCTCGAGGGCTCCGGCGTTTTCGTCGGCGCCGTCATCGGCTTCCCCCACGGCAATTCCCACACCGAATCCAAGCGCTACGAAACCGAACTCGCCTGCCGCGACGGCGCCTCCGAAATCGACATGGTCATCAACATCGGCAAGGCCCTCGGCGGCGACTGGGACTATGTCGAACGCGATGTCAAGGCCGTCTGCGACGAGGCCCACAAACACGGCGCCCGCGTGAAGGTCATCTTCGAAAACGACTATCTCACCCAGGGCGGCGCCGGCCTCGCCAGCGACGAGTTCAAAGTGAAACTTTGCCAAATCTGCGAGCGCGCCGGCGCGGACTGGGTCAAGACCAGCAGCGGCTACGGCTTCGTCAAACAGCCCGACGGCAACTACAATTACAAAGGCGCCACCGAGCACGACCTCAAGCTCATGCGCGCCAGCGTCTCCGCCAGGGTCCAGGTCAAGGCCGCCGGCGGCGTCCGCGACCTCGACGGCTTGATCAAGGTCCGCGACCTCGGCGCCACACGCTGCGGCGCCACCGCCACCGCCGCCATGCTCGACGACTACCGCCGCCGCGAGGCCGCCGAAAAGGCCGGCCTCAAGGCCGAAAGCCGTGAAATGGCCGGCATCGGCGCCGGCGGCTACTGACCCCGCCCACGCGTTCCGCGGATTTACTCCGCCCCATCGTCAAGCCCCCCCCGGCGGCAGTGCCCCGCCACCCCATCGCCGCCTCACTCCGGTGGCAGGAACAGGTCCATCTCCACCCGCGGCAACGGCTTCTTCTTTTTCGCGGCCTTCTTCTTCGCCTTCGGCGCCTTCGCCGTCGCGCGGTCCCGCACAATCTGGCCGTCCTCAAACTTGCGCAACAGATCGCGGGCACGGTCCAGGACCGGTTTGGGCAGCCCGGCCAACCGCGCCACCTGGATGCCGTAACTCCGGTCGGCCGCTCCCTCGACGATTTTCCGCAAAAACACCACCTGGTCGCTCCACTCCCGCACGGCCACGTTCATCAACCGCACCGCCTTCAGCCCGGCCGCCAACGACGTCGTCTCGTGGTAATGCGTCGCAAACAGCGTCAACGCCCGCACTTCGTTGTGCAGGTGTTCCGCGACCGACCAAGCGATGGAAAGGCCGTCAAACGTGCTGGTGCCCCGCCCGATCTCATCCAGCACCACCAGGCTCCGGTCCGTGGCGTGGTGCAGGATGTTGGAGGTCTCGTTCATTTCCACCATGAACGTGGATTGTCCCCGCGACAGGTCGTCGGACGCGCCGACCCGCGTGAAAATGCGGTCCATCAACCCGATCCGCGCGCGCTTGGCGGGCACGTACGAGCCCAAATGCGCCAGCAACACCAGCAGCGCCACCTGCCGCAGGTAGGTGCTCTTCCCCGCCATGTTCGGGCCGGTGAGAATGACGAGCCGCGCCGTGGCGCCGTCCAGCCGGGTGTCGTTGGGCACGAACCGCTCTTCCAACGGCAGTTGCTCCAGCACCGGATGCCGACCCTCCTCGATCTCCAGCCGCGGTTCGTCGATGAGCTCGGGCCGCACGTACCCGTGCAGCCGCGCCGCCTCCGCCATCGACGCCAGCGCGTCCAGCGCCGCGATGGCGCCCGCGGTTTCCTGGATCGCCGCGGTGTGGACGAGCACCCGCGCCCGGACCTCGCCAAACAGCTCCGCCTCCCGCGCCCGCGCCCGTTCGTCAGCGCCCAGAATCCGCCCCTCCATCTCCTTGAGTTCCGGCGTCACAAACCGCTCGCCCCCGGTTGTGGTCTGCTTGCGGTGGTACTCCGGCGGCACGGAACCCAGGTTCGACTTGGTGATCTCAATGTAATAGCCGAACACGGAGTTGAATCCCACCTTCAGCGACTTGATTCCCGTGCGCCGCTGCTCCTGCTCCTGCAACGCAGCAATCCACGCCTTCCCATCGCGCGACGCCGCGCGCATCTCGTCCAGCCCCGCGTCGAACCCGTCCGCGATCACCCCCCCCTCCCGCAACACCGGCGGACACTCGGGATCGATCGCGCGCCGGATCAAGTCCACAACCTCGGGCAGGTCGCGCAACGCCGCCACGGTGCGCTCCAGCAACGGCACCCGCGGCTCGGCCAGAAACGCCCGCAACCCCGGAACCGCCTCCAGCGACGCCCGTAACGCCAGCAGGTCCCGCCCGTTCCCCGATCCCTGCGCCAGCCGCCCAAGGGCGCGCTCAATGTCCCTCACCGCGCCGAGGGCGTCCCGGAATTCGGCCAGCGGAAAATCGTCGTCCAACAGCCGGTGCAGGCCGAGTTGCCGCTCGCGCAACGGCTCCAAATGCCGCAACGGACGCAGCACCCAGTCGCGCAACCGCCGCGCGCCCAGCGGCGTCACGGTGTGGTCGAGCACCGCCAGCAGCGTGTGGCGCTGGCCCGGCGGCGCCGGACGGCTCGGCTCCACCAGCTCCAGTGTCCGCCGCGTCGGCTCGTCCAGAATCATGAACTCCCCGTCGTGAAACACACGCAGCGACCGGACATGCCCCACAGGCCGCCGCAGCGTCGTGGCCACGTGGTGCAAAAGCCCGCCCGCCGCGCATATCCCCGCCTTCAAGCCCGCGCACCCAAACCCGTCGAGGCTTTGCGTCCCGAAATGGTCGCGCAACGTGAAAAACGCCGCCTCCTGCTGGAACGCCCAGCCTTCGTGGCGGTTCACCGTCGCCCGCGGCGGCACGTCGAACCCAAGCCGCGACGGCGCGTCGTCCGGCAGCACGATCTCCGCCGGGCGCACCCGGCCCAGCTCGTCCTCCAGCGCCTCGGACGTCCGCAGTTCCGTGGCGCGGAAATCGCCCGTGGTCGTGTCCAGAAACGCAAATCCCCAGCCATGGTGCCCCTGGACCACCGCGGCCAGAAAATTGGGCCGCGCGCCGTCGAGGAGGTCGGACTCGACCACGGACCCGGGCGACAGGACCTGGGTGATCTCCCGCCGGACAACCTGGCCCGGACGGGCCGCCTCCATCTGGTCGCACACCGCGACCCGGCGGCCCGCCGCGATCAGGCGCGCGATGTACCCGGTGGCGGCGTGGTAGGGAACCCCGCACATGGGAACCCCGTTGCGCTGGGTCAACGCCACGTTGAGGATTTGCGCGCCCGCCTTCGCGTCGTCAAAAAACATCTCGTAGAAATCCCCAAGCCGGAACAGCAGCAGCGCGTCCGAAGGCACCTCGGCCTTCATCTGCCGGTACTGCTGCATCATCGGCGTAAGCTGCGGCTCGGACATGGGCGGAAAGGCTACCCGCCGGTTCGCGGGGTGACGAGCCAAAGTGCGCACCGGCCCCAGTTCCAGGCCGCCGGCCCCGCTTCGATCTCCCAGCATTCCCAACTCCCCCCCGCGCGCCGCACTCTCACGGCGGCGAGGGCGCCGCCGCTCCCGTTGTTATGATTCGGGATCACCCCCCGGCGCCGCGATTCCTTTCCGCCCATTCCACCAGCTCCTCAAAACGCGCCACCCGTTGCACCCGCGTTTGCATGTCCTTGACCTCGATCTCCGAGGCGCCCGGTCCCGGCGGCAACACCGCGAACGCCGCCCCGCTCTCCGCCGCCGCCTCAAACTGTTTCCCCAGCGGCCCCGCCTTCAACGACCGGTCCGCCGCCACGCCCCGCCCGCGCAAGCGGCCCAGAATGTCCAACGCCGCCGCCTCCAGGTCCGGCGACGGAACCAGCACAAACACCTCGATCCGGCCCGCCGCCCGCGGCAGCAGCCCTTTCGCCTCCAACAAATCCCCCAGCACCACGTCCCCCATCCCGAAACCCACCGACGGCAGGTCCACCCCCGCCAGGAGCTTGAGCAAGTCGTCGTAGCGCCCGCCGCCCGCAATCGCCCGCCCTTCGTACCCGCCCGCCGCGTCCAACGCAAACACCTCAAATACCGTTCCGGTGTAATACGCCAGCCCCCGGATGATCCGCATGTCCAGCGCCACGAACGGCAGCAGCCCCATCGGCCCCAGTTGCCCCTCCATCAGCTCCCGCATCCCCTCCGCCGCCGCGCCAAGACCCACCCCCATCTCCCGCAGTTCGTCCAGGGACGCCGCGTTGGCCGTCGCCACCACCCGCGCCGCCTGTGCCTTCGTAAGCCCCGCCTCCTCCAGCCGGGCCAGGGTCTTCTCCGGCTCCGTGCGCTCGATCTTGTCAATCACCGCGAACACCGCCGGATGCGCCTCCGCCGGACTCCCCAGCGCCTCCAACGCCGCGTGCCAGAGCGGACGGCTCCCCATCCGCACGCGGAAATCGCGCTCCCCCAGCCCGAAGGCGCACAGGGCGCCAATGAGCAACGCGAGAATCTCCGCCTCCTCCGCGGCCTTCGGGCCGTTGCCCAGCAAATCCGCGTTGAACTGGAAATGCTCGCGCAACCGCCCCTTCTGCTGCCGCTCATAACGAAACACCTGCGGCATCGCGAACCATTTCATCGGCTTCCGGAACCGCCGGTGATGCTCCGCCGCCAGCCGCGCCAAAGTCGGCGTGATCTCCGGCCGCAACGCCACGTGCCGCCCCCCCTTGTCCTCAAACGCGTACAACTGGCCCACGATCTCGTCCCCCGACTTCTTCGTGTAAAGCTCTACAGGCTCCAGCGGCGGACCGTCGTACTCCGAAAACCCGTGCCGCGCCGCGGCCTCCCGCCACACCCGTTGGATGTGCGCCCGCCGCCCAAATTCGTGCGGCGGAAAATCGCGGAATCCCGGAAGGGCCTGCATGGCGGCAACCAATTCGCTGCGGACGCCCGCCGCCTAGGCCGCCGGTTGCCTCGCCGCCGCTTCCTCCCCGCGATGCGCGCCGGCTGTGGCCATGGACCGCGGCGCCACCGCCGCTTTCATCTCCTTGCCGGGCTTGAACTTCACCACCGCACGCGGCGGTATCGGCACATCCGTCTCCGGCTTGTTCGGGTTGCGCCCCACACGCGCCTTCCGCATCTTGACCTCGAACACCCCAAAATTGCGCAGCTCCACATTTTGCCCCTTGGCGAGCGCCTCAATGACGTAATCCAACACACGCTGCACCACGTCGAGCACCTCGTGCTGAATCTGGCCCGTTTCGTTCGCAATCCGGACCACCAAATCCCGCTTGGTTAAGTTGGGCATCGGACTGTTACCCTAGCAACCCGATCACGGCTTTTCAAGCTAAATTCCTGCCACCGACACAGTTAGCCGCCCACCTCCCCGCACCACCCCCCGCAATGAACCCGCCAATCCATACGCAATGCCTTACCCCGCAATGGGTTGCATCTTATTCCATGCAGCCATCACAAGTCCATACAAGGCAATAGGTTGCATCTGGAATAAGGTCCGCCACCACTTGGCTGTCGCGTTTTGCCAGCATTTATCCCGCCCTCGCGGTCAGTCCGTCTGCCAAAATAGTACCTGCGCCCCGTTCTCCCCGCGCCGCGCCACCGCCAGCACTTCGCGCCTGGTCCCGTGAAAATGGCCCGTGCTCTCAATCCGCCACGTCGGATCGTCCAGGGTCAGCCACGGTCCCGCCGCCGCAAAACCCACGCCCGTCGTTCCCATCCGCCGTTGCACCTCGTCCATGCCCGGTATCTCCGGGTCGTCCTTCGTCCCCACCACGCCGTCCCGCCCCCATCGCCACGCCACCCACCGGCGCGCCTCCGGATCCCCCAGCCCCGGCACGCACGCCAACACCTCCGCCTCCGCCCATCTCACGTCGATCGGACCCCCGCTCCACAAGGTAAACCAGTCCTGCCAGTCAGGCGCCGACACCAACCCCTCTGCCCCATGCACCTGCGCGACCTCCTCCAGCCGCCGAAACATGCGGTTGGCCGGACGGTACCCCGCCCGTTTCTCCAGTCCGTTCGGACGCCGCAGGTCATCCGCATCCACCCAGTCCAGCATGGAATCAATGAAAATGTCCCGCTGCTCCCGTTTCATGCCCCGCCGCTCCAAAAATCGCTCCAAAAAACGTTTCTCGGCCGGTTCCTCCAGCATCCGCGCAATCACAAACCCAAGGTTGATCCGCCCCCCCTCCCCCACCAATTCCACCTCAAACCGCGCCGAGGGCGACAACGCGCTCTTCAATCCCGGCGTCTCGACCGTCACCCGGGGATGCAACGCAAAACGCACCCCGGACTCCGCCGCCAACAACGCCGCCCGCCCGTGCGTGAACCGCGCCTGTTCGTCCAGAATCGTCCCCGTTTTCAACGCAAACGCCGTCACCACCGCGCCCAACACCAGCAACACCCACAACACCAGCAGCACCGCCGACCCCCGCCGGCCCCGCGCCCGCGCTGTCCACCCCAGCGCCGCCGCCCGCCGCCTCATTGCGCCTCCCCCGCCACCCGCGCCACGGGCGGCAAACTCACCGCGTACTCAAACGCCTGGCTCCGGGCCGCCATCCGTATCCGAAACCGCACCACCGCCGGCATCGCCCCGGGGTCCGCCCACTTCTCCACCCACGCGTTCTGCCGCGCGTCAAAATACCGGATTTCCAGCTCGTCCACATCCCGGAACAGCGGCACCCAGCGCAGCTCCCGCGTGTCATCCACAGGCGGCACCCGCGACAATCCCAGGTCCGACGTGTTGTCCCGTTGCAACAACAGCCGCAGGGTCACCCGAAGCTGCTCCTGCTCCCCCGTCGGCAACCGCAGCGGTTCCGCCGAAAAAAGCGCGTTCCCCGGCGGCGCCAGCCACGACATCTCGTCACTCGCCAAATTTTGGAACTTGTGCGGCTGCCCCGCCAGCGACCCGTCCGGCGCAAGCGCAACCCGCGTGAGTTCCTCCTCCAAGAACCGGCAAAACGCCCGCAGCCGCCGCTCCCCCCGCACCGCCTCCTCCGCCGCCCGCACCGCCTCCACGTGCGCAATTAAAAACTGCATGATCGCCGCCCCCGTCAATCCCAGCAGCGCCGCCGCCAGCATTACCTCAATCAGGGTGAACCCACGCCGCCCCGCACGCCCGCCACCGGGCCGCCGCCTTGCCGCCGCGCCGTTCATCGCCGGATCAGGAACACCACGTCCCGTTTCTCCTCCACCCCGCCCCGCCGCCAGTTCAACGTCAAAGTGACCTTGTACAATCCCTCCAATTCCGTGTTGTCCTCGCTCCTGGCCTTGAACGGCTCCACCCGCTGCGCCAGCTTGCGCCCCTCGTACCCCTTCGGCAACGGAATCTCCCGCCGCTCCTGCGGCAGCGCGCTGTTCGCGTTGATCTCCGCCGCCGCGTTCACCAGCGCCCGGTACGCCAGCTCCTCCTCCCCCAACGCCCCCAGCACGCCCACGCATTCCCCCCCAGCCCGCCCCAACGCCACCGCACCCATCCCAAACAGCGCCACCGCCAGCATGATCTCCAGCAACACAAAACCCCGCCGCCCGCACACGCCCCTCATCGCGCCTCCATCCCCAGAATCTTGTGCTCCGCCGTCAACGGATCGTACTCCAACTCCCACCAGCCCGCCGGCCCCTCGTAACGGATCACCGCCGGCTCGCAATTGCCCGACGCCCAGAACGTCCAACGCGACGGCTTTTCCTTCGCCAGCGACTGCGGCAACCGCAATTCGTACCCCGCCCCCTTCTCCACTGCCACCCCGGGCACCGGACGGTTCGTCCCCCCGTCCACATCCGCCCGATAGGAGACCGTCAACAGCGGGACTTTGTTGGACCACACCAGCCACACCGGCTCGTGCCGTTCGATGCTCGCCCGCCGCGCCTCCTGCGCCAGCGCGTCGAACGCCTCCAGCGACGCGCGCAGTTTCCGGTCTTGAATCCACCCCTCGAAACTCGGAACCGCCGCCAGCAACAACACCGCCGCTATCGCCACCGCGATCATCATCTCAATCAGCGTGAACCCGCCGCGCATCCCCCCAGCATACGCATCCGCCAAGAAATGCCAGCCCGCTGTCGAGAGTCGAGAGTCGAGGGCCAGAACAGATACCCCCTATCTCCCAACTCCCAACTTCCGCGCCCCCGGCGCCTCCCCCTCCGTGCGCCCCGTGTGCTCCGTGAGAGAATTGGGGATGTCGAGGGTCGAGGACGGGGAGAAAAGGTAGAAGGTGGGGCAACGCGTCTTGGTGGTCCAATATGGTAAGCGGCGGGACGCCGCTTCCACTTCCGCCCCCCCTCCGTGTCCCTCATGCGGCGTAATATTTCCCAAGGCCGTGGCATGGACTGATATCTTTCGCCCCTCCGGGGCTTTATCCCATTTCTTGCCTGTTTTCTCAGCGTTGAAACGCTGGGCTATTTCCCGTCGTCCCTAATGGGACTCTTCGTGCGCTTCGTGGTGAAAAAGCCCCGTCCCCTGTCTCCTGTCTTCCCCCCATCTCCCATCTCCTATCTTCCAACTCCTGCGCCGCAGGCGCCTCCCCCTCCCCCCTCCGTGCGCTCCGCGTCCTCCGTGGCTAAAAATCCCCCCGTCCCCTCCACCAAATCTCTTTCCACCCCCACCC
>CAYSZK010000115.1:0-13024 GCA_964435495.1 uncultured Verrucomicrobiales bacterium
GCTTCGGCTCTCGCACTCCTCCGCAAAAAACTATGACTCAAAACAAAAAGCCCTGGGGCATGGAGGCTGGAAGTGTGGTTTTCCCTTTGCATGGGCGCGGGGGCGGGATAGAGAGGGTGGGCATGGATCAGGCGTGGGTCGTGACGGTGGACATGGGCTACGGCCACCAAAGGGCGGCGGATCCCTTTCGGGACATTGCGCGGGAGCGGATCATCACGGCGAACACCGACGAGGTGGTGAGCGAAGTGGAGCGGCGGGAGTGGCGGCGGTTCCAGGAGGGGTACGAAGGGATGTCGCGGTTGAGCGACATTCCGGTGGTTGGCAAATCCCTTTGGAGACTCTATGACCGGTTTCAGCGGATCGCGGACCGGTATCCGTTCCGGGATTTGTCGGATGCGAATGTTGGGACTCTGTATCTGGACCGGCTGCTTCAGCGGGGGCTTGGGGGGAGCATCGTGGAGCATTGCCGGAAGGCGGACATTCCGATGGTGACGACATTTTTTGTGCCGGCGCTGGCGGCGGGGCGGGCTGGGTTGAAGAACGTATTTTGCGTGGCGACGGACACGGACATCAACCGGATTTGGGTGGCGAAAGCGCCCAAGGAGAGTCCCGTGGTTTACTTGGCGCCGACGGACGCGGCGCGGCGGCGGCTGCTGCAATATGGAGTGCCGGAGGAAAACGTCTATTTGACGGGATTTCCGCTGCCGAAGGAGAACGTGGACACGGTGAAGGAGGATTTGCGGCGGCGGTTGGCGCGTTTGGACCCGAAGAGGCAATTTGTTGGGCGGTACCGGGAATCGATTGCGCGGGAGATTGGGGAGGTTGGGGAAAAGGAGGGGATTTTCACCGTGACCTACGCGGTGGGCGGGGCGGGGGCGCAGCGGCAGGTGGCGGCGGACATTTTGCGCAGCTCGGCGCCGTTCATCCGGCAGGGGCGGATGCGGTTGAACCTGATCGCGGGGGTGCGGCGGGAGGTGGCGGACTTTTTCCGGGAATCGATCCGGGCGGAGGGGCTGGAGGGGGAATTTGGGCAGGGCGTGCGGGTGCTGTTGGCGCCGGACAAGGCTTCGTATTTCCGGAGCTTCAACGAGTGGCTGCGGGAGACCGACCTTCTTTGGACCAAGCCGAGCGAGCTTGTGTTTTTCGCGGCGCTGGGCATTCCGATCCTGATGACGCCGCCGCTGGGCTCGCACGAGGAGTTCAACCGGGACTGGCTGCGGATGATGGGGGCGGGGTTCATGCAGGAGCCGCCGAGGTACGCGGGGGAGTGGCTGGCGGACTGGGGGGGGAACGGGATGCTGGCCGAGGCGGCCTTTGACGCTTATGTGAAGGCGCCCCGGCACGGCACGGAGAATGTGAAGGCGCTGTTGTTTGCAAAGGACCGGACGGCGGTGGAACTGAAGCGGTGAAGGGGGCGGCGGAACCCATGGGCATCAGCGGCGGCGGATATGAAGCGCGGGGGTTGCCCTCGTTGCTTGGTGTGGTGAAGGACACGGAGCGCCATTTTCTTGGCGGGCGGCGCGAGCGCGGTGCGGACCTGGAGAGCGCGGTGCGCGTGTTTTTGGAGTTTTTGCGCGGGTACGAATCGTTGGAGTTCGAGGGGCGTTGCGTGACCGTGTTCGGGTCGGCGCGGTTCAAGGAGGACCACCGGTATTACGGAATGGCGCGGGCGCTGGGGCGGCGGTTGGCGGAGGCGGGGTTTGTGGTGATGACGGGGGGCGGTCCGGGGATCATGGAGGCGGCGAACCGCGGGGCGAAGGAGGCGGGCGGGTTCACCATCGGCTGCAACATCCATCTGCCGCACGAACAGAAACCGAACCCGTATCTGGACCGGTTCGTGGAGTTCGAGCATTTTTTCGTGCGCAAGGTGATGCTGGTGAAATATTCCTCGGCGTTTGTGGTGTTGCCGGGCGGATTCGGGACGTTGGACGAGTTGTTCGAGGCGCTGACGCTGATCCAGTGCGGCAAGATCGAGCGGTTTCCGATTGTGGCGGTGGGCCGGGAGTTTTGGAGCGAGCTGAAGGATTTTGCGATGAAGTCGTTGTTGACGGAGCGGACCATCGCGCTTGAGGACATTGACTTGATCCAAGCGACGGACGATGTGGAGGAGGCCGTCGCCCTGGTGCGGGCGGGGATTCCGGCCAACGGGGAGGCGTAGGCTGGGGCGGGGTCCGCTTGGAGCGTCCAGATGGGAGGAAGTCGGGAGGATGCGGCCATGGACCGCGCCGCGCGCGGCGGGGTCAGGCGTAGTCGGCGTATTGGGGCTCGAACATGCAGGCTTGAATGAAGGCGCGGGGGTCGGCGGGGCGCGGAGTGTCGGCGAGGTTTTCGGACCAGGCGTCTTCGGCGACGGCGGTGGCGATGTCGAGGGAGACTTCGCGGATGCGGTCAAGGCCCGGATAGACGCGGCCTTGGGCGAGATCGGATTCGCGGACGGCGTTGGCGAGGACGCGGGCGGCGGCGAGGAACATGCGGTTGGTGACGCGCCGGGTGCGGCAGGCGAGGGCGCCGAGTCCGACGCCGGGGAAGATATAGACGTTATTGCCCTGGCCGGTGACATGGGTGCGTCCGGCGTGGGTGACGGGCTTGAAGGGGCTGCCGGTGGCGACGATGGCGCGGCCGCCGCTCCACTCGATGGCCTGCGCGGGGGTGCACTCGGCTTTGGAGGTGGGGTTGGAAAGCGCAAAGATGATGGGGCGCGGGTTGAGTTGGGCCATGGCCTGGATAATCGGGCGTGTGAACGACGCGCCCTGGCCGGAAACGCCGATGAGGGCGGTGGGTTTGACCAGGTCAATGGCCTCGGCAAGGGTCTTGAGGGAGGGCGCCTCGTGGGCGTAGGGAATCTTGTGGTGCGCGAGGCTGGCTGCGCGGGAGCGGACCACGAGGCCCTGGGAATCCACGAACCAGCAGCGGGCGCGGGCCTCGGACTGCGGGAGGCCGTCGGCGACGGCGGCGTCGGTGAAGAGGTCAGCGATGCCGGTGCCGGCTTCGCCGGCGCCGAGGAAGAGGAGGCGTTGGTCGGCGAGCTTGCCGCCTGTGGCGCGTAGGGCCGCGAGGATGCCGGCAAGGGCCACGGCGGCGGTGCCCTGGATGTCGTCGTTGAAGCAGCAGACGCGGCCGCGCCAGTGTTCGAGGAGGCGGAAGGCGTTGGTGTTGCCGAAGTCCTCGAACTGGACGAGGGCGCCCGGGAAGACGGCCTGGGTGGCGTGCATGAACTCGTCCAGGAAGGCGTCATACTCGGGGCCGCGGACGCGGCGGCGGGGCAGGCCAATGTAAAGCGGGTCGTTGAGCATCGCGGGGTTGTCGGTCCCGGTGTCCAACGCGATGGGGAGGCAGTAGGATGGGTGGAGCCCAGCGCAGGCGGTGTAGAGGGAGAGTTTGCCGACGGGAATGCCCATGCCCAGGGCGCCGAGATCGCCCAGGCCGAGGATGCGTTCGCCGTCGGTGACGACGATCATGCGCACGTCGGGGATGGGCCAATGGCGGAGGATTTCGGCGACGCGCCCGCGGTCGTTGATGGAAAGGAAGAGCCCGCGCGGGCGGCGGAAAATGGCGCCGTATTCGAGGCAGGCCTGGCCGACGGTGGGGGTGTAGATGATGGGCATCATCTCTTCGAGATGGTCAAGGACGAGCCTGTAGAAAAGCGTTTCGTTGCGGTTCTGGAGGGAGGTGAGGAAGATGTAGCGGTCGAGATCGGATTCCTTGCGCCGGAAACTGCCAAGAACGCGGACGATCTGTTCTTCCAGGGTGAACACGCGCGGGGGAAGCAGGCCCCGAAGGCCCAACGAGTCGCGTTCGCGGTCGGTGAAGGCGGTGCCTTTGTTGAGGAGCGAACTGGCGAGCAACGCGGCGCCGCGGGGCCCGGTGGTGGCGCCCTTGGGCGAAAGCGGAGACGGCATCATGGCGGCGGGAGAATGGCCGGGGCCGCCAGAATAGCAAGGAGCAAAACTAATTACTTGTTGCCTTATTTATAAGACCAACGAATGAGCTTTATCGCGGGACGGTGGCGGTGTCTTTTTTGGAGCCGCGATAGATTTCGATGGTCTTGCGGGGGAGTTCGGTGAACTCGCCGGTATCGGGATCTTTCATGGCGATGGCGGCGTTGGCGCCGTCGGGGTCGAAGGTGACTTCGAGGCGGAGGGATTTGCCGGCGGAATCGACGCGGCGCTGCCAGGACCAGCGTCCGTCGTGGCGCACGGCTTTGACCTTGTCGTCGAGGATGGGTTCGATGCCGTATTCGGATTTGAGTTTGCCGCGGGCGATCTGGAGGGCGAGTTGGGTGGCGGCCTCGGCGGAGAGCGGAGCGCCGGAGGGGGCGCCTTCGACGATGACGGGCGCGCCTTCGGGGTGGGGAGCGGACGGGGGGGCGGCGGGATGGGCGGGCGGGTGGCCGGGAGGCGTTGGGAGGCTGAGTGCGACGACGTTGGTGATTGTGGGGGCGGGGAGGCCGGGGTTGGCGGCGAGGGTCTGGCGGATGGCGCTCAGGCCGGCGAAGACCGCCCCGGCGACGGCGGCGAGGCCGAGGGTGATGGCGAAAGCGCCGAGGGTGACGCGGGAGCGGAGGCGGTCAAGTTCGCGGCGGGTGTCGGCGAATTCCTTTTGGAGGCGGGACATGGGGGGAACCTACGCAAGGTGGGCGGGAAAGTCGAGCGGGAGGAGTAGGGATGGGACAGTGGGGAGGGGCGCTTCCCGGCGCGTGGTTCATTCGCGCGGTTTGAAGCGTGCGGTGAAGGCGGCGCGGAAGGCGTGGAACGCGCCGGTGGCGATGGCTTCGCGGGCGCGGCGCATGAGATGGAGATAGAAGTGGAGATTGTGGAGAGAGGTAAGGCGGACGCCGAGAATTTCCCTGGCGCGGAGGAGGTGCCGGATGTAGGCGCGGGAAAAGGCGCGGCAGGCGGGGCAGGCGCAGCCCTCTTCGATGGGGCGCGGGTCGTCTGTGAAGGCGGCGTTTTCGAGGTTGAGCATGCCGTCCTCGACGAAGACCGTGCCGTTGCGGGCCATGCGCGTGGGCAGGACACAGTCGAACATGTCGATGCCGCGGGCGATCATTCCGATCATTTGATGGGGCATGCCAAGGCCCATGGCGTAGCGGGGTTTTCCGGCGGGCAGGTGGGGGGTGGATGCCTCGATGGCGGCGAACATTTCGGGTTCGGGCTCGCCGACGCTGACGCCGCCGACGGCGTAGCCGTCGAACCCGAGGGCGGTGAGTTCCCTGGCGCAGGCTTCTCGGAGGTCCGGATGGCTGCCGCCCTGGACAATGGCGAAGCGGAGCTGGCGGGTGACCTGCGTGGGCGCGGCGCCGGGGAGGGGTGTGAGGGGGGCCGGCGGGAACTCGCGGGAAACTCTGGCCCATTCCAGCGTGCGATGGACGGCGGCTTCGACGGTGGCATGGTCGGCGGGCCAGGGGGGGCATTCGTCGAAGAGCATGGCGATGTCGGCGCCGAGGCGGGCCTGGGTGTCGAGGGCTTCGCGGGGGCCGAGGAAAAGCGGGGCGCCATCGACGTGGCTTTGGAAGTGGGCGCCTTCGGGGGTGATTTTGCGGAGTTTCGCGAGGCTGAAGACCTGGAAACCCCCGGAGTCGGTGAGGATGGGCCTGTCCCAGGCGGTGAAGCGGTGGAGGCCGCCGAGTTGTTCGATGAGCGCGATGCCAGGGCGGACGAGGAGATGGTAGGTGTTGCCGAGGATGACCTCGGCGCCGAGGGCGCGGAGTTCGTCGGGCGAGACGGCTTTGACGGAGCCCTGGGTGCCAACGGGCATGAAGGCGGGCGTGTCGATGGCGCCGCGGGCGGTGACAAGGCGTCCGCGGCGGGCGGCGCCGTCGGTGGCGAGCAACTCGAACATGGCCAGCGTATAGCGGCTGGGGCGGGGGAGGGAAAGGCAAACCGGGAGGGGCCGGGCGTAAGGGGCGGCTTGCATTATGGGCGTGGCGGAGCAGCGTCCGGGCTCGTGGCGGGGCATTGGCTGGTCAAGCAAGAACCGTTGGAGTATTCGTATTCAGTGATGCCCTTGAGCGGGGCGGAATACGCGCGTCTTTTGGAGATGGGCGGGCTGGCGGCTGGCCGCGCGGCCGGGCTCGACAGATGAGGGAATATGTTTATGTTGAAAACTTATGGCAACAGAGACCGCGGTGAAAGGGGGCAAGGTGAACCTGCGCACGCCTGAGGTGATGGACACCGTGCAGGCGGAGGTGGAGAGCCACTACCGGAGCGAGCTGGTGGAGCGGGCGCGGCAGTCGGGCGGCATGCTGTCGGCGGGCAATCTGACGATCAAACTGGCGAAGGCATTTGGGTTTTGTTACGGGGTGGAGCGGGCGATCGACCTGGCGTACGCGGCGGCAAAGGTGTTCAAGGACAGGAACATCTACCTTTTGGGGGAGATCATCCACAACCCCGAAGTGAACGAGCAACTGCGGGACATGGGGATTCAGTCGTTGCGGGAGGTGGACGGCGAGTATGGGCTGGATCACGTGACGGCGGAGGACGTGGTGATCGTGCCGGCGTTTGGGGCGGAGATGAAGACAATGGAGGTGTTGAAGGCGAAGGGGTGCCAGATGGTGGACACGACCTGCGGGGACGTGATGAGCGTGTGGAAGCGGGTGCGCCAGTATTCGCGGGAGAAGGTGACCTCGATCATCCATGGCAAGTCGTGGCACGAGGAGACCAAGGCGACGAGTTCGCGGGCGCTGACACCGGACGGGTCGAGCCACTACCTCGTCGTGTTCACCCTGGCGGAGACCGATTACGTCTGTGATTACATCCGGAATGGCGGGGACAAGGGGGCGTTCCTGGAGAAGTTTGAGGGCTCCTATTCGGAGGGGTTTGATCCCGATCTGCACTTGGAGAGGGTGGGCGTGGCCAACCAGACGACGATGCTGCGCGGCGAGACCGAGGAGGTGCAGCGGCGCATCCGGCGCGCGATTGCCGACCGGTACGGGGAAGCCAGAGTGGCGGAGCATTTCCGGTTTTTCGACACGATCTGCGGGGCGACGCAGGAGCGGCAGGACGCGCTGGAGGAGATGCTGGCGCGGCCGATGGACCTGTTGCTGGTGATCGGCGGGTACAACAGCAGCAACACCTCCCACCTGGCGGAGATGGGGGAGGGCAAGCTGCCAACGTATTTCATCAAGAACTCCGAGAAGATATTGTCGGAGTCGGCGATCATTCATTACGACCTGCACGCGCAGCGGGAAGTGACGAGCGCGGGATGGCTTCCGGCGGGGCCGGTGACCGTAGGGGTGACGGCGGGCGCGTCGTGCCCGAACAACCTGATCGAGGAAGTGATCCAGCGGCTGTTCGACTTGCGCGGGATCAACGTGGCAGAATTGGTGTTGGGCCAGAATTGAGGGGTGGGGGGAAGGGGCGGGGCCGGTTGGCGATCAGGCGGCAGCCTGATGCCGGGTTCGGTCGTGATATGCGGGGCGCCACACAGTTTCCGGCGGAGCGCCGCGGCATGGTTTCAAAGGGACAGGCCCAGTGCAGGCTTTGTGTGGCCGGCACCGTCCTTGGGCGCCGCGCGCGAGAGCAAGGTTGACAAGACTGTGGTTATTGACAACTTTTGGGGTATGACCAGGCTAACCATTGAGATCGAACCCGAGCAGCACCGGCAGATAAAGACCTTGGCCACTTTTGCCGGGTTGACGATCAAGGAATTCATCTTGTCGAAAACGCTGGCGCCTCCGCGTGGGCGGCGCCAGCCGGCGGAGGACACCACCTCGCGGTTGCTCGGTTCTCCAAAAAACGCCAAACGGATTCGTGAAGCCATCGCCTCAAAAACCCCAAAGCACTTGGTGTTTGAAACGATGGAGGATTTGAAGCGTGCGCTTGGAATTTAGGCAGCTTGATTGTCATTCAGGCAAAAGGGCATTACGACGACTGAATTTTGGAGAAAACTATGGGCGCCGGTGCGGTTCGCCGGCAATCACGCGGGAGGACGCTTCCCGTTTTGTCACCGGATGGCTTTGAGGACGGAGTCGCGGGAGGCCCAAGTGGTGGTGAAATTGGGGGCGTTCTTGATGGCGGTGTCGGGGTCTTTCAAGCCGTGGCCGGTGAGGGTGCAGACGATGACGGCCTCTTCGGGGATGGTTTGGTCGAAGGTGGGGGAGCGCCTGGCCTTGAGGAGGCCGGCGACGCTGGCGGCGCTGGCGGGTTCGACGAAGACGCCGTCTTTCGCCGCGAGGCGGCTGTGGGCGGCGAGGATTTCCTTGTCGGTGACCGTGTCGATGGCGCCGCCGGATTCGTCGATGGCGTTGCGGGCGCCGTCCCAGGAGGCGGGGTGCCCAATGCGGATGGCAGTGGCGATGGTCTCGGGTTTGGGGACGGGCTTGTTGAGGGCGATGGGGGCGGCGCCGGCGGCCTGGATGCCCATCATTTTGGGGCGGCGCGTGGCGCGCGCGAGGTTGTGGTATTCGGAGTACCCCTTCCAGTAGGCGGTGATGTTGCCGGCGTTGCCGACGGGCAGGAAATGGAAGTGGGGCGCGTCGCCGAGGGTGTTGACGATTTCGAAGGAGGCGGTCTTTTGGCCTTCGATGCGGTCGGGGTTGATGGAATTGACAACGGCGAAGCCGGGTTCGTTGCCCAAGTCGCGGACGAGGCGCAGGGCGTCGTCGAAGTTGCCGCGGATGGCGACGGCGCGGGCGCCGTACATGAGCGCCTGGGCGAGTTTGCCTTTGGCGATCTTGCCGGCGGGAAGGAGGACGACGCAGCGGACGCCGGCGCGGGCGGCGTAGGCGGCGGCGGCGGCGGAGGTGTTGCCGGTGGAGGCGCAGAGGACGGTTTGCGCGCCGCGTTCGACGGCGAGGGAGAGGGCGACCGTCATGCCGCGATCCTTGAACGACGCGGTGGGGTTGAGGCCTTCGTATTTGAGGAAGACCCGGCGCCCGCCGCCCATTTCGCGCGAGAGATCGGGCGAGGGGATCAGCGGGGTGTTGCCTTCGAGGAGAGTGACCGCGGGCGTGGTGCCGCGGACGGGGAGGTGGGAGCGGAACTCCTCGATGACGCCGCGCCAGCTCATGAGCCGAAATCCTCCACGCGCAGGGCGACGGCGGGGCCGCGGGCGACGTCGAGTTTGCCGATCTCGGCGAGGGCCGCGCGGAAGGCGCTTTCGCGGGCGTCGTGGCTCATGAGAATGAGGGGGACCTGTTCGCCGGTGACACCTTTGGGTTGGAAGACGGAGGAGATGCCGATCTGGTGTTTGGCATAGACGCCGGCGATGGCGGCGAGGACGCCTGGGCGGTCAACGACGGAGAACCGGGTGTAGTAAGGCGTGAGGATATCGGCGACGGGTTTGAGGCGGGCGTAGTGGGCGTGGGTGGCGCAGGCGGGCAGGGGGACGCCGTGGGTGAGGCCGAAGGCGGCCTCGGCGAGGTCGGAGATGACGGCGCTGGCGGTGGGATCGGCGCCCGCGCCACGCCCGTAGAACAGCGTGTCGCCAACGACGTCGCCGTGGAGGGCCAGGGCGTTGAAGGCGCCGCCGACCGATGCGAGGACGTGGCCGGTGGGGATGAGCGTGGGATGGACGCGGATTTCGACGCCGTCCCCGGAGCCGGCGCGGACAATGGCGAGGAGTTTGATGGCGTAGCCGAGGAGCCTGGCGTAGCGGATGTCGTCGGGGTGGACATGGCGGATGCCTTCGACGCAGACTTTGGCGGGGTCGGCCCAGAAGCCGTAGGCGAGGGCGGCGAGGATGACGGCCTTGTGCATGGCGTCCAGCCCGTCCACGTCGAGGGAAGGTTCGGCTTCGGCGTAGCCCAGGCGCTGGGCTTCCGCGAGGGCGTCTTCGAACGTTGCGCCGGTGCCGGCCATGGAGGAGAGAATGAAATTGCAGGTGCCGTTGACGATGCCGTGGATGGCCGAGATGTGGTTGGCGACGAGGCCTTCGCGCAGGGCTTTGAGGATCGGTATGCCGCCGGCGACGGACGCCTCGAAGCAAAGAGGGAGTTTCCTTTCCCGTGCGAGATCGATGAGGGGGGCGGCTTTTTCGGCCAGGAGCGCCTTGTTGGCGGTGACAACGGCCTTGCCGCTTTCGAGCGCGGCGCGGATGACCTCGCCGGCGAGGGTGGTGCCGCCCATGACCTCGACGAGAATCTGGATGTTCGGGTCGCGGGCCAGGGCGAGGGGATCGGTGGTGAGCAGGGCGGGGTCGAGACCGGAGGCGCGGGCTTTGGCGGGGTCGCGGACGGCGGCGCGGGTGATCCGGAAGCGGAAGCCCGTGCGCGAGGCAAGGATATCCCCGTTGCGGTGGAGGTGGTTGACAACCCCGCCGCCGACGGTGCCCAGACCGGCCAGACCGATGGAAAACTCGCGCATGGAAGCGCGCATCAAACCCGGGCGCGGGGCCGGTGTCAATGCCGGGGATAATACGGAGCTGAGAGGTTTTTACCACGAACGGGGGCTACTTAACCGCGGAAAACGCGGAGCGCGTGGAAGGGGGAAGGTTCCACCACGAAGGGGGCAAAGGACACGAAGGGGGAAGCCGGGGGACGGACGACGGAAGTGGAAGCGGCGTCCCGCCGCCTAACATATTGGACCACCAAGACGGATAGCCCTATCCTACGCGCTTTCTCCCCGCCCTCGACCCTCGACCTGCCCAAGTCTCCCGCGGAGTCCACGGCGCGCGCGGAGGGGGTAACCGCGGATGGCACCGCCTCCCGTCCCCTGTTTTCAGTCTCGCTCCTCCGCGCCTTCGTGCCTCAGCGGGAGAACTCCCCTCCCTCCGTGGTGGTGCATTCCCCGTCTCTGTCCCAAAGCGGTGTCGCCGCTGCGCTCTGCCACCGCAGTCCAAAGGCCTGTCGCCGGCGCCACAGCCGCGCGGCAAAAAAGGGCGGGGTTACCAAGTGAACGTGACGTTCTGGAGACGGCGCTGGATTTCGGTGATGACGCGTTTCTCCTCCGATTCGCCGGCGGCCTGGAACGTGACGGACCAGCGGACGAACGCGCCAGCGTCGTCCCAAGGAACGGTGGAGACGCATTTCTCGCGGATGAGCCATTGGGAGAAGTCCTCGGCCGCGGGGAACTCGATGGTGGCGCTGTTGACGGCGGCGGCTTTGGGCGCGGCGGTGTAGAGGAAGAAGGAGCCTTTTGGCTTGCGGGCGCGGAAGCCGAGGGCGTTGAGCGCGGGGACGAGCAGGTCCATGCGGCGGGAGTATTTGGCGGCGATTTCGCGGGTGATTTCGGGGTGGTCGAAGGCTTCGGCGGTGGCGTGCTGGAGGGCGAGGAACTGGCCGGAATCGGAGTTGTCCTTGACGTCGCCGTAGGCCTTGACGATGAGCCGGTTGCCTGCGACGAAGCCGCAGCGCCAGCCGGTCATGTTGAAGTTTTTAGAAGCGGAATGGAGTTCGACGCCGACATCCATGGCGCCGGGGATGGAAAGGAAACTGAGCGGAGCGCCCTCGAAAACGAGGGCGGCGTAGGCGAAGTCGTGGATCACGACGATGCGATGGGTCTTGGCGAAGCGCACGACCTTTTCGAAAAACGCGGGCGTGGCGGAGGCGCCGGTGGGATTGTTGGGGTAGTTCAGGACGAGGGTCTTTGCGCGTTTGAGGATGGGAGCGGGGATCGAGTCGAGGTCCGGGAGGAAGTTGTTGGCCTCGGTGAGGGAAAGATTGTGGACTTCGCCGCCGTAGTATTTGGCGTGCGTGCCGAAGACGGGGTAGCCGGGGATGGTCATGAGGGCGACGTCGCCGGGGTTGATAAAACAGGCGGGGAGCAGCGAGAGCGCGGCCTTCGAGCCGATGGAATGAAGGACTTCGGTGGCGGGGTCGATGGTTACCCCGCAAACGGTTTTGAGGTAGCGGGCGGCGGATTCCTTGAGGACGGCGTCGCCGTTGTCGGCGTAGCCGCGGTTTTCGGGTTTGCGCGCTTCGCGGCAGAGGACGTCCACGATGCGGGGGAAGGCCATTTCGTCGGGTTCGCCGACGCCGAGATCGAGTAGTTCGGTGCCCGGATGGGCTTCGCGGGCGGCGGCCTTGGCGCGCTTGATTTTCTCGAATTTGTAGATGGCCGTTCCCTTGCCGTAGCCGGCGCCGCCGATGCGTTCGGCGAAGAGGTCTTGAATATAGGGGTCTGGGCTGGGCATGATCGGGGAATTATGGATTTGCCGGAGCCGGGAGTCAAGGCCCCGGCGCGGTCCGCGGGCACGTCGGCGCCCGCGGGCGTGCGGTGGAAAACGCCGGCGTGTATGACAGGAAGGCGGGGTGCGCGGTGAAAATCATCCGGACAAAGGCAGCGATGGCGAAGCAGGCGGCGGTGTGGCGGCGGCAGGGGCGGCGGATCGCCTTGGTGCCGACGATGGGGGCCTTGCATGAGGGGCACGCGGCGCTGATCCGCGGGGCGTCGAATCTCGGGGACGTGGTGGTGGTGAGCATTTACGTGAATCCGGCGCAGTTTGGGCCGGGGGAAGATTTCTCGCGGTATCCGCGGGCGTTGGCGGCGGACGCGGCCATGTGCCGGAGGTTGCGGGTGGACGCGGTGTTTGCGCCGGGCCGGATGTATGACCGGGACCATTCGACGTGGGTGGAGGAGGCGTCGATGTCGAAAGGGCGGTGCGGGCGGTCCCGGCCCGGGCATTTTCGCGGGGTCACGACGGTGGTGGCGAAGCTGTTCCACATTGTTCAGCCGGACGTGGCGGTGTTTGGGCAAAAGGACGCGCAGCAGTGCGACGTGATCCAGAGGATGGCGCGGGATTTGGACATGCCTGTGCGGGTGGTGGTCGCTCCGACGGTGCGGGAGGCCGACGGCCTGGCGCTCAGCTCGCGGAACCGGTATTTGACGGCGGCGGAACGCAAGCGCGCGCCGCGGTTTGCGGCGGTGCTGAAGGCGGCGGCGAAAACAGGCCCGGACGGGGCGCCCGCGCTGGCGGCGAACGGGCTGCGGCGGGAGGGATTCCGGGTGGATTACGTGGAGGCGGTGGACGGGCGTTTGTGCGCGGCGGTTTTTTTGGGAAAGACCCGGTTGATAGACAACGTTCCATGCCGGTGAGCCCGGGGCTCAGGAAAGGAATATAAAGGGACAAATATAAAGGTATAAAT
>CAYSZK010000116.1:0-13020 GCA_964435495.1 uncultured Verrucomicrobiales bacterium
CCCAGAGGCCATCCCCGATCTCTTCCGCGACCTGATCGCCCTCGACCCCCAAAGGCTCGCGCGCACCCGCGACGCCCTGCTCCTCCTCGAACCCGCCCCCGGACGGGCCGCCGCCCACGCCCCCATGCTTGCCGCCGCCCGCGCCGAATGGCCCGACAGCGCCATGCTCCGCTTCTTCGGCGCCCGCTACACCGCCCTGGCCGCCGACGCCATGGCCCTGCCTTTCGGCCGCCGCGAAATCCTCCGCTCCCGCTGCCTGCGCGCCGCCCTCGCCGCATGGCCGGAAAACCCCGGCATCCACACGACCCGTTGGGACCGCATCGTCCTCGACCTCACCACCCATCCCATCCGCGCCAGCCTCATCACCGCCGCCGCCCTCGCGCTCCTCGTGACGCTGTCCGGCCTGTCACTCCTTTGGAAGCGGCGTCCCGCCACATGACACAATGACCGGCCCATCCGCGTGGAGAGCCCCCGGGCATCCCGCCGGCCCGCGCCTCCTTGCATTTTCGTGGGGAAGGTGGTTGCATGCTCCCGATGCCACGTTCTTGTCTGGCCGCAGTCGTTGTATGAAGTGATGATGGACCTGGCCAACCGGCTGAAGGCCGATCCCTGGGTTTGCATGCCGCACCTGGCGGACGACGAGTACGTCCGCGAATTCGCGAAGCTTGTGAAGGCGAGGCTGGACCCTTCCCTCAAGGTGGTGGTGGAGTTTTCCAACGAAGTCTGGAACGGCATGTTTGAGCAGGCCCGGTGGGCGGAGCGCCTGGCAAAGGAACGGGGAATCGGCCCGTCGGAGAGGCCGTGGGAGGGGCGCGCCCAGTTGTTCGCGCGCCGGTCGGTGGAGATCTTCCGGATTTGGGAGGAGGTCTTCGGCGGGCGGGAGCGGCTTGTGCGCGCGCTGGCATGGCAGGCGGCGGGC
The DNA here is from genome assembly GCA_964435495.1 of uncultured Verrucomicrobiales bacterium. Lineage (GTDB taxonomy): Bacteria > Verrucomicrobiota > Verrucomicrobiia > JADLBR01 > JAIBCM01 > CAYSZK01. Next base: position 920 of record CAYSZK010000116.1, read on the forward strand.
GGGAGTTACTGGTCCGACGGCATGCTGCTGGCGCAGACGCGGGGGGCGGCCGATGTGGACGCGCTGGCCATCGCGCCCTACGTGAGCATGAACGTTCCGGAACGCTCGGACGAAGCGGACGCGTTGACGGCGGACAAGGTGGCGGCCTGGACGGTCGAGCAGGTGTTGGACCATGTGGAACAGAAGGCGTTGCCCGAGTGCATGGGCTGGATTCGCGAGCAAAAAGCCGTTGCGGACAAGTATGGCGTGCGGCTGGTCTGTTACGAGGCGGGGCAGCACCTCGTGGGCGTGGGCGGCGGGGAAAATAACGAGGCGCTGGCCAAGCTCTTGCACGCGGCGAACCGGCACCCGCGGATGGGCGGCGTCTACGAGAAATATCTGGCGGGCTGGAAAGACGCGGGCGGCGATCTCATCGCGTTGTTCTCGTCGATCGGGACCTGGTCGAAGTGGGGAAGCTGGGGCCTGGGCGAGTATTACGACAGCAGGCCCGAGGAGTATCCAAAGTGGGCGGCGACACGGGCATGGGCGCGGGCGCAAGGGCAGCGGGTGGGCACTCCGGGAAAGTGACGGCGCGGAAGGACCGGACCGGGCCGGACCGCGCTGTGGCCCGGGATCGGCGCGGCGCCGCGCGGCATGGAAAACTTGTGGCAAAGCGCGCCGGGCCCGCCATGATTCCACCTTGGGCGGCCGGGCGGCATGGATGGAACGCGCGAAGATCACATTTCTGGACGAAGGCCTGAAAAAGGTCGAGGGCGACCTCCGTTTCCTGCGCGCCTGCTTTGCGGAGGTCCTGGAGGAACTGGGGGAAACCGCGCTGGTCCGGCATCTCCCCTGGGGGGCGGAAACGGACGCGGCGGGGCGCAGGTTCGAAGGGGACGAAGCGCGGCTGTTGCAGGCGCACTCCATCGCGTTCCAATTGCTCAACATGGTCGAGGAGAACGCGGCCGCCCAGACGCGGCGGTTGCGGGAGGCGCGCCTGGGCATGGACGCCGAACCGGGCCTTTGGGGGCACAACCTCCGGCGGCTCGCGGCGTCCGGAGTACGGGAAACCGACATTCTGGAGGCGGTCAAGCGGGTGCGGATCGAGCCGGTTCTGACGGCGCATCCCACCGAAGCCAAACGCGCCACGGTTCTCGAACAGCACCGCGCGCTGTACCTGTTGATCGTGCGGCTCGAAAACCAGATGTGGACGCCCGCCGAGCGCAACGCCCTCCGGGACGAGGTCAAACTCGCTCTCGAACGCCTCTGGCGGACCGGCGAGATTCACCTGGACAAGCCCGACATTGAGTCCGAGCGCCGGAACGTGGCCCATTACCTCGAAAACGTGTTCCCCGAGGCGTTGCCCCGCATGGACACGCGCCTGGTCCAGGCCTGGGTGGCCGCGGGATTCGATCCCGCGCCTTTCCACGACACACGGCGCCTGCCGGAAATCCGGTTCGGCTCCTGGGTCGGCGGCGACCGGGACGGCCATCCCCTGGTGACGTCCGGGGTTACCCGCGAAACGCTCGGGGAACTGCGGGCCGCCGCGGTCCGGTTGCAGCGGCGGCAGCTCACCGATCTCGTCCAGCGGCTGAGCCTGTCGGCGCGGTTGCAGCCGCCACCCAAGCCGCTGGTGGACGCGATCCAGAAAGGCGCCGCGGAACTGGGCGAAGCCGGGCGGACGGCGTTGCTCCGGAACCCGGAGGAACCATGGCGGGCCATGGTGTCGTTGATGCTGGCGCGGCTCCCCGCGCCCGCGTACGAGCCGCGCGCCCCGGCGCCCCCCGGCGAATACCGGCGGGCGGCGGAACTTGCGGCGGACCTGCGGCTGTTGCGGGATTCGCTGGCGGACGTTGGCGCCGGGCGCCTGGCGCGAGGGGACGTGAACCGCGTGCTGCGCAGCGTCGAGGTGTTCGGCTTTCACCTCGCCAATCTCGACGTCCGCCAAAACAGCTTGGCCCACGAGCGGGCCCTGGCGCGGCTCCTGGCGGCGGCGGGGCTGGACGGCGCCGAGTACGGCGATTGGCCCGAGAAACGGAAGCTCGATTTCCTCGAACGCGAGTTGCGGTCGCCCCGTCCCTTTGTGCATCCGGGGCGGAGCGCCGGAGCTGACGCGGACGCCGTGCTCGGCGTGTACCGCGTGCTGGCGGAGCACGTGGACGCGTGGGGGCGGGACGGAATCGGTTCGTTGATCGTGAGCATGACGCGGGGGCTCGCGGACCTTCTGGCGGTCTATGTGCTCGCGCGCGAGGCCGGGCTGGCGCGTTTCACCAACGCGGGCCTCACCTGCCTGCTCCCGGTGGTGCCGCTGTTCGAAACCCTCGAAGACCTCGAAGGCAGTCCGGCGGTCCTGCGCGCGTTTTTGGACCATCCCGTGACACGCCTGAGCCTCGAAACCCATCGCCAGCAGCGGCGCGCCGCGGCCGGAGCGCTGCCCGAGGGCGAACCCTCGCCGCGGCACGACGACGGGCTGCTGGTCCAGCAAGTGATGATCGGCTATTCAGATTCCAACAAGGACTCCGGCATCCTCGCAAGCCAATGGGCGTTGCACCGCGCCCAGGCGGCGTTGGCCGGCGAAGGCGCCGTCCGGGGCGTGCGCATCCGGTTCTTCCACGGCCGCGGCGGCACGATCTCACGCGGCGCCGGCCCGACGCACCGGTTTCTGGACGCCCTGCCCTCCGGCGGTTTGGAGGGGGATTTCCGCCTCACCGAACAGGGCGAGACCATCGCCCAGAAATACGCCAACCTCATCACCGCCACTTACAATCTTGAGCTGCTTGCGGCCGGCGTCACCGCCACGACCCTGCGGCACCGGCACGGGGCGCCGCCGCCCTCCGCGCCCGAGGCCATGACGGCGCTGGCCCGCATGAGCACGGAGGCCTATCGCGCGCTGCTGCGGGAGGAGGGGTTCATGGAGTTCCATGCCGGCGCCACGCCCATTGACGCCCTGGAGCATGCGCGCATCGGCTCACGCCCCGCGCGGCGGACGGGTGCGCGCTCATTCGAGGATTTGCGCGCCATTCCGTGGGTGTTTAGCTGGACGCAGAGCCGGTTTTACCTGCCGGGGTGGTTTGGCGCCGGCCTCGCTCTCGAGCGGCTCGAACGCGAGGCGCCGGGAGCCTTCCGGGAACTGGCGCGCCGGGCGGAAGACTGGCCGTTCCTCCGGTACGTGCTCACGAACGTGGAGACAAGCCTGGCAAGCGCCGACACGGGGATCATGGCGGCCTACGCGGCCATGGTGGGGGATGGGGCGGTGCGCAGCCGGTTTCTCGGGATCGTGCGGGACGAGCATGCGCGGACCGGGTTCATGCTGGCGCGGTTGTTTGGAGAGGAACTGGCGAAACGGCGCCCGCGCATGGCGAACACGCTGCGGTTGCGGGCGGAGGCGCTGGGGGAATTGCACCGGCGCCAGATCGCGCTGTTGCGGGCGTGGCGCGAGGCGCGGGCGGCCGGGGACGAACCGCGCGCGGAGTCGGTCCTTCCGACGCTCCTGTTATCGGTCAACGCAATCGCCGGCGGCCTCCGCACCACCGGCTAAAGCCAGGTGCCAGGGTCAAGGACCCCTGGGGCCAGTCCTTGACCTTGACACCTGGGGGCGGGGCTAATGGACCGCGCCCTGCCAGCCGTCGCCGCACGGGCCGCCGCCTTGGTATTCGCCCACGGAAACCACCCTCCCCTTCATATCGAGCACAGGATGGTAAAACTTCGAGATCGTGGCGGTCGCCTGGTCCACGTAATGGCCGATAAACGTGCGCCGCCACCGGGTCTGGGAGCGGTTGGGACCGGACCCGTGGATCATGAGGCCATGGAAGAACAGCGTCTGGCCGCGTTTGACGGGAACCGGAACGGGTTTGGTTTCGCGGGGGAACTTCGTGATGTGGCTGTCGCCATAGTTGAGCCAACGTTCGGCGGTGCTGTCCGGGCACTGGTACCCGGCGCGATGGGACCCCGGTACCATCCAAAGGCATCCGTTCTCCTCGTCGGCGTCGTCGATGGGCGTCCACGCGCCTATGCATGCGGCGGGCTGGGAAAGGAGATAAAAGTTGTCCTGGTGCATGCCCTGGCCTTTGGCCCCCGGCGGCTTGTAGTAGAACATGGTCTGGGCGCCGAGGGCCGGTTTGCCGAGGAACAATTCCAGCCACATGGCCATGTTCGGGTGGAGATACCAATTCAGGACCTCGGGAAACTCGCGGTGCGGATGGAGGGCGCGAACCTGGTGCTTGGTGCGGTCCACGGTCTCGAGTTTGCCGCCCCAGGCGTTGGCGGCAAGCGGTTGGCCGGGTTCATGTTTTTCCAGGCCTTTGGCGGACCTCACGTGATACGCCTCGAAAAACCCTTCGATATCCCGCAGCTCCCCGTCGGAGAAAAGATCGTCCACCAGGGCGAACCCCCGCTCGTCGTACTCCCGTTTCGTGCGTTCCATTAGTTCTGCTTCACTGCCCATCAGTGTGGCTGTCATGGTGGAAACATGGCGCGGGCGGGGCGGAAAGGGAATGGCGCGGTTTGCCGAAGTGCTATAATATCCTGTCATGGCTGGCCAATCCCTCGGGCGGCGCCCGGCGCCGCACACGGCGCAGACCGATGTGTACGCGTCGGAGTTTGACCAGGGACGGCGGTATTCGACGTGGCGGCCGGGCGGGTCCGGCGATTGGCTTGTGATGTACACGTTGTCGGGGGCGGGCCGTGTGGGATCGGGGGGGCGGCACGTGGAGGCGCGGGCGGGGAGCCTGGACTTGTTTGAGTTGGGGGCGGAACAGGATTATGGCACGGCGCCGGGGGCGGGGCGATGGCGGTTTTTGTGGGCGCATTTCCAGCCCAAACCGCTGTGGCAGCCGTTGCTGCAATGGCCGGCGGTGGCGCCGGGGTTTCGGCATCTGGAAGTGCCGGGCGGAGGCGTGCGGGCGCGGATGGAAGGGGCGTTCCGCAGGGCGGTGGCGGCGGTGCGCTCGCCGCGGGGGCGCTGGATCGCGATGGCGTTCAACGCGCTGGAGGAGGCGCTGCTCTGGGCGGAGGCGTCGCGCGCGGACGGTCCCTGGTCGTCCCTGGACCCGCGCATCCAAAGGGCGGTGGACGAACTGACGACCCGTTTCGATGCGCCGTTTTCGCTGGAGCGGCTGGCGGGTTTGTGCGGGATGTCGGTGTCGCGCTTTTCGCATCTGTTCCGGGAGGAGACGGGGGTGGCGCCGCAGCGGTTTGCGGAGCGGCAGCGGCTGCAGCACGCGCGGGAGTTGCTGCGGCACTCGGCGCTGGGCGTGGCGCAGGTGGCGGGGGAGTGCGGGTACGGGAACGCGTTTTACTTCACCAACCGTTTCCGGCGCGCGTTCGGAGTGAGTCCTTCCGCGTACCGCGCGAAGGGGGCCGCGGCGCGTTCGCTGCCGGGACGGGGCGAAACAGAGGCGCGGAGGAAAACGGGCGCGTGAGCGCGGGAAACCGGAACGGGCGCGGGCGGAGACGGTGTCCGGGGCAGCCGGGCCGGCATGGGGGCGCGGAAAAGGGGGTGGAGCCATGGGGATTCGAACCCCAGACCTCCTCAATGCCATTGAGGCGCTCTACCAACTGAGCTATGACCCCGGTCGGAAGTCTGGCAAGGTAACCGCTTGCACCCGGCTTCGTCAACGACTAATACTCTGAGTATGCGGCGATGGTTTCTGGCAATGACCGCGGTCCTGGCGGCGTGCACGCCGGACCGTCCGGCGGCGCCTGTGGACAATGATTACGAGACCCCGGTGTTCAAGCGGGCCAAGGAACGCTACGAGCTTCGGGATTTCAAGGGGGCGATTGCGCTCTACGACGAGGTCCTGCGCGAGAACCCGAACATGGCGAAGGCGCACCTGGAGCTGGGCCTGATCTACGACGACAAGCTGGGCGACTATGTGTCCGCCATTTACCATTACCGCCGGTATCTGGCGTTGCGGCCGGACGGCGACCGGGCGCGGATCGTGGAGCAGTGGATTCCGCGGTCGGAGCTGTCGTTTGCGGCGACGCTTCCGAACTCGCCCATTCAGAACGCCGCGGAGATGGCGCGGTTGCAAAAGAGCAACCTGCAGCTCAAGCAGGAGTTGGAGGAGTCCAGGGGGCGCGTGGCGGCCCTGGAGGCGGCGCGGGCACGGGCGGAGGCGGCGCCGGCGGCGGCCGAATCCGCGGGCGGACCGTTGGCGGCGGCGCCGTCCGCGGAAGCGCCCCCGCCGGCGAAGCAGGGCGTGGCGGTGGCGCGTCCGCCGGCGACGGTGCCGGGCGTGGGGAAGGCGCCGGAGCCGGTGATTCCGAGGGCGGTCCCGGTGAATCCAGCGCCATCCGGAGCCGGAGGCACGCGTCTCCACACCGTCAAACCGGGAGAGACGTTGTGGCGGATCGCGGTGCAGTATTATCATGGGAACGCGCAGGACGGCGTGGACCGGATTCTAAAAGCGAACACGGAGCAACTGCCCGACGCGAAGAAACTGCGCGTGGGCCAAACCATTGTAATCCCGTGAAAAAAAAGAACGGAGGCAATATGGCGGCAGGACGCCAGCAGGACGAACCAGGGACCGGACCCGGACGCGGGGGCGGGGAGGAATTGTCGGAGCAGGTGCAACGGGCGCAGCAGGAGCTGATGGAGTTGCAACGCCGGCAGGAGATGCTGGAGCAGCAGAAGCGGGAGTTGGAGGAACTCAGCGTCAAGCAGCAAGAGGTGCTGTCGGGACGCAAGGAGATGGTGGAGAAGCTGCGGCGGGCGCTGATGATGCTGGAGCGCGAGGAGGAGGATGCGCGGCGGGAGTTGGAACAAATCCAACAGACGCGGCAGGTTTTCGGGGAGGTCCTGGAAGGGGTGGACGGCATTCGTCCGGAAGAGTGGGACCCGGACGACTTGGAGCCCGCGGTAACGGAGGCATTGGCGCTGGTGGATCATGCGCGCGCGGTTTTCACGCAGAACCGCGCGAAATTGCGGGTGTTGCGCGGCGAGGAAGGGGAGCCCGAAGGGGCGGCGGACGCGGGGGCTGGCCGGAACGTCGCGCAGCCGGCGGGGGGCGCGGAGGAGGGCGAGTTTGGGACGTGGCTGAAGCGGGGCTTTGCCTTGAACCTGCCGCTTGTGCTGCTGGGCATCGTGTGGCTGGTGGTCTATTTGATGAAGGGACCGTGATCCATGGCGCGGGGCGGAACCAGGACAAGGGCGGTCCAGGGCCGCATGCGGCGGCTGGCGGATGAGGAGCGCGCGGGGCGGCGGCGCATGGACGAGTTGCGCCGCGAGATCGGCGCGAAACCGGCGCGCGGGGGGCGTCCCGTCCGGCGCACGCTGAAGGTGGAACGGCGCCGGGCGCGGCGGCAGGTATTGGCCTGGCTGGTGGCGCTTGCCGTTGTGGTGGGGCTATGCGTGCTGGCAATGCAGCGGACGCGCGACTGGCGGGGCTGGCCAGGCGCGGCGGTCGGGCCGTGATCCGGCGCCTTGCCTGCGCCGGGATGGTGGCGCTTGCGGCGGCCGCGCCGCAGCATGCATGGCCCCAAACCGGAGAGCAGGAGGGAAAGGCCGGGGCGCGGGCGCCCGCGGTGATTCGCACGGCGGACGGCCGTTTCTCGGCATGGGCGGCGGACAGGAGTTTCGCGGATTCCGCGATGCGATTGGCCGAGCGGATTACGGAACGGCTGGATGCGTTTCTGGGGGGCAAGGCGAAGGGCGCGGTCCCGGTGCATATTCGTTTTGTGGAGGGGCTTGCGGCGGGGGAATACCGGCGGGGCCTGGTGGTCCAGCCGGAGTCGGCGGTATTCACACTCACGGGTCCGGAGCCGGCGCTGGTGGACGCCGGTTTGCTGGCCCAGGCGCTTGTGGAAGTGCTGTGCTACGCCCACGCCCTGGCGGCGGGCATCCCGGACGATCTGGCGGAGCTTCCCAAACTGCCGTACTGGGCGGTCGCCGGGCTGACCGCGGAGGCGTTGCCCGGGGACGCGGACGATCTCGCGCGCTTGGTGAAGGGCATGGAGGGGCGGCAGCGAAGCCCGACCCTCGCGGTTGTGCTCGGATGGAAAGGGCCGGCGCCGACGCGGCTGGAGCGCTGGCACCAATCGGCGTTCAGCCGCCTGCTGGTGGACCAGTTGACGCGGTCGCGCGCGGAACGGGAGGCGTTTGCGGGATGGGTCCGGGATTTTGTGGTCCGGCCAGGAACGGCGCACCGTTTCTGGGCCGATCCGAAGGCGGGGGAGGTTTGGTGGCGGCAGACCGTGCGCCTGGCGGCCAAAGCGCCGCTGGAACCGCTTCTTGGCCGGGCGGAAACGCGGGCCGAGCTGGCGCGGATGCTGCCCACGTCGGTCGCGGGCGCCGACGGGAAGCCGGTATTGTACACGGTTGACCGGCTTGGGGAGGCGCCGCGGAATGCCGCGCTCTTCGTCGAGCTGCGGCGCAAGGCCGCGGCATTGCGCGAGCTTGCGGCGCGCGGGGACGTGGTGGCGCGGCCCGTGGTGTTGGCCTATCTGGACGCGGTGGAATGCCTCCTCAATCCGAAGCGGGCGGACGAGTATCTGGCGCGATTGGAGTATGCAAACCGGCTGCACCGGTTGTCGGGCGAGTACATGCGGGTGGTGGGGGAGTTCATGGATTGGTTTGAGGTCACGCGCGGCCCGACGGACCCCGAGCACCGGTTCAACTCCTATTTTGCGTTGCGCCGGGAGCTGGAGGAAGGGCCATCGGACATGGCGGCGGCGGAGGACGTCCTGCGGATCGACCGCGGGGCGGGGCCAGGTGTCAAGGCCAAGGACTGACCCCAGGGGTCAGTCCTGCACTTTGCCACCTGGCCATGTGGATTCCTGTGGCATCCCGGCGGGAGCGGGGCCATACTGTTTGCTTATGAAAGTGGTTTTGGCGTACTCGGGCGGTTTGGACACGTCGGTGATCCTGACGTGGTTGAAGGAGAAGCACGGCGCGGAGATCGTGGCGTTCTGCGCGAACATCGGGCAGGAGGAGGAGCTTGACGGTCTCGAAGCCAAGGCCCTGCGCACGGGCGCGGCCAAGTGTGTGATCGACGACCTTCAGGAGGAGTTCGCGCGCGACTTCATTTATCCGATGATCCGCGCGGGGGCTGTGTACGAGGGGCAGTATTTCCTGGGGACGAGCATCGCGCGCCCGCTGATCGCGAAGCGGATGGTGGAGATCGCGCGGGCGGAGGGCGCCGGCGCGATTGCGCACGGGGCGACGGGCAAGGGCAACGACCAGGTCCGGTTCGAGCTGGCGGCGGCGGCCCTGGCGCCGGAACTGGGCGTGATTGCGCCGTGGCGGGACGCGTCGTTCCGGGAGACGTTTCCCGGGCGCGCGGAGATGATCGCGTACGCGCGGGCGAAGAATATTCCGGTGGAGGCGTCGGCGTCGAAGCCGTACTCCATGGACCGGAACCTGCTGCACATTTCGTTTGAGGCGGGGATTCTGGAGGACCCGTGGCTGGACGCTTCGGCGCCGGAGCACCGCGGCATGTACAAATTGTCGGTGGCCCCGGAGGATGCGCCGGACAAGCCGGAGTTTGCCGAGTTGGAGTTCGACCGGGGGGATTGTGTGGCGGTGAAGCGGGAGGGAGAGGCGGCGGCGAAACGAATGGCGCCACTGGAGGTGATGCGCGCGTTGAACCGGCTGGGTGGCCGCCACGGGATTGGGCGGGTGGACCTGGTCGAAAACCGGTTTGTGGGAATGAAATCGCGGGGCGTGTATGAAACTCCGGGCGGCGCGATCCTGCAGTTTGCGCACCGGCAGATGGAGTCCCTGACCATGGACCGGGAGGTGATGCGCCTGCGGGACGGATGGATGCCCAAGTACGCGGAACTGGTGTATTACGGGTTCTGGTTTTCGCCGGAGCGGCTGATGCTGCAGGCGGCGGTGGACGAGTCGCAGCGGCATGTGACGGGGACGGTGCGGCTGAAGCTTTACAAGGGCAACATCATGACGGCGGGGCGCAAGTCGCCGGTGTCGTTGTACAATCCGAACATGGCGACGATGGAAGGGGACCCGACGAAAGCCTACAACCAGGACGACGCGACGGGGTTCATCCGGCTGAACGCGTTGCGGTTGAAGGTGGCGGCGGGCGTGCATGGGAAGGGGTCGGGCGGGCGGTGAGCGGTTGCGGCAAGCGGGCGGCGCGGGAGGTGTCCGGGTTTATCGAACTCGGGATGCTGGCCGACGCGGAGGAACGGTTGCGGGCGCTGGAGGAGGCGCAGCGGCGGATGCCGGCGGTGATGGCCTGTTGGTGCGAGTTGGCGGCGGCGCGCCAGGATTGGCCGGAGGCGCAACGCCGGGCGCGGGCGCTGGCGGAGACGCATCCGGATTCGGGGTCGGGCTGGTTCTGGCTGGGGTTTGCGGCACGGCGGGTGGTTTCGCCGCGGGCCGCGTGGGAAGCGATGCGCCCGGCGCGGGGCCGGTTTCCCGACGAGCCAGTGGTGGATTACAATCTGGCCTGTTACGCGTGCCTATGCGGGGAGGCCGGGGAGGCGCGGGCCATTTTGGAGCCGTTGCTGGCGAAGTGGCCGGAGTGGCGGGAGGTGGCGCTGCGGGACCAGGACCTTGCGCCGTTGCACCGGTGGATCGGGGAGAACCGGACGGCGGTGGCGTGAAGGCGGCGGCCATGGGCGGAAGGCGGCGCGTGGCAGGGCGTCCACGCTGGGCGGCGGACCTCGTGCGCGCGGTGGGAGCAGAGCGGGCGTCGTGGGAACAAGGGGAGTTGGAGGCGCACGCGGGGGACGCGTGGTTTGCGAGGCGGACGCCGGAGGCGGTGGTGTTCGCGGACTCGGCGGAAACCGTGTCGCGGCTGTTGCGGTTTGCTTCGGCGCGGGGGATTCCGGTGACGCCGCGGGGGGCGGGGCGTGGGTACGTGGGCGGGTGCGTGCCGTCGCGGGGCGGAGTGGCGTTGTCGCTGGCGCGCATGAACCGAATTCGGGAGATTCACGCGGCGGACGGAGTGGCAGTGGTGGAGCCCGGGGTGATTACGGGGGATTTGCAGGACGCGGCCTTGCGGCGGGGGTTGTTCTATCCACCGGACCCGGCGAGCCTGCGGGAGACGACGATTGGCGGCAACATCGCGACCAACGCGGGCGGCCCGCGGTGCCTGAAGTATGGGGTGACCCGGCATTACGTGCTCGGGGTGGAGGCGGTGTTGGCGGACGGTTCGGTGGCGCGGTTGGGCGGACGGACGCACAAGAACAAGACCGGGTTCGACCTTGCCGGATTGCTCGTGGGATCGGAGGGCATGCTCGGCGTCGTGACTTTGGCGACGCTGCGGCTGCTGCCGCGTCCGGCGGGGCGGGCGGTGGTGTCGGCGGGGTTTGCGCGCTCGGAACAGGCGGCGGCGTGCGTGCAGGCGATCCTGGCGTCCGGGTTGCTGCCGGCCGCGATGGAGGTGGCGGACAAGTTCACGCTGGAGGCGGCGCGGCGGCATTTGGGCGCGCGCGTGGCGCCGGCGGGAAACGCGCATTTGCTGGTGGAGGTGGACGGCGGTCCGGCGGCGGTGCGGGCGGACGCGGCGGCGGTCCGGCGGGTGGCGGAGCGGTGCGGGGCGTTGCGGGTTGCGGTGGCGCGGACGGAGCGCGGATGCGAGGCGTTGTGGCAATTGCGCCGGCAATTCTCCCAATCGCTGAAGGCGACGGGGTTGACGAAACTCAACGAGGACGTGACCGTGCCGCGGGGGCGGCTGGTGGATTTGTTCCGGCTGGGAGCGGAGTTGCGGCGCCGCTTTGGGCTGGAGGTGGCCTGTTTTGGGCACGCGGGGGACGGGAACATCCACGTGAACGTGATGGCGGACATGGCGAAGGCGGGGGTTCCCGCGAAGGTGGAGGCGGCGTTGGACGCGCTTTTTGACCGGGTGATCGCGTGGGGCGGCGCGATCACGGGCGAGCACGGGGTGGGGTTGGCGAAGAAGCGGTGGTGGCCGCGGGCGGTGCCGGCGGAAACGCGGGCAATGCACGCCGCCATCAAGCGGGCTGTGGACCCGCGCGGAATTCTGAATCCGGGAAAGTTCTTGGGGTGACGGGAAGTGGGTCGGGTGGGGATCGAACCCACGACCAACGGATTAAAAGTCCGCTGCTCTACCCCTGAGCTACCGACCCGCGGGAACAATTGATCATGCCCGTGATTGGGGCGCGGGTCAAGGCCTGGTTTGACGCCTGTTTGACGCATC
>CAYSZK010000117.1:0-3943 GCA_964435495.1 uncultured Verrucomicrobiales bacterium
GTTCGGTCATGAAGAAAAACGGGCGAAGGTTTCTGGCGGCGCGGTTGGGCTGTGTTCTGGCGGCGGTTTGGGCCGGGGCGGCGGGCGGCGCGATCCTGGCGTTTGACACGAACACGTTCGCGCGGACGGAGGGGTCCGGTGCCGTCACCAACTCGTTTGCCGTGACCGGTTTCGCCCCTCCCGTCCATTTTGGGTTCCGCTATGTGGGCCCGGACGACTACCTCTCGGACGACGCGACGTTCGAGATCGAGTTCAGCTTCGACGGCCCCGGCCAGGGGGGTGTGGGGTTGTGGTTCGGGAACACGGTGGCCAGCACTCGGTGGCTGTTTTTGAATGATCAGACGGACGGGTCCGGGACCGCGCAGGATTCCCAGCTCCGCAGTTTCAACGGGCGGAACGTTTCGAATCATACGGGCGGAACTGCAACGCTGTTGGATACAATTGGCGTCCCCGACAGGCTGGCGGAGGACACGGTGTACCGAATGGTCGTTGGGCGGACCAACGGCGCGCAGGTGGACGTGGGGATCGAAGTTTTCCGGGGAACCAATCTGCTGGCGAACGGATCTGTGCTAAACATCGGAACGGCGACAAATTGGGGCGTAACCATTTTCGCCAACAACGCCGGCCAGTCCGCCAACACCACCACCACGACGATCCTGTCGCTGGAGGCGATCCCGGAGCCGTCGAGTCTTGTCCTCGGCCTGATGGGCGGCGCGGCGCTTCTGGCGGTGCGGGCGGCGCGCGGGTTGCTGCGGCGGATTTGATCCTGTGACCCTTTCCGATCTGCGGAAGGCTGGCGCGGGCGCGTCCGGGCACGCATCACGCGCGGGGAACGTGATGAGCGCAGCCTTGGCCGGCCTCGGCCGTTCCTTCTTCGGTGCGGGTTGCGTCTGGGTGGCCGTGCTGGGGCTGGCGGGTGTTTCAACGGCGCGCGCGGCGGTGGAATTTTGGGTTGCGCCTGGCGGAAACGACGCGGCGGCGGGAACCCTCGCGGCGCCGCTGGCGACGCTGGAGGGGGCGCGGCAGCGGGTCGCGGCGTTGAGGGCGGACATGGCCGACGACATCATCGTCTATCTGCGCGGCGGCGAATACCGGCTCGACGCGCCGGTGGTGTTCGGCGCGGGGGATTCGGGGAGCAACAGACGGCACATCCTTTACCGGAACCATCCAGGCGAGGAACCGGTGATTCATTCGGCTGTTGCGGTGACGGGGTGGACGGAGACAGCGCCAGGGTCGGGGTTGTTCCGGGCAGGGGTGGGCGGGGCGCGGTTCCGGCAGATGTTTCGAGACACGGGCTGGGCGGTGCGCGCGCGGCATCCGAACTTGGGCGAGCCGCTCCCGCAATACGCGGCGTCCGGCGTGGACACGAAAGGATTCCTGATCCACAGCGCCGACGTGCCTGCGGGCGCGGACTTGCGGGCGCTCGAGCTGGTGACAATGAATTACTGGATGGAGTACCGGGGATTCGTGACAAACATCGCGGTCTCCGGGGCGACGGCCACGGCGGAGATGGAGAACCGCTCGTATCCGCGCGAGTTTCACACCCACCGGACCTATTTTTGGGAGAATGATCCGGCGTTTGTGGACAGCGACGGGGAATGGTTTCTGGATTTTGACACCGGCGAGGTCACCGTACGGTCCGGCGACGGCGGGGCTCCGGCGGGCGGTGAATTCACGTATCCGGCCCTGGAGACGTTGGTCCGGATCGATGGGGCGTCGGACCTGTACTTTTTCGGGATCACCTTTGCGCGGACCGGCTGCCTGGATCCGTCCACCGCGCGGGATTACTACCAGCGCTGCGGGGGGATGCGCTGGCCGCGGCCCGGGGAGAACGGGGGGGCGTCCAAGCCGCAGATTCCGATGCCTGGGGCGGTGGAAATCCGGGACGCGCGGAACATCCGGTTTGAGCGGTGCCGGTTTCGGCAGACGGGGGCGAACGGGGTGCTGGTGCGGGAGGCAACGCGGCGGCTGGAGTTTGAGGGGAACGTGTTCGCGGACGTGGGGGACAGCGGGATCGTGTTTTCGATGCAGAACCCGTTTCCGGGGGAGGACGGGAACAGCGAGACCCTGATCCGCAACAACCTGTTCACGCGGCTGGGGCGGGTGTCTGAGGGCGGGTACGGGATGCACAGCTATTTTCCGAATCGTTTCCTGATCCTGCGCAACGAGTTTTCGGGGTACGGCAGCTGGGGGATCAACCTGGGCGAGGAGAACGAGGAACAGCGGTGCGTGGTGGGGAGCAACGAGGTGGCGGCGAACCTGTTCCGCGACCTGATTTCGCGGAGCACCGATGCGAGCGGCATCCACATCAAGAACGATCCCCTCGACGAAGTGCACACGCTGATCCAATCCAACTGGTTTGACGGGCTGGTGTGGGATGGGACGACCACGCCGCGGCCCCACTGCGGCATTTTCCGGGACAACAAATGCAACAGGACAATCATCACGCGCAATGTCTATGACCGGCTGGGACCCGACGGCAACGGGGGGGGATACACGGGCGATCTGTCGGGGGACGGCTGGAACGGGATGAGCACGGTGCCGGTTCACGACAACGACATCCGGAGTTTGAACCAGCGATTTGACGACGATGTGGAGGACCAGGCCGTCCGCGCCGGGGCCGGGCTGGCGGCGGAGTTCGCGGGCATCAAGGCGCTGACGGTTTCCGGTGCGACAGGCACGGGCAATCCCGCCGGCTATTATTACGCCAGTCTGTGGGAGGCACCCGTGCCGTCCGGCCTGCCGTTTGTGGACGATTTCGAGGACGGCGATTTTGAGGGCTGGACCATCGGCGAGGGAGGGTCCGTGTGGTCTGTCTTGGATTTTTTGGGCAGCCGCCGCCTGCGCGCCCAGGACACCGCGGCCACGTCGAAGATACTTCTTTCCAACCGCAAGGACTGGACCAACGCCACCGTCGAGGCCTCGATCATCTGTTCGACGGATCAACCGGACGATTTCGCCTCGATCCTGCTGCGCGCACGGGACGCGAACCACTTTTACATGGCCATGCTGGGCTTCGGCACCGACGACGTCCGGCTCTACCGCAGGTCGGGAGGCTCCTATACCCTGCTCGCGACCGCGGCGGTTGGCGGGGGTCTGGGTTCGAACACGGTTTACCGGGCCGGCCTGGCCGCCGCCGGCTCGAACCTTACGGTGACGGTCAACGGAAGCGTCCTGATTGAGCATGCGGACAGCGTGCATGCCGGCGGGGGCGTGGGCGTGCGCTCGTACGGGGCGGTCCAGTTCTTCGACGATGTCCGCGTATTTGGCGATGACTTTGAAGCGTTCCAGACCGAGGCGTTTCCGCCGGTGATGGTGAACGATCCGGCGCGGCGCGGCGACGTGTGGGGGGAGCAGGCCGATTATGACGGGGACGGGCTGGCGACAATTTTGGAGTATGCGTTGGGTGGCGATCCTTTGAGGGCGGGGGAGGCGGGCGTGCGCTTGGGCTGGGGCGGGGCTGGCGCGGATTTGCTGCTGACATTTCCGCGGAGCGCGCGGTCGGCGGGCATGGGGGAGACCGTGTGGTTCTCGCGCAACCTGGCGGATTGGAGTCAGTGGTTGGTTGGAGCGGGGGACCGTTGGACCGAGCCGCTGCCGGACGGTCGGGAGCGGGTGACCCTACGGCTGGTTGGGGCGGGCGGGGGCTCCGGTTTTTTCCGGCTCGGGTTTGCGCGTTAGTGGAGGTTTCGGGAGAACCAGAGCTTGACGGCTGGAGAATCCGTGATGGATACTGGATATCATGAAAACAGCGACTGTTGCCGACCTTCGCAACAATTTCCGCCGGGTGTCTTCGTGGATTGAGCATGGGGAGACCGTGCAGATCATCCAACGCGGGCGTGCCTTTGCCCGCCTCACGGGAGTGGGGGTCGGAGGATCGGCTCCGCCATGCCCCAAGCCTGACATCATGGCTCAGCTGAAAGAGGTGTGGGGGGAACGGGTG
>CAYSZK010000117.1:4043-12907 GCA_964435495.1 uncultured Verrucomicrobiales bacterium
ATGCCCCAAGCCTGACATCATGGCTCAGCTGAAAGAGGTGTGGGGGGAACGGGTGGTTTCCATGGAAGACGTCCGTGCGATGCGGGAGGCGGAACTGGCTGAGGATCAGGGTTGATTGCCTATCCTGGCATCTCGTTCCTGTACACCAGCCAGAAGTTGCTTGCGCAAGCCGAGGGCTTGAAGGTGCCGCTTTGACTGGTTTGAAGGCAGTGGAATCCCACGCACTTGATCACGCACGGGCCGGGGGGCATCGCCCGTGGCCCGCCACGGCGGCATCGACAGGCAATCCGGGCATTTCATTGACACCATGACGGCGGTGGTGGAGGGCGGCGGGCTGTGGAATGACGGGGTGGCGAAGGGCGACCAACCGTATGCTTGCGTGAGCCGTGTTTGGCGGGCAGTCTTCCGGGACTTTGAGGCCCTCCACGAGCAAGTCTTCGTTCCTCCGGGAGAGTCCCCTGCCGGGGCCGGTGCGGATCGAGAAGGGGCCGGCGGTAGCGCCCTCGGTTTCAACAGTCTTCGAAGGGGACGCGCTTTCGGTTTTGCGGCAGCTTCCCACGGGATTTGTGCAGGCGGCCGTCACGTCGCCACCCTATTGGGGGCTGCGGGACTACGATCAAGCGGGGCAAATCGGCCTTGAAACCACGCTTCAAGAGTACCTCAACCGGCTCCTCGCCGTGTTTGCCGAGATGCGGCGGGTGCTGCGGGATGACGGCACGTTTTGGCTCAATATTGGCGATGGGTACACAAGCGGGAACCGGGGATATCGCGCGCCGGACCGGAAGAATCCCGCGCGCGCCATGT
Organism: uncultured Verrucomicrobiales bacterium; assembly: GCA_964435495.1. GTDB lineage: Bacteria > Verrucomicrobiota > Verrucomicrobiia > JADLBR01 > JAIBCM01 > CAYSZK01. The sequence goes on from CAYSZK010000117.1 coordinate 4,848, forward strand.
CCGTACGCCCGGACACGCCCGCCGGTTTGAAGCCGAAGGATCTCCTTGGGATTCCATGGCGGCTTGCCCTCGCGTTGCAGGCGGACGGATGGTATCTGCGGAGCGACATCATATGGCACAAGCCCAACGCCATGCCGGAGAGCGTAAAGGACCGGCCGACGCGGAGCCACGAATACGTGTTCATGTTCTCAAAGTCGGAGCGGTACCTGTATTTTCCGGATGCGGTCAAGGAGGAGGGGGGCCGGAACCGGCGAACTGTTTGGAGTGTGAACACCCTGCCGTTTCCCGAGGCCCATTTCGCCACGTTTCCGCCCGCTCTGATCGAGCCGTGCATACTGGCTTCCACGCGGGAGGGTGATTTCGTTGTCGATCCGTTTTTCGGCGCGGGGACCGTTGGCTTGGTTTGCCGCACCCACCGGCGGCGCTTCCTAGGGATCGAATTGAAACGCGAGTACGCCAGGCTGGCCATCAGGCGGGTCTATCGCCATGGTGAGGCTGGCGCCGGATGGAACGGGGGATAGCGGCTGTGAGAATGAAACTGCCACGCCCCACATCCCAAGCGGGTTTCGCGCGGGCGCTTGCGGCGATCCGGAAGGAATTCCTTCAGGAAGCGCTTGCCGGGGCTGTGGGGTCGTTGAACATCGCGGACGTTGACCGTGAGCTCAGTTCGATGGTCGATCAAGGCGCCTTGTCACGGCTGGCATCCCGGCATCTTCGCGGTGAACTGGTGTTCGCGGTACCGTGCGTCCTGCGGGCCTGCCCGAAGTTGCTTGGGTACTACCGCTTGCTGCTCGGATTCAGCCAGAAAGCGTTCTACGGCACGGATTGCGGCATGGGCCGTTTCAAGGCGATGGAGGAGGTGGGTGAGATTCATCCGGCCGTGGCGGGGCAGATCGAGGACCTTTGCCGGGCGCTGGTGGAATGTGCCGAAGCGCTTCTCGAATTGTTGGAAGACGCATGGATTACAGCGCCCACATTGGACGACCTCACGCTTTTGACTGTCGGCCCGCAGTTGCGGGGCGGATTGAATGTGAAGATGGGCAAGGACGCGATCGTTCAGGTCTTTGAACTCATCGGGTCGTGCCTGGGGAGGCGGGTGGTCAAGAGGACGCCAACAAGAATCGAGGTCCGGAATGCTTCCCGGCGGCTCGTGACCATCGAGGTTGCCGCGGATCCTGACATCGTAATCATTGAACACGCGGGCAAAGAGATCATCCGAAAAGTCGCAATAGAGATCAAGGGGGGGCGGGATTTCTCCAATGTCCACAACCGCATTGGCGAGGCCGAAAAGAGCCATCAGAAGGCGCGCAAGAGCGGCTTTGTGGAATGTTGGACCATCGTGAACGTCGCGAATCCAAACCTCGATGCCTTGGCGCGGGAATCGCCCTCGACCGACCAGTTCTTCCAGTTGCGGGAAATATCGGATCCGAAATCGCCAAAGAACGCCGTTTTCCGCAGCCGCCTTGCCACCCTCGTGGGCATCCCTTTGTAGACGCGGCAACGCGACGGAAGGCCGTGCCCGGGAGCGGCCAGGCGGAACGATCCGGAGCCGGCGCGCCCGCCGCGAACCGGAGCGGCGCCGGCGCCCGCCATGTGTGCTCGGACCAGGCCCCGTGGGCGGGGCCGTTATTGCGTGAGGCCTTGGTCGGTGACGGCGCCTTCGGAGGCGGAGGCCGTGAGATGGGCGAACTTGGCGAGGACCCCTTTGGTGTAGCGGGGCTTCGGCTTTTTCCAGGCCTTGAGCCGGCGCTTGATCTCGGCGGCGGACAATTCGAGAGTGACCGCGCGTTTGACCGTGTCGATGGTGATAGGATCGCCATTTTTGACGATGGCCAGCGGGCCGCCCGCGGCGGCTTCCGGGGTGACATGGCCGACCACGAAGCCGTGGCTGCCGCCGGAGAACCGGCCGTCGGTGATCAGCGCGACGTCCTTGCCGAGGCCGCGGCCCATGATGGCCGAGGTGGGCGAGAGCATTTCGCGCATGCCGGGGCCGCCTTTCGGGCCCTCGTAACGAATGACGACGACGTCTCCCTTCCGTACCGTGCCGTCGAGGATGCGCTTGAGCGCGGTTTCCTCGGAGTCGAAGACGCGGGCGCGGCCGGCGAAGGTCTCGCCTTCCTTGCCGGAAATCTTGGCGACGGCGCCTTCGGGGGCGAGGTTGCCGCGGAGGATGACGAGGTGGCCCGATTTCTTGATGGGATGGGCCATGGGCCGGATGACTTCCTGGCCGTCGGGATAGGGTTTTACGCCGGCGAGATTCTCGGCGAGGGTCCGGCCGGTGACGGTGGGGCAATCGCCGTGGAGCAGGCCAGCGTCGAGCAGGGTTTTCATGAGCGGGGTGACGCCGCCGATGGCGACAAGCTCGGCCATGACGAAGCGTCCGCTGGGTTTGAGGTCGCCGAGGACGGGGACCCGTTTGCCGATGCGGGTGAAATCGTCGAGGGTGAGGCGGACGCCGGCGGCGCGGGCGATGGCGAGGAGATGGAGCACGGCGTTGGTGGATCCGCCGAGGGCCATGACAACGGCGATGGCGTTTTCGAAGGCGTTGCGGGTCATGATGTCGCGCGGGCGGAGGCCGCTTTGGATGAGGCGCATGACGGCGGCGCCGGCGTCGCGGCAATCCTGGGCTTTGGCGTCGGACTCGGCGGCCTGGGCGGAGCTGTTGGGGAGGCTCATGCCCATGGCTTCGATGGCGCAGGCCATGGTGTTGGCGGTGTACATGCCGCCGCACGAGCCGGCGCCGGGGATGGCGCAGGCTTCGATGGCGGCCAGGTCGTCGCTGGAGATTTTGCCGGCGGCGTGCTGGCCGACGGCTTCGAACACCGAGACAATATCGACGTTGCGCCCCTGGAAGCAGCCCGGCAGGATGGTGCCGCCATACACGAACACCGAGGGGCGGTTGAGCCGGGCCATGGCCATGACGCAACCGGGCATGTTCTTGTCGCAGCCGCCGATGGCGACGAGGCCGTCGAAATTCTCGCACCCGGCGACGGTCTCCACCGAATCGGCGATGACCTCGCGGGAGACGAGGCTGTATTTCATCCCTTCGGTGCCCATGGAGATGCCGTCGGAGATCGTGATGGTGTTGAAGATGACGGCCTTGCCGCCGGCGGTGTCCACGCCGGTGGCGGCGTCGCGGGCGAGGCGGTCGATATGCATGTTGCAAGGGGTGACCATGCTCCAGGTGGAGGCGACGCCGACTTGGGATTTGGAGAAGTCTTCGGGTTTGAATCCGACCGGGAAAAGCATGGCGCGGGCGGCGGCGCGGTCAGGGCCGTCGAGCATGGGGCCGGAGAACTGGCGATGGGCGCTTGTGGAGGCGCCGTTGGGCTTGGGGGCGGATTTGTTCATGAGCTTGCCATTGTGGTCTTGCGACGGGTTAGGGGCAAGCGGGAAACCGCAGCACAAAGGACAACAAAGGACAGACCATTGGTTGGTTTGCAACGTTCAGGCAGTCGGGAGTCAGAGTGCAGGAGACAGAATTGAGAACAGCCCGCCCCACCAAACGCGGCCACTGCGGCAAAAAACAGCGGGCATGTTCGGAGCCATTCTGTATTCTGATGCCTGAGCAGATGCCATCCGTGAAACGATTCCCCGCCCTCGCCGCCGTGCTCTTGTTCTTCGCCGGTCGCGCCGCCTGCGCGGCGCCCCCCTCCCGCCCCTGTGCCGATTGGCTCGCCGATACCCGAGCCGAGCTGGCCCGTCCGCTCCCGGACGACGAAAAGGCGTTTCTCGCCGCCGCCACCGCCGAAGGGCATCCCAAGGTCCGCGACGTGCCGCACAACGCCGATTTGGGGAGGCATTGGTGGGAATCCCAAGGGCGCGCCATCGCCGCGAAGGTTGTGCGCGGCGAACCGCTCGCGCCGGAGGAGGAGAAGCGGAGGTTCGTGGCGGTGTACCGGCTGCTCCGAAGCCTTCATCCTGTTGTCCGCCAAGCGGAGTCACGGTGCACGACGCCTGCATGTCGGCGGAGGATCCCTTCGAGCCCGCCGGACTGCCCGGCGCGTTCGGAGGGGCGGGGCGCCGGACGGTGTACCACCCTGTGACCTTGGGCGAACGCGCCCGCGTGGCGCGGCTGCTCCAGATGGCCCTGCCGTTCCTGCGCATCCCGATGGTTCTGGACAACTTGGGCCAGACGATCCGCGACGCGTATCGCGACCGCGGCGGCGAGTCGTCCTTCGCGCTGATCGGCATGGATGGGCGCCTCGTTTACTGGGATAGGGCCAGGCACAACCCCGCGCTGCATTTCTATAAGGAATACCGGTGGCGGCGCATCCAAATGCTCTGCGCCCGCGCCGCCGACCTGCTCGCCGCTGGAGGCCGCGACGCCGATCCCGGCGCGTGGAAGGAGCCGGCGCCCTGGACGGCGGGTGAAACCGAGCCCGGCGCCGAGGCCCCGGACACGTCCGGGGCCGAGCCCGTGATCGCGGCCCGCTCGACGGTAGCCTTGGGCGGCGTCATCGAAAGCGTGGACGCGGCGACGGGCCTGCTTGTTCTGCGGCAGCCCGCGGAACCTTGGGGCGTGACGCCTGGACTCGAGCTATGGGAGCGGCACGGCGCGGTCCTGCCGAAGGCGTCGGAACAAACGCGCCTGCGCCTTGCCGCCGTGCGGCGTTGGGCCGCGGAAAGCGCGCCCCGGCGGTTCCAGGCCGTGGCATCGAGCCTCGTATTGCGGAACGGGCGCGTGGCGGCCCTGGACGGCCTCAAGCCCGGTGACCGCGCGGGCCTGCGATTCCGGGCGACCCGCGCCGCCATGGACCCGGTGCCGGTGGACATGGTGTTCGCGTTTGGGGTGAAGTGAAGTCATACAGAGGGAAACGAAATCAACACCTGGCGGAACGGGATGGCTGAAGGCGCCAAGCAACACGGCAACGGCCGTTTGGAACGGGGCGGGTTGAGGGGAGGGAAGGGGAGGATGCGATTCGGGCGGGGGGCGCCTGGCAGGCCATTTTTTGGCTGTTTTGGGTTGCCCACGCCGGCGGCTCGGACTATCCTTCCGCCTCTTCGCATGCGCGCCATTCGATTCCTCTGCGTGACCGCTGTAGGCATGCTCGCCACGGGCGGGCGCGCGGGCGCGGCCGACGCCTTTGCGGAGCCCGACGTGGCCGAGGCGCGGCGGCTTCACGACGCCTCCATTGCCGGCTCCAAGGACGACGTCGAGCGGGCGGAGGCGTTTCTCACCGCCGCCATAGCCCGGTCTTCCAGCCCCGCGGTCCTCCAATGCTTCCTTGGGAGCCTTCTGACCGTCAAGAGTTCCAAGGCCTTTCCGGGTCCCTCCAAGCTGCGGTACCTCAAGGAAGGCATCCGCGCGATGGACGCCGCCGTTGAGGCGGCGCCGCGCGATCCGGCCGTGCGTTTCGTGCGCGCGATGAACAGCCAGATGCTCCCCTCCTTTTGCGCGCGGCGGGACGCCGCCCGGGCTGATTTCAGGGTTCTTGTCGAACAGATTGGCGCGCCGGAGGTGGCGGCCCGTTTCGACGAAGCGACCCTTCAGGCGATTTACTACTATGCCGGCCTTGCCTTCAAGAAGTCGAAGGAACCCGCGCAGGCCCGCGAGGCATGGGAACGCGGTTTCGCCCTGGGCGAGGCCACGCCGCTTGGCGCGAAAATCAGCCGGGAACTGGACCGCATCCGGCGTGGCCAAACCTGACGCCCCGAAGGCCGTCCCCCGGCGCCCCCGGCCCCCGGCGTGGAATCCCGGGCCGGTGCTCATTTCGCATGCCCGCATTCGGGGGCGCGTGCGGGCGCTTGCCGGCGCGATCAGCCGCCACTACCGTGAAGAACCGCCGATGGTGCTTGGCCTGCTCAATGGCGCCCTCTTTTTCCTCGCCGACCTGCTCCGCCACCTGCCGGCGAACGCCCCGGTCGAATGCTGGCGCCTTCGCAGTTACCCTGGCACCGCGAGGCAATCCTCCGGCCGCATCGAAGGCCTCGAAGCCGGTTTCGGCTCGTTCAAGGGCCGCCACGTCCTGATGGTTGATGATGTCCTGGACTCGGGATTGACGCTGAACCGTGTCCGCGCCCGGCTCCTTCTCCTCGGCGCCCGTTCCGTGCGCATTTGCGTGCTTCTCCGCAAACGCATCCGCCGCGCCGTTCCGGTCCGCGCGGACTGGGTCGGGTTCGACATTGGCCGTGAGTTTGTGATCGGGTATGGCCTGGACTACGACGGCCGCTACCGGCAGTTGCCCGACATCCACGTTCTTCACGCCCCGGCGATTTCCCGTGTGGCATCCCGCTGAGTACCCGCTACACTACTCTTGTTTGACATCCATCGCCGCCATATCGCGTGACGAGCTCCTCGGGCTTCAATCCGATTTCGAGCGCCATCTCCAGGAGGCGCTCGAAGAAATCCGCGTCCGGTCCGACTACGGCGGCCTCGTCGAACCCCTTTTCCTCGATCTTTCCGAGTTCGTTTCCCGCAAGGCCAAGCGCATCCGGCCCCTTCTGTTTCTCGCCGCATGCCGCCTTTTCGAGGACGGTGACCCGGCCGCCCGCCCGCGCCTCCAGGCCGCGCTCGCCCTGGAGCTGCTCCACTCGTTCATCCTCGTCCACGACGACATTATTGACTCCTCCGAAACCCGGCGCGGCCTGCCGACGTTCCACAAAGTCGTCGCCTCCCGCCTTGGCGAAACCTCCCAGAGCGACCTTCTTGGGCGCAATCTCGCCCTTGTGGCCGGCGACCTGCTTTTCGCCCTCGCCGTGGAACAGATTGCCACCGCCGATTTCCCGGGCGCCCGCCGCACCGCCGCCCTCAACCTTTTCCTGCGGTCGGTCCATGAGACTGGCTGCGGGGAGATCGAGGAGATTCTGCTGGGGCGGCGGGACATCGCGCTGGTCGGGGCGGACGCGATTCGCCGGATGTACACCCTCAAGACCACACGCTACACCATCGACCTACCGCTCGTTCTTGCCGCCACCCTTGCGGGGATGCCGGACGCGGCCATCACCAGCCTTCGCGCGTTCGCCAATCCCGTTGGCCTCGCCTTCCAGATCGCCAACGACCTCCAGGAATTCGGCCGCCTGGATCCGTCCGTTTCGGCCACCCACAACGACATTGCCGCCGGACGCAAGACCCTGCTTGTGCGCGCGGCGTTCGACCGGCTTTCGGAAACCGACGCATCCTTTTTTCAATTGTGCCTTAGCGCGGCCGCCAGCGGGCGCCCGCCGGTTTTCAAGATTGCCGAGTTGATCCGGCGGAGCGGGGCGCCGGAGGCCCTGCGCGAGGAGATCACGCGCTTGTTTCAGGAGGCTGTCGGCGCGCTGGACCCGGCGGAATTTACAGCGGCCCAGCGGGAGGGCCTGCTGGGGCTGGTGGCGTTCATTCGGCAACAAACGACCCCGTAAGCCACGCCCCTCCCGGTTCACGGGGGCGCTCATTAGTAATTCTAATCGTTTTCATGCGTGGCATGACTTCAACTTCTAACGTTGCCGAATAGAAAATTGGACCGAACGGTCGGTTTTCCTTGTCGTCTCAATGTACATACGTAACCTGGATTTTATTGGAGGTCCCATGGTTCAAACGCCACCCAGTGAGAGCGACAACCCCATAAAGATTTATCTTCGCGAGATAGGGGAGGTGTCCCTGATTTCGCCTCAGGAGGAGGTCCGGCTCGCCGGCCTGATCAAAAAAGGGGTCAAAGCCGAGAAAGAGCTTCGTGCGGCCACAGCCAAGGCCGCCCCGAAGTCCCGCGCCCGCAAGGCCGGCAAGGCGAAGCCCAAGGCCCGGCCCAAGGCCCCGACCAAGGCGGCGCTCGCGGCCGCCCAGCGCCGGGAGGCTCGTATGCTGCGCCTTCGCAAGGTTTTCGCCGAGGGCAACCACGCCCGCCAGACGATGATCAAGGCCAACCTGCGGCTCGTTGTAAAGATCGCCCAGGATTACGCCAACTACGGCCTTCCGCTGCTCGACTTGATTTCCGAGGGGAACATCGGACTCATGAAGGCCGTCGAGCGTTTCGAACCCACCAAAGGCGCCAAGCTCTCAACCTACGCCGCATGGTGGATCAAACAGGCCGTCAAACGCGCCCTCGCCAACCAGGGCAAGACCATCCGCCTGCCGGTCC
>CAYSZK010000118.1:0-8792 GCA_964435495.1 uncultured Verrucomicrobiales bacterium
GTGCTGGCCAATGGCCGCATCGCCGAAAGCGGCACGGGCCCCGAACTCGTGGCCAGGGGCGGCCTGTACGCCGATTTGTGGGCCATGGCGCAGGGGTGACCGCCTGAGGGAGCTTGGCGCGGGTTGGGATCAGTCTGAGTCAGATTCTTGATAGACCCGCACCCTGCCGGGTTCGATGAAATTGCTGGTGCGCCACTGTGGAAACGTCGAAGCCAGCAGCCTGAAGGATCGCTTGGCCGCGTTTCCCAAGATTCTCATCCAACTTCAATTTCATTTTTCCGCAGGTTCGAACGCAATGGGAACGAATCGTTCGCGCGCCATCTCCGAGCCATACGCGATGCAGGCGCGGATGTCCTCATCGGTCAATCCCGGATAATCATCGATGATGGCCCTCGCCGACTGGCCCGCGGCCAGCAAATCGAGAATCAGCGACACCCAGATGCGGTGGCCGCGGACGCACGGTTTGCCTCCGCACCGCGCCGGATCAATCCATATCCGTTGCAGAAGTTCGTTTCGTTTCATGGAGGCAACCTACGCCCGCCCGGTGTTGCGCTCAAGACGATGTTCCCAAGTTCCGCCCGCGCGAAGTTCCAGACCGGCCAAAAGAAACCCCTTGACACATCATGATGGGTTGATGCATCTTTCACGCAACCTTTATCGCGAGCGGCTGAGGGACTGGCCCTGGGAAGCCGCGGCAACCGGCCCCGCGCCCGCGGGGTGGCAAGGTGCCAAATCCAGCCCCGCCCGAAACGGCGGGGGAAGATGAGGGGAGCCGCGGCATGGCCGCATCCTCCCGTCGCCGCGGACGCTCCCGGTCAAGGCCAAGGACAACAGCCAGGACCGAAACATGAGCGACAACCGATTCTTTTCCGCGCTGAAGTGCCGCGAATGCGGGCGCCTCTACCCCAAACAGGCCGTCCACATCTGCGAGGACGACTTTGGCCCGCTGGAATGTGTCTATGATTACAACGCCATCGCCGGGGCGGTGTCGCGCGACAAGATCGCCGCCCGCCCCAAGTCCATGTGGCGTTACCGCGAGCTGCTGCCCGTGGACGGCGAGGCCACCGTCGGCACGCTCGCCGGGTTCACCCCCCTGGTGAAGGCCCACCGCCTTGCCAAGCGCCTTGGCGCGCGCGAGCTCTACATCAAGAACGACACCGTCAACCATCCGACGCTCTCCTTCAAGGACCGCGTCGTCTCGGTCGCGCTCTCCCGCGCCGTCGAAATGGGATTTGACACCGTCGCCTGCGCTTCCACGGGCAACCTCGCCAACAGCGTCGCCGCCAACGCCGCCGCGGCCGGCCTTCGCAGTTACGTGTTTATCCCGGCCGACCTCGAGCGCAACAAGGTGCTCGGCTCGCAGGTGTACGGCGGCAACGTCATCGCCATCGACGGCCCCTATGACCACGTCAACCGGCTCTGTTCCGAGATCGCCGGCAAGTACGGCTGGGCGTTCGTCAACGTCAACATCCGCCCCTACTACGCCGAGGGTTCCAAGTCCATGGGCTTCGAGATCGCCGAACAGCTCGGCTGGCGCATCCCCGCCCACACGGTGATCCCCATGGCCAGCGGCTCGCTCCTCACCAAAATCCACAAGGCCTACGCCGAGTTCGTGAAAGTCGGGTTGGTCGATCCCGCGCCCCACGCGGTGCACGGCGCCCAGGCCTCCGGCTGCGCGCCCATTGCCCACGCCCAGCAGGCCGGGCGCGATCTGATCCAGTTTGTGAAACAGCCCGCGACCATCGCCAAATCCCTCGCCATCGGCACCCCGGCCGACGGATACTACGCGCTCCAGGCCATGAAACAAACCGGCGGCGCCGCGGCCGACGTCACCGACGACGAGATCGTCGAGGGCATCCGGCTGCTGGCCGAGACCGAGGGCATCTTCGCGGAGACCGCCGGCGGCGTCACCGTGGCCTGCGCCAGGAAACTCATCGAAGCCGGGCGCATCCCGCGCGGCGAGTCCATCGTCCTCTGCATCACCGGCAACGGCCTCAAGACCGTCGAACCCGTGGCCGAGCGCATGGCGACGGCGCCGGTCATTCCGGCGAGCCTGCGCGCCTTCGACACTTTCCTCGACCAGCAGAAAGAAACCCCACGGGCCGCGGCCTGACACGCCGCGCCCACCAAGGAACGCCCCATGCCCATCCAGGTCACCATCCCAACCCCCCTGCGCACCCTCACCGGCGGCAAAGACACCGTTGAAGCCGGCGGCGCCACCATTGCCGCGCTCATCGACAATCTCGACGCCCAGTTCCCCGGCCTCAAGGGCCGCCTCTGCGATGACACCGGCGCGCTGCGGCGTTTTGTGAACATCTACGTCAATGGCGAGGACGTGCGCTTCCTCCAGGACAAGGCCACGCCGGTCAAGGACACCGACGAAATCAGCATCGTCCCGGCCATCGCCGGAGGTTGAAGAATGGCTTCGTTCAAAGGCCGCTACTGGCTTGTGTTCAACCGCGAGTCCGCCAACCGCCCGGTGATTTGCGAGATGGCGCGCGCGTTCGACATCACCTTCAACATCCGCCAGTCCAACGTCACCGCCGACATGGGCATCATCGCCATCGAACTGGAAGGCGCGCGCGACACGGTCAAGGCCGCCATTGCCTGGCTCGAAGGCCAGGGCGTCCAGGTCGATCCCGTCGAGCTGCAAACCATCGAAGGCTGAGCCCATGGCTCTCCTCGACGTCCGCTTCTTCTCGGAGGTGCTCCAAATCCAGACCGCCATCACGGTCCTCCTCCCGCAACGGCCATTCCTCGCCCCGCCCCTGCTTCCCTGGCCGCCGGATGGCAAATTGGCCTGCCTCTGGCTGCTCCACGGCCTCAGCGATGACCACACCATCTGGACCCGCCGCACCGCCCTCGAACGCCATGTCGATGGCCGCAACCTCGCCGTCGTCATGCCCCCGGCCGGCCGCAGTTACTACGCCGACATGGCCGCCGGCGAACGCTGGTGGACGTTTGTCTCCGAAGAAGTGCCCCACGTCGCCAGGTCGATGTTCCCCATCGCCGCCGACCGCCCGCGCAACTTTGTCGCCGGGCTCTCCATGGGCGGCTACGGCGCCTTCAAGCACGCCTTCCTTCATCCCGGCCGGTACGCCGCCGCCGCCAGCCTTTCTGGCGCGCTCGACGCCCCGTCCATCGCGCGCGCCCGCATCGAAGGCCCCGACGGCCCCCAACGGCGGCGGGAGTTCGAAAATATGTTCGGCGACCTTGCCCGGCTCCAAGGCGGCCCGCACGACCTGTTCCACCTCGCCGAAACCGCCCTCCGCTCCCGCGAAACGCTGCCCCGGCTCTACCAATGCTGCGGCACGGAGGATTTTCTTTACGAAGACAACCGCCGGTTCCGCGATTTCGCGCGGCGCATCGGCCTGGCCGTGGACTATGACGAAGGCCCCGGCGCCCACGAGTGGGGCTACTGGGACGCGCAGATTCGGAAGGTCTTGGATTGGATCGGGGTTTGAGCCGGACCTGAGCCTGGTCCCTTTGCGGTTCTATCACTTCGGCGCCAGATCCGACAGCGGCACGGCGTGCTCGATCACGGGCTTGCCTGTCTTGTCCCGCGCCCGCAGGGTGACCCGAGGTTCCTTCGCGGACATGCCCAATTCAATCTCGCCGAAATTCAAGTCCATGAACGCCTGCCCGACCCGGTGCTTGTTCGGTTCCTCGGGGTCCCCGCCCCCGGCGTGCGTCATGCCGCTGGACGTCAGATCGTAGAGCGGATAGGCCAGCGGCGGGCCTTCCAACCGCGACAGCTCGGCCCGGTGCCGGTCGCCCGAAATCAGGACCACGCCCCTGGCGCGGCTCGCGCCGATCAGCTCCAGCAGCCGCGCGCGCGCCTTGGGAAAGTTCGCCCACTTCTCGAACCGATGCTCCTCGGCCACCGCCTGGATGCTGGTCCCGATCACGTGCAACACCGGGCGCGTGTCCGCCAGCGCCGCCGCCAGCAGGTTCCATTGTTCCTCCCCCAGCACGTCGCCATCCGGCCCCGGCGGGTCCCGGTGAAACCGCGTGTCCAACACAGTCAACCGGATCACGTGCTCCCCGGCCGCCAGCCATTGCGTGGCGAACACGCCTTTTCTCTGCCGCCGCGAACTTCCGGCGGGTTCGCCCAAGAAATCCAGCAGCGCCTCCTGGCTCCCGGCCTTGGAAGGGAATTCCGACCCGCCGTCATTGACGCCGTAGTCGTGGTCATCCCACGTGCCCATCACGAACGCGGACGCCGCGAGCTTTGCATACCCCGCCTGCGCCCGCTGGGAAGTGTAGAGCGCCCGAATCCGCGCCACGTCCTCCGTATCGGCATACACGATGTCCCCCAGCCAAATCCAGGCGAACGGCTTGAGATTGAGAATCGGCACCCACAGCGGCTGGGCCAATTCCGGCCGGTTGCACGACCCGAACAGAATCCGAACCACGTTCGTGGATTGGTTCGTCGTCTGGGCGCAGGCGCCATGCGGCGACAACGGGATGGCCCACGCGGCGAGCAGCGCAAGAAACAGGGGAATTCGCATCGGCCTGGATCATGGCCGCGCCCGACGTTCCCGCAAGCCCTTCGTTCGGGGGGCGGAAGCGGGGAACGGGGTAGGGAAGCCCGCAACGCTTGAGGGTTGGAGTTTTCGCCCGAAATGTGGTTGATTGACACTCATGGAGCGGACGAAGGACAAGCCTGGCTTCCACTGGGCGGCGGCGTGGGCCGTGGCGGCCGTGGCATTCTGCGCCGCGGCGGTGTTTGTCGTTCGCGCATGCGTGCGCGCGCCGGGGGACGCTGTGGCGACGGTGGGTTCGGAGGTGCGGGAGACGGCGGAGACCGCGGCGGCGGAGTTGATCCGGGTGGGCAGGGCGGCGGCGGCGGCGGTGTCGGGCGCGCTGACGGCGGGTCCGGAAGTGGTTGTGGAGAACCGTACGATCATCGGCCAGTCCGAGGCGGTCGCGGAGTACGCGGCGGTGACGCGGGAGTTTGATACGGAACGGTCTTTCGAGAGCACCTTCCTGGGGAGCACCAAACGGCTGCACATGCGTGGGACATTCCGCGCGAAGGCCGGGTTTGACCTCGGGAAACGGTTCCGCGTCACAGTGGAGCCCGGCCGTTTGGTTGTGGCGCTGCCGGCGCCGCGGATTCTGAGCGTGGAAATGACGGGGTACCGGACCCTTGAGGACGCCGACGGTCTCTGGAACAAGGTGAAGACGGAGGAGCGGGACCGGGAAATCCAGGCGTTGCTTGCGGAGGCGCGGTTGCGGGCGTCGCGGGGGATGGGCCTGGAGAAGCTCGCGGCCGAGGAGGCGGCGCGGCGGTTAAAAGAAATCCTGGTGCCGTTGGCCGGGCGCCCGGTGGAGGTGGTGATCGAGGAGCCTGGGGAAGCGGAGGAGCGCGAGGGGCCGCCGGGGCCCGCCGGGCAAGAAACGGTGTTGCCAGCCCAATAGGCGGCGTTAATCAGATCGTATGGGATTGCGCTTCCCCGCGGCGAGGCCGGGTTCCTCCGGAACGCGCGCGGCGGAGGCGGAGCCGAGTTTTGGGGAGAGGGACATGAGCGAGCGGCAGACGGGAGATGCGGCGGCGGGAGGCGGACCCAAGCCTGGTGCGCAGTACAAGATGCGCTTCGCGCTGCTGTACGAGGACAGGCCGTCGTGCGACCGCGCCAAAAGCGCCGCCAAGGCGCACGCGCGGAACCAGTGGCGGTTTTGCGAGGTGACGGGGATGTGGAAGGCGGACCTGCTGGATTTGCCGGCGATGGCCGCGCAGGCGGCGCGGGACGCGTCGGGGTGCGACGTTCTGGTGGTGTCGCTTGGGCCGGCGCCCGTGATCACGCCGGCGCGGTTGGCGTGGATCGAGGGGCTGCTTGTGGCCGAGCCCGGACGCATGGCGTTGATGCTTGTCCTGGACCGGGAGGCGCCCGACGGGGGGGCGGGGGCGGTGGTCCGGCGCCAAATGGAACAAGTCTGCGCAGCAACCGGCGCGGCTTTCTTACGGGAGGCATGAGGCGGCGGAGGCCGCCGCACGGTTCCCCGTCAGCCGAGCAGCGGGGCGACGGCGGCCTGTTCCTCGGTGAGTTCCTTGAGCGTGGCGCCGAACTTCTCCTTGGAAAAGGCGTCGAAATCGAGGCCTTGGACGCGGGAATACGCGCCGCCGGCACACGTGACGGGCACGCCGAAGACGATGCCTTCGGGCACGCCATAGGAGCCTTCGGAAGGCAGGCCCATGGTGACCCATTGGCCGCCGGACCCGAGCGCCCAGTCGCGCATGTGGCAGATGGCGGCATTGGCGGCGGAGGCGGCGGAGGAAAGGCCGCGGGCCTCGATCACGGCGGCGCCGCGCTTGCCGATTTTGGGGATGAACTCGTTGCGGTACCAATCCTGGGGCACGAGAGTCGCGGCGGGTTTGCCGGCGATGGTGCAGAAGCGGATGTCGGGGTACATCGTGGGGGAGTGATTGCCCCAAACAACGAGTTTCTCGACGTCGTTGACCGTGTGACCGGCTTTGGCGGCGAGGTGGGAGAGCGCGCGGTTATGGTCCAGGCGCATCATGGCGCTGAAGGCCGTCGCGGGGAGGCCCGGAGCGGACTTCATGGCGATGTAAGCGTTGGTGTTGGCGGGGTTGCCGACGACGATGACCTTGACGTTGCGCGAGGCGGCGGCGTCAAGGGCTTTGCCTTGTTCGATGAAGATTTTCGCGTTCTCGGCGAGCAAATCCTTCCGTTCCATGCCGGGGCCGCGCGGGCGGGCGCCAACGAGCAGCGCGAAATCGGCGTCCTGAAAGGCGGCCCTGGGGTCGCCGGTACCGCTCATGCCGGCGAGGAGGGGGAAGGCGCAATCTTCGAGTTCCATCATGCAGCCTTTGAGGGCGGCCTGGGGTTTTTCGAGGGGCAGCTCGAGCATCTGCAGGATCACCGGCTGGTCTTTGCCCAGCATTTCGCCGGAGGCGATACGGTAGATAAGGGCGTAGCCGATCTGGCCGGCTGCGCCAGTGACGGCGACGCGAACGGGTTTCTTGGACATGATGTTTTGGTTCCTCCGATGGTTGTGAGCCCATGGGCCTAGGGCAGAGGACGGGCGGCGTCAAGCCTCGTGTGGGGCACGGCCAAGGCGCGGACACGCGGGCCGCGCCGCAAATCTGTGACGGGTGGCCGGGTCAGGCGCGCAGGGAGCCTGCGGCGGCGTGGCGGGACCATTCGGCGAGGAGCTTTTCGCGGAGGCTGGCGAGGACGGCGCCGCCCGAGGTAACCCAGCTTGCGGCTTCGTCGCGGACAAGGTCGGCGCCCTGTTCCTCGGGGCTCCGGGGATCGACGCGGCGGCTGCCTTCGGTGAGGCGGAAAGCGCCTCCGGTGTCCACGACGCCCTTGAACAGGCGTTTGCCGCCGTTGTGGGCGGGATAGAGTTTGGTGAGCGTGTCGCCGACAGCGACGAGATTGGCTTCGACCAGGTCGCGCAGGGTGATGTGCTGCTTGGCCGGCTTGTACTTCTGTTGTTTGAATCGTTCGGGCAAAACAAACTCGCCCAGCGGTTCCAGATCGGGCAGCGGCCGGGAGGGCGCCGCGGGTTCGGGTTCCGCGACCGAAGGCTTTGGCGTTTCCGCGGACGATGCTGGAGCGGTTGGCTGGACCGGCTCCGAGCGCGGCTCGACACGGGATTGGGACGGCGCCGTCTTTGGCGGCGCGGCGGGGACATGGGCTGGTGCGGCGTCGCGGGCTGGCGGCTCACGCCTCCCTGTCAAGAGCGAAGGGGCGGCTTCCCGTTGCGCGGCGCCTTCCTTGGGCGGGGTGGAGCTGCGCGGAATGCCGGGAGGCGGTGTGGCGGGAAGCTCGCGGATGAGCGGGGTAGGCTCGGGAGAATCCAGCGGGCTCCATTCGGAGAATTGGCGGGCGGCCGGGATGGCGACGCGTGTGGTTTCGGCGGTCGGACCGTGCGCGGACGCGGCAACCGCGGAACGGGCGGGAGCGGAGGCGGGTTCCGTATCGCGTCGGGGCGCCGGAGCGGACTCGGCTTCCCGGCGCATCGGCGCGAGGGGGCGATGCGATTCCTTGGCGCGTTCCGCGGCGGCGTTTTCGGATGCGGGCTGCGGGGACGGGCGGGGTTCGCGGATCGGGGGGAGGCCGGCGAGCTCCGGAATTTCGAAGACGGGTTCGTCCGGGCGTTTGGGGTCGCGGAAGCGGCGGATGACCCATAGCCGGGCTTCGTAGGCGGTCTGGCCGGCCCAGCGGCATAGGTCGTCGGACTCGGCGTCGATGGCGAGGCCAAGGAGCGGACGCGTTTCGAGGATGTCGGATAGAATCTGGCGGATGTCGATGGCGTGGATGCCGACCTCATCAAAACGGTCGCGCAACTCGGCCGAGCCCTTGATCTGGTCCACAAGCCGCTCCAGCAGCATGGCGCGCGAGTCGGCGCGGGAAACGACCTCATGGAGTTTGTCGGCCTGCGGCGCGATCTGGGACCATATGCCCCGCTTGACAAGGACCGACCGGACCACGAACCACTTCCGGGACTTGAGAAGCAGGCAAACCCCGTCGGGGACGGTGGGCCAATCCTCCTTGAGGCGAAGATGCTTGCCGGGGCAGTAAACAGATTCGCGTCCGAACAAAAAGTCGCTGTGATCAAAGACGACGCTGGCCAGTTCGCCGTCGGTTTCGAACGGTTGCGGTTCGTAGGTCTTCTCGTGAACGATTAGCATGGCTGTGGTCTCCGGTCTCGTTCCATGCGCGCACGGAACACTTGTCCTCCAATTGCGGGTTCTTCGGCCACGCCTGTCTCGTTCCATGCGCGCACGGAACACTTCCGAGCCCGTGAATATACACGCTTGC
>CAYSZK010000118.1:8892-12849 GCA_964435495.1 uncultured Verrucomicrobiales bacterium
GTCTCGTTCCATGCGCGCACGGAACACTTCCGAGCCCGTGAATATACACGCTTGCCTCCCCGGCATCCAGCCGGTTTTGCGGGTGTCGGAAAAATTTCGCCGCCGCCGGTCCGGTGGCGAAAAGGGATTGGTTTCGGTTGCAGGCGCGGCGGAACGTCAACCTGGTGTTCGACCGGCCACTATCGGGCTGGCGGGCCGCCCGCTGCCCGCGAGCACTTCCGCGCGGTCCCGGCCAGCGGCGGGCTGTGAATTGCCCCAATTCTTGCCTTGATTCAGATCAATACGCTGATCTTTGCCGCGTAACGGGCATTCTTTCCGATGCGCCCACAAAAAGGTGCCGGGCCAGAAATGGGAACCCCCACTCCCGGCCACAGCCATGCACACGAGGATGAAGGGCAACCAGAATCCCGGTGGCGGTGCCGCACGCGAATCCACGCCCGGCGGAGGCGGCGAGGCGCCCCTCGGCCAACGCCACGCCCGTCCAAAGGGTTAACCAAGAGGGTTAACCAAGGGCCTGTCCCATTGTTGTGTCACCCAACCGCTCCAGCCCCTCGGGTTGTGCCGGATTCTGGCGCTAGCGGTGTCGCCGCACTCGGGCAGGAGCGTTGAGGCTGCAGCCGCTTCGTATTCCCCTTGCCAGTGCAGAAATCCGGCTGCAACGCCACCCGCGAGGCAAGTCCGACAGGCTGCTGGGGCGTGGATTGTCTGGTGGCGGCGCCCTCGCTTGTGCCCAAGGGGCCGGGCGACAAGGTCAAGACCGACAAGCGCGACGCGGTGAAGCTCCCGCGCCTGTTGCGGTCCGGGGACGCACGGGGCATCCACATCCTTGACGAACGGGACGAGGCGGTGCGGGACGTGTGCCGGGCGCGCACCTTCTCCGTGGAAGACCTTCGCCGACTGCGCCACGCCCCCGGTGACCTATCCCCACCCGCTTCTGGCGCGCCTCCTGCCCGCGAAGCGGAAGCAGGAAGCATGACAGAAGTGCCGAAGGCATAGGGATTAGGTCCGTCGGTCTGTTCACATTATTTTTATTTGTAATGAGTCCACAACCGCAACACCTTCACCACTCGCCCAGTCTTGAGCACCTGATACACAAGCCTGTGCTGAATACTTAGTCTTCGAGAGTATGCGCCGGGAAGATCGCCCATGAGTTTCCCGTAGGGAGGAGGGTTCCGAAAAGGATCACCTGCTGGAACATCCAATAGACGCTGTGCTTTCGGTTTGAGACCGGCACTCGCACGCTTCCTGGCGTCCTTCCGCGCCTGCTTGGTGAAGGCGGGGAGGTATTTCACCAATCAGGCGTCTTGGCGCACGCTGCGACTGGAGTGGCGAGTCCTGAACGTATGGATTCCCTCATTTCCGGAATCGATACCAAAGAGAGGCTCTCCTGAATAGCCCGCCCGTCTTCCTCGGCAACGAGCACTGCGCTGGAACGCTTGCCTGTGATCTGAATCGGCTGGTGAGAGTCCGAAGCATCGTCGAGGAGCTTGTAGATCATGGAACGTGCTGTTGTGGCTGTGACCGTCCGCACCGGCTGAGCGTGCGCTAGTACGTGCGTGGAATCAATTGAGATATTTCCGCGTCCGCAGCCACCGGCACCTGCCCGTGGCGTGATCCGTGCCGGAATCCCGCTTGGCGGGAGACCAAGCACGGAGTCCCGCTGGCGCGGGGCGGGCGCGTGTTCGGTGGACTGCATGGTTCGAGTTTCATTCGTCTTTGTATCCGATAGCGGCAATGCGGGCCAATCTGTCTGAGAAAATGAAGAGCAATAGGCCCAAAACACCAAAAACGAGGGCCTGATTTCTTGCAGACCGGACTGCCATTTGTTGTAACTGTGCCATGCTATTATCAGTAGCTGCGAACGGGGCAGGTGAAAATTGCGCCGCGATCAACAGCAAGAGTGCGCCAAGAAAGAGTACCATGGCAATAATCTTGAATATAGTAAATGCGAGTGTGTAAGGTTTCATTTTATTTTTATTTCGAACAAGTGATTGTGTCTTTTTCGTGTATCTCCGGATTCGGGGTGATATGCGAAAGAAGGGCGCGGCGAAGCGCTCCCAAGTCCGCATCTCGCCCATTTTTGGCAGGATCGGGTGGCTGTGCAAGTCTTTTGTGGCTTTTCTTCTGGGCAGCAAAGGGATCAGTCCGCGCAGCGCTTCATTTCTCGTTTAAGACGCGCGGTTTCCCTGACGCCGGCGGCACCGAAACGCCGCAACTCACGCACTCCTTCCCCGGCTTGGGATTCAACGCCTCGATCCGGCGCCAGCAGCCTGTCGGACTTACCCCGCGGGTGGCGTTGCCGCTGGATTTTGGCGCCGGCAAGGAGCAAACGAAGAGGCTGCAGCCCCAGCGCTACGGCCCGAGTCCGGCGGATTAGCCGTGGTCCCCTCCCGGACGCCCCATGAACTCCTGTTTCCACGTCTTTCCGTCGTCCCGGTAGGCCACCACGTTCAGGCCGTGGCCGGCCTCAACGAGAACGCCTTCCTCATGTCAAGAGTACTGGCATGACCCCTTTCTCTGACCCGCCCCGGCCCCCGGAACTCCGCGCTTGACTCCCAGGCCCGCCTCGTCAATTTTGGTTCACAGAAACGTCCGCTTCCAACCTTAAAATCCCTGGATTCGGGCAAGCGCATCGGGAACCCAAATGAAAGCAACACAACCATGAAAAACAGAAATATCGGCATGCTCCTGCTCGCCATCTATCTCATCATCATCGGCCTCATGGGCGCCTTCGGGTTCAGCCTCGGCGGCCTCAGCATCCTCGTGCCGATTCTCGCCGTCGCCGCGGGCGTTTTGATCATTCTCGGCAGATGAGGAAAGCGGCGGGACGCCGCTTCCACGCTGTCTGAACTTGGCGCCATTCTGCCCTGTCCCTTTGTTCTTTGTTTTTCGCCCGGTGTCCGCGCCGCCGCGGCCGGAACCGTCACAATGCTCAGCCGGCTGATTCGCGCGCCGGGCCGGGATGGAACCGCGGCCGGACCACGATCTGGACGGGGCAAGCCACGACGCTGGGCCGCCGGAACCGGATTTGCTGGTCGAGCAAATCCACAGCGTGCCCCGCAAGCTCCTCGTAGGGTTCGACAAAACCCGCCGGGCCTTGACCCACCTCGGCGCCCGGAGCCAGGCGCAGGCACGCGAAGCGCGATGCCGGCAGCCCGCAGGCCTCCGCCAACACGGCGTCCCCCGCGGAAAACCCGATAACAGCATCCGGGCGTATCCGGCGAACAAACCGCTTTTTGGCTTCGATCTCCTTGATCGTTCCCGGAAAGAGATGGAAGGAAACCCGGGCTTGCGAATATTGAACGGCGCTCCACGCCCCGCCGCTCGCGGCAAGGTCATCTTCCCTGGGCGGTCGGTGGGTTCCGGCGCAGTAGGCGATCCTCCGGCAGCCCATTTCGAGAAAGCGGCCCGCAAGGAAGCCCGCCATGGTTTGGTGGGCCGCGCGGACCACATGCCCGTGCCAGAGCCGCGAAAAGCGTTCGCACGCAACAACCGGGAAGAGCGTCCAGTCGAAACCGCAGTCCATGACAGGTCCATGCACAGCCCCGAGGATCGCCCCGCGGGCGCCGCGCGAGTAAAGGACCCTCGCCAGGGCCGCGGGATCGGCCTCGGCCGCCAAGTTGTGCCCGATGAACCCGTAGCCGAGTTCATCCAGGCGTTTTCGCGCCGCCTCAATCCCGATCTCGTAATGCTTTTCCGGATGCCAGCCTTCCGGCATCCAGTAGAGATAAGCGACCGGGGCATGGTCCACCGCGCCCGCACGCCGGTGGGAGCGGGACGCAAGAGTCGCGGCCGCCACGCAGCGGTGGTAGTCGAGACGCCGCGCGGCGTCGCGGACAAGCGCCCGGGTTTGTTCCTTCACGGCGCCGTGGCCCGCCAGCGCCATTGAAGCCGTCCCCACGGAGACGCGCGCCTCTCGCGCCACGTCCCGGATCGTGACCGCGCCATCGCTCATGC
>CAYSZK010000119.1:0-12534 GCA_964435495.1 uncultured Verrucomicrobiales bacterium
CAGGAGGGGCATGGGCTTGGTGCGGGTGGGGGTCAGCGGGCGGGAGCGGGGGCGTGGCGGCCGCCATGCGCCAGGGCGGGAGAAAACAATCCGTGCATGCCTCACTATTGCGCGGGTCCAGGGCGGAGGCGAGAAGAATAGCTGCACCCCGGATTTTGGAGGAACGTCCGGCTTAAACCGCAAAGGAAACACAAGGGAACTACAAAGGGACAAACTACAAAGGGACAGACTTCTGGGCATCCTTGCTGCCGCCCGTCACGGGCGGCTACACGTTCTGGGTCAGCTCGGACGACTCCTCGCATCTGTACCTGAGCACCGATCACGATCCGGCCAACAAGCGGCTGATCGCTTCCGTCTCCGGGTTCACCGACCGCGGTCAGTTCGACAAGCAGCCTTCGCAAAAGTCCGAACCGATCCGCCTGGAGGCGGGTGGAATCTATTATCTCGAGGTGATCCACAAAGAGGGCGCCGGCGACGATCACTTGACGGTGGCGTGGGAGATTCCGGGCCAGCCGCGCGCGGTGATCGGCCAGGAGCATCTCCTTTCCTTTTTCCCCAGCGCGGCCGACGGCGACGACGACGGCATCCCGGACGCAATTGAGGCCGGGTTTGGCCTGGACCCGGCGGCGGGGGATGACGCGATGTCCGACGCCGATCAGGACGGTCTGGCCGCCAGCCTCGAGATGCGGGCCGGCAGCGATCCAAACAATCCAACCAGCGACAGCGACGCGGTCTTCGACGGCGCCGATTGGGCCTTGGGCGGCTCGCCGCTGGCCAACGACATGGTGTTCCTGCCGCCTGATCCGTGGGCGATGCATTCGCTGATCGACGCGCCAAATGAGCCGGCCCCGCGCCGCCCCTTTGCGGGCTTGGACACCAACGGGGTATTGCAAACCGCATCGCAAGGGTTGGGGTGGGGCGTGGAGGAAGGCCAGACCGACAGCCTGGATCTTCTGGCCCGCGAGATTTCCGGCGGCTTCGAGCTCACCGCCGCGGTGGAGTTCCCAGGCCATGTCCAGCCGCTGCCGCCTGTCGGGCCCGGGCATTCGACCGCCTTGTCCGCCGCCGGCTTGATTGCGCGGGCGGGGACGGCGCCGGAGGCGCCGTTTTTCGCGCTCATGGCTTCGCCCTCGGGAACTTGCCATGTCCAGATGCGGACAGTCGCGGGCCGGCCCAGCGAAACGGGCAGAGCCGACGCGCCGTTCCTCACCATGCCGAAAAAATGGTGGCTGAAGCTCCGACGCCAGGGCGGACGGTTCACCGCTTACGTTTCCCAGGACAAAATCTCCTGGGACCTTTTCTACTCGGAAGAACTGCCGCTGGCGGAACCTTATCTGGTGGGCCTGGCCCATTACGCCGGGCTGCCCCATCACATCGCCGGCTCACGGTTCTCCTCGGTCGAATTGCTCGTCGATGGCGATAACGACGGCCTCTTCGACCACGTCGAGCACGGTTTGGGCACGCGGCCCGATCTCGTGGACACCGATGGGGACGGCTTCAGCGATTTCGATGAGTCCCAAATCCTGTTCAGCAACCCGCTGGTGGCCGATCTTGGCGCGCAAGCCGAGATCGCCCGCCTGGCCGGAACCGCCTTTCAGGCCACCTTCGGACAGTGGAACCCAGACGCGCGGGGCTTGGTGTCGCACACGGTGCGCGGTTCGGCCGACGGCGCCTTCGCCGCCGCGGACGCTGGCGTCTATCTCCTGGAATGGACCGTCTCCTCGGCCCACAATAACACGCCCGACCCGACCTTCCGCGTCGAAGTATCCTTGGATGGCCAGTTCCTGGATCGCGCTGTCCTCGTTCTGCCCGAGGATGGCTCGCCCGTTTCGCTCAGGGTGGTGACGCCCTGGCTGGCCGCCGGCCAACACACCGCCAGGCTTTTTCTGGACAATACCCTCAGCCACCGGCGCATCCGCATCGAAAGCCTTTCGGTCCAGCGCATCAACGGCCCGGATGAAAACGGCAACGGAATCCAGGACTGGATCGATTCGCGCCTGGACCGTCTGAACGGCCTGGAAGTGGCCGCGCCCGAAGGGTCCGACGACGGCGGGCGCATCGAAAGCCCCGTCTCGCCGGTCTGCCTGGAAGGCACCGCGCGTTATCTGGAGATGCTCGCCGTAACCGCCGGTGGCCAGGCTCTCCAGCCGGTTGCCGCGCCGGGCGATGGCTGGTTTGCCAACGCCGGATTCCCTGAAGGCCAGACCGCCATGGAAATCGTGGCCCGGTTCGAAAACGGCGGACGCACCGAACGCGCCGAAGCCGTCTGGGCCGAAACCGACGCGCTCAATCTTGGCCTGGCCAAGGTTCGCGTGGGCGACCGCATCCGGCTCGTAGCGTCCGGCCCCAATCCGGTGAATCTCACTATCGTGTCGCCCTCGGGCCAGAGCGCCGCGTTCGCCCTCGTCCCATGCGTGGCGCCTGTCGTCCATGCGTTTGCCGAGGAAGGCGTTTACAAATTCACGACCCTCGTTGGCGCCACGCGCAAGACGGTTCAGGTCGAGGCCGTGGACGCCGCCTTCAACGGCATTCCGGCCGCGGGGCTGGGTGTGAACCGCGGCTGGGATAATCCAGACCTCAACTGGGGCTTGGCGCACGAGGCGCCCGAAGGAGTCGAGTTCGGCGGAATGAACTGGTTCGTGACCCCGTCCGGGAAAAAGGGCACCCGCATCCAAACCTTGAGAACCCATAACCAAGGCCTGAGCCCGGTCATAGCCCGCGTCGCTCCAAACGGCCCCGTCGCCGCCCAAACCTTCGTCCAAGGCATCCGCGTTTCCAGCAACGCCCAAACCAGCATCGATGTGCTGGAGCGCTACGCCGATGGCAGCGTCTTGGTGGGCATTCCGCTGATCCTCAGCGATGTGCCCGCGGATATCCGCGTGCTGGTCGATCTGGTCGTCGCGGGAGTGGTGTTCGAGGACGGCACGATCACCAAGACCTTTACCGCCGCGGACTTCGACGAATTCGGCCGCGTCCAAATCCGGTTCATCAGCACCGCGGATGCCATGCACTCGGCCTGCCATGACATCAAAGTCTATCAAGGAGACCGGTTGCTGGGACGGTATTGAAACGCCCGTCGGCCCGCGAAACCAACCCAAACCCGCCATGAAATCAAACTCCACCAGCACTTTGAAAACCGGCAGGCGCCGGCCGCGTGTTCGGGCCCGCGCCCGCCTCGTGCCGCTCTGCCTGGCTGCGGCATGCGTCGTCTGCTGTTCCAAAGCCCCGCCCTCCCGCACGGACCACGGCGCGCCCTCCACCACCGTGACCGCCCGCGGCAATCCCCGGCCGGTGCTCGCCGCCCGCGATCCGGCCACGGGCCGGCCCTTGGAGCACATGCGATTGAGCCTGGCGGAAATACTCGAGCGGGCGCCCGCCATGGACTCCAGGCAGCGGGCCTGCCATCTCGAAGCGCTGCCCACTCCGCTCGCACCGGCGGATGTCCAGCGCGCGCTTCACTTTCTTGCCAAACCCTCCGGGGAAATCCCGATCCCGGTCCGATCCCTGGCCACATTCAAGAATGACCTGGTCAATCTCCTGCGCGCCAGCCAGCCGGCCGTCGCGTCCGCCGCGATCCTGGCGGCCCTCGCCAGGATCGACGCCACCGAACCTGATCCACTCATCCGCAATTACGCCCTCCAACAGCGCCTCGCCATAACCAGTGCCCATGCCGCGTCCACACACGCCCCTGTGGCGGGGGATATCTGGACCAAAACCAAGAACCCCGCCGGCATCGATTCCGGAACCGCCTTGCTGCATCTCTGGGCACAGTCGCGCGACGGCGCCTTGGACCGGGACGACGCCGCGCGTCTCCGGCAAGCGGCCCTCGAGTTGGCCCGCAATCCATCCGCCGCCGACGGCAACCGGATGACGGCGCTTCAGGTCTGCGCTGAAATGGATGTCGCCGAGGCCGCCACATTGGCCCACGACATCGCCGCCTCCGCCAAATACTCCTTTCCCTTGCGCATCTCCGCCCTTGCCGCCCTGGGCCGGCTGGGCCGTGAAACGGCTGGGGCCGAAGCGCTCTTGCGCGATCTGAGCCACGGCCCCGACGTCCGCCTGCGCCTGCCGGCCCGCGAAGCCCTGGCCACCCTGGGCGAGTCCGCCGTCCAACAAGTTCCCCGTCCTTCCAACCCCAACAATCCCACAACCGCAACACGAGACCTCCCATGAAATACTCCAATCCGAACGCTTACGCCCCCATGCGCAGTCCATCCCTCTGGCGGTCGCTTCCGCGCCCCGCCTTGGCCGCGCTGCTCGCCGCCGCCGCGCCCCTCGCCGCGCACGCCTATAATCACAACCCTGATTTGAAGGACAAAAACACGTACTCGACCGCCACGCTGGATGCCCCCAGCACGGCCCAAGGCAACAACGGATCGGCCAGCTACAGTTTCACGATCTCCATCGAGGGTGGCGCCGCGCCAGGCACGGTGCAATGGACCATTTCCCCCGGTGGCCATTCCGGCGACGCCAGCAGCACGAGCGCAACCCTCAACTATTCCAAGGACGGCGTTTGCGAATACTCGCTGACGGTCACCGGCACCGGCGATTCCACCTACAGCGACAGCCGCGCGATCAAGATTTCGGCGGGCGGCGGGGGCTCAGGGTCGGGCGCAAGCATGGGCAGCGTTCGCGCGTTCTCTGGCGTTGGCAACACCGAGAATGGCGAGGGCGGCGGGCGCCTCTTGCTCGAATCGACCAAAGACTTTCCCCCCGACCCCAAACTCGCCACGCCCGCCGGGCTGATCCTCACGGCCAGCGACGGCGTCGAGCGGATTTTCGACCCTTTCAAGCCTGGTGTTATTCGCCAGACACTAACTGACGACACCCTGGTCGATATTGTGACCCTCGACGACAAAAGTTACGAGATGCGCTACTTCCCCGCCGACAACAAAGGGTCCAAAGACGGCCAGGGCCTCTATCAGCCCGTCGGCGATCCTTTCAAAATCGAGCGCGTGGAAAACCCGGGTGGCCCCGACATCCTCGGCACCAACGACGATCTCCTCTACCAGAGCGCCCGCATCGGCGCCTTTTGGTATCGCAACGAGCTGCCGCCAGGCGATTACCTCCTGGACCTCCATTTCGCCGAGATTTATCTCGAGCAACCCGGCCTGCGCGCCATCACCGTCGAGGCCGAGGGCCAGGAACTCCTTGCCGGGCTGGATTTGGTGGCCCAGGCCGGCGCCCTCACAGCCCACGACCGCGCCTTCGGCGTCACCGTGGCCGATGGCGAGATCAACCTCCACCTCCTCGGCGCGCCCGGCATCGAAGACGCCGGACGCGGCGGGCTCCTGTCCGCCTACCGCCTCCGCAAACCCGCCCCGGACCTGGAGATCGCCGGCACCGACGACGACTTGCTCTATCGTTCCGAGCGCTGGGGGGATTTCGCCTACTCCCTTCCCGGGCTCGCCCCAGGCAACTACCGCGTCACGCTCTATTTCGCCGATCGCTATTTCGCCGCTCCCGGGTCGCGCGCCTTTGACGTGAGTATCGAAGGCTCGGTGGTTTGGGATGAATTGGACATCGCCGCCCAGGCCGGCGGCGCCAACACCGCCCTGGTTTGGACCCACGACGCGGCGGTGGATGACGGGACGCTGAACATTGAGTTTGCCGGCACGCGCAAGGCCGCCAAACTCGCGGCGCTCAAAGTCGAGCGCGTCACCATCGACGCCACCGACCCCCTCAACCCAGTCGAAGTCTTGGCCTTGATCGACGCGGTCAACGCCGGCGGACCCGCCCACACCAACGCCGCCGGCGTGGTTTTCGCGGCCGACCACAATTTCTCCGGCGGCCAGATTGACGGTTCGGGCGGCGTGCTCGCGGCGGTCAACTGCGGCGGGCCGGCCTTCACCGCCGCCGACGGCACCGCTTTTCAAGCCGATTCCGGTTTCACCGCGGGCAACGCCTACGACGTGAGTTTCAGCCGCCTGATTCTCACCACCGAACAAGGCGCGGCCAGCACGGTTGCCGAGTATAACTGGCAGCGGGACCTGCTCTCCGAACGGGTCAACTACTTCGAACTCACCACGGGCAACGGGCTCAAAACCGAGCGCCGCCAGCGGGTATGGAGCCAGGACCGCCTCAGTTACACCGAAACCACCACCTTGCGCGATGCCCAGGACAACATCGCCTCGGCCAAGGAGGAAACCTACGAAAAACTCGCGTTCGGTTTCGCCAAGGTGCGCGAAACGCTCGATCCCCAGGGCGCCGCCCTCACCACCACATGGACCTACCACGAAGGGACCGGCGTGCCGGGCGATCCCTTGCCCAACGGCTTTGGCCGCGTCGCCGGCATGCAACGTTACGATGGATACTGGGAAACCCGTGACTACGACGACAAGGGCAACCTCGTCAAGCTGGCCAGTTCGCATCTCAACAGCCCCTTCGGCATTGAGGCCTCCGCCCGCGTCGAAACCACCTCGTACAGCGAGGCCGTTCCGCAAAAAACCGTGCTGGTAACCGTGGCCGGCCAGGAAATCGAGCGCCGTTACCGGGCCGTCATCGAACAGGGCGCCGAATTTGAAATCCACACGATCCAGGCAACGGAATCGGGCGCCGCATGGAACGCCCCCTCCAACCTGGCGACCATAACCCGCCACTACCAATCCAACCATCCCGTCGAGCTTCTCCGCGGCAAACGCAAATGGGTCCGGCGCCCAGACGGCACGATGGCCTTCTACTCCTACAGCCTCAACGCCGGAGAGGAAACCACCACCGAAGACAGCGGCCAGCCAAACGCCGCCAAAACCGCCATCGTGGACGGCGCCCGAACCGTTACCGTGCGCAACGCCGCCGGCGAACAAATCGCCGAGCAGACAATCGACATTGCCTCCGGGCTGCTTCTCGCCGGCTGGCAGGCCATGGCCGTCGATGACCGGGGACGGCCGACGTTGTTCGCCTACTCCGACGGAACCTCCCGCGCGGTCGCCTACCGCGACGGCGAAGGTTGCTCCAGTTGCGGCGGATCGGACCACCTGATCGAGTCGGAAACAGACCGGCGCGGTGTCACCACGCTCCACGATTACGATGCCCTGGGCCGCCGCACCAGCGTCAGCCAGTTGGGCGTGGGCATCCGTATCGTCCACGACGCCGCGGACCGCGAGATCGAACGCTTCCGCGCCGGCAACGGAACCGCCGAGGTACGAATCGAGCGCCAGGAATATGACCAGGCCGGGCGCCTCATCGCCACTTGGGACGCGATGGATAACCAGACCTCGTACAGCTATAGCTATCCCACTGGCGGCGGCGCCGCCACCACCGCCACCCTGCCGCCGACCGCCGGGGGTAGCGGCACCCGCGTTGAGACCATCTATGCCGACGGCCAAACCCGCGAAATCAGCGGCTCCGCCGTGGCCCCCATGCGCTACGAATATGGCACGCACGCCTCCGGCCGATGGACCAAGGAAATCAAGATCGGCGAAGGCGGCTCGGAAACCGAATGGACCCGCACCCTCACGGATATGGTTTCCCGCCGGGCCCGTGTCGAATACCCGGACGCCGCCGCCGCCGAGTCCTCCTACAATGCCTTGGGCCAACTGGTGCGGGAGACCGACCCGGACGGTGTCACCACTCTCCATGCCTACAATGGCCAGGGCGAACGCGAAACCTCCGCCATCGACATGGACCGCGACGGCCTGATCGATTTCGCCGGCCCGGACCGCGTCACCCGCACCCTGCGCGATGTTCGTAACAAAAACGGAACCGTTGTGCGCCGCACCACCACCCAAGTCTGGGCCGCCGACAACCAGGACACGCCCACCACCGCCTCCATCGTCGAGCAGGACGGCCACGGCAATCGCGCCTGGCAAACCGACGCCGCCGGCGCCGTTACCCACACCGCCTCTCTCTTCTACGAACAGGGCACGGGCCTGGCCCCAGGCGAATGGACCACCACCACCACGCGCCCCGACGGCGCCCAAACCGTCGAACGCCACGCCAATGGCCGCCTCACCGAAAGCCAGACAAAAAACAGCGCCGGCGCCGTGGTCACGTCCACCATCTACGCCTACGACCCCCTTGGGCGGCTCGCCTCCCAAACCGACGCACGCACCGGCCAGACGAGCTTTGCCTACAACAACCGCGACGAACTCCTCAGCGAAACCCGGCCCGCCCCGCCCTCCGGCGGCGGCGACCTGGTCACCGCCTACACCTACGACGCCCTGGGCAATCGCCTCACCCAAACCCTCCCCGACGGCGGCGTCACCACCAATGAATACCACCTGCGCGGCAACCTCTTGAAAAAGAGCAGCGGCAGCCAGACCTACACCCAGGAATACACCTACGACCCGCAGGGCCGCATGAAGACGCTCACCACCGCCGGCGCGGCCGGTCCCAGCGTCACCACCTGGAATTACGACCCGGCCCGCGGCTGGCTCGCCGCCAAGGTTTACCACGACGGCCAGGGCCCCGCCTACACCTACACCGCCGCCGGACGCCTGCTCACACGGCTTTGGGCGCGCGGCATCACCACCACCTACGGCTACGACAACGCGGTGGACCTCGTCTCGACTGATTACTCCGACGCCACGCCGGACATCGCCATCGTCCGCGACCGGCTGGGCCGCGAAAGCAACGTCTCCGACGCCGCCGGTGGGCGCGCCTTCGCCTACAACACCAATCTCACCTTGCGCTCGGAAACCGTGAGCGGATTCTTCGGCCAGGACAAGGTGCTCACACGGGCATACGATCCAAGTGTGCCGGGCCGCAATCGCGGTTTCTCCATTGGCACGTCCGCCGACCCCGATGGCGATTACGCCGTCATCTACGGGTACGACAGCGCCGGGCGATTGGCCTCCGTCAACGATGGCCGGGACACCACCACCTACACCTACGCCACCAACTCCAATCTCCTGGCCAGCCGCTCTTCGAGTGCGTCCGGGCTCACGGCGGCGTTCATCTACGAACCCCATCGCGACGCGCTGACGGTGGTCGATAACAAGGCCGGCGGCGTGTCCCTATCGAAATACACCTACGCCTACAACCGGCTTGGCCAGCGGGAGAGCCGGGCGCAAACCGGAACGGCCTTCGTCCAAGCCTCGACCGACAGTTTCGGCTACAACGTCCGGGGCGAGGTGGTGTCGTCGAGCAACAGCGCCGATCCGGCGCGCGCCGCCGCCTACGAGTACGATCCCATCGGCAACCGCTTGAGTTCCCAGGACATGTTCGGCGCCACGGCCTACACTCCCAACACGCTGAACCAATACCTAAACATCGATCCCGATGCCCTTCCCGCGTTCGCGCCCGTGCACGACGCCGACGGCAATCTGGTCGAGACAGCGCGGCGGACTGACGGGAAGGTCATGGCCTACACATGGAACGGCGAGAACCAACTCGTTGCCGTGGAACCGGCCGCGCCCGCGGCGGGGGATAAACGGTTGGAGTTCGCCTACGACCATCGCGGGCGGCGGATTGAGAAGAGGGTGTTTGAATGGAGCGGAAGCTGGGCCTTGACCCGGCACGAGAAGTTTCTCTACGATGACTGGAACATGACCGCGGTCTATAACGCCGCAACGGGCAACGCCCTGGCCAGGACGTTTACCTGGGGGCTGGATCTGAGCGGCTCGTTGCAAGGCGCCGGGGGTGTTGGGGGATTGGTCTCCTCATCCGTGGCCGGTCAGTCTCCCCTCAGCTACTCTTACGACGCCAACGGGAACGTCAGCGAGTTGGTGGATACCGCCGGAACCGGCGTCGCCCACTACGAGTACGACCCGTTTGGGAACGTGGTATTTCAGACTGGCTCGCTCGCTTCCGGGAACCCTTACCGCTTCTCGACCAAGTTCCATGATTCGGAGACCGGGCTGGTCTATTACGGCTACCGGTATTATTCCCCAAAGACTGGCAGATGGCTGAGCAGGGATCCGATAGACGAAAGAGGAGGGCTCAACCTATACCTATTTGGATCAAACAACAGCATAAATCTGTTTGACGGATTGGGGGATCTGGCGCAGTGTGCGCCGCTCCTTCTCAACCCTGGCACTTGGACGCTCGGGCCATGGATTCTTGTCGCTGCTGGAGCGGTATTGATTTACGAGGCGTATGACCACCGCGAAGAGCTATGGCAGTTATACACGGAGATGTGCGGTGCGTGTGTCAAGGCCCAAACGGAAACGAAAACCGTAACGCGGACAAGGATAAGGAAAAAGGGAGACAAATGGAGTTGCGAGTGCAAATGTAATTGTCAAATAACACCTTGGGGCCGAGAAAATGGGGTTACGTGTCCAGATAGAACACATGGGTCTGGTTATGGCCCAACTGAGAAAGTCGCGTCTCAAGCTGCATGTGATGTCGCACAAGGGGCATCCCTTCGTGGATGTTACGCCCGCCACTGTCACGCATACAATTGCAAAAAACAGTAGGAACGCATGAAAATGTCAACTGCAAAGATCATTTGTGAAACAGTCCGAACCTTGGATTTTGCGCCTATTGTTTTGCCGGATACAACATCGGACGCTGTTCGTTTCCGAATTGAGATTCAGCGCGATTGGGAGACTGGAGCGTACTCGGCCCGAGCATGGCGACTGGAGTTTTATGCCTTGGCGCCATCATTTCCAGGCGAGGCGGAAGGCGGTTTCCGGGCGGACGAGCAAATCGTTGTTCGGGATGGATTTCTCCAGAGACTCCTCGATCCGTTATCATGCGCGAGTGAGGATGAAATAATCAAAGAAGTCATGAACATAATCGAAGAGCATTTTGGTCGGGGCGCATAAACATCACGGATGGAAAAGGCCGTGAAGTGCCGTTCGGCGAAGCAGGATAAGTGGAGGAAGGACATTGAGGAGCGTGAAAATGCAAAAAGATGGGCCAACTGTCACGCCAGTGATGGGACGGCGAGAACCAGCTCGTTGAGGTAACGCCGACGGTGCCTGCGGCGGGGGATAAGCGGTTGGAGTTCGCCTACGACCATCGCGGGTGGCGGATTGAGAAGAAGGTGTTTGAATGGAGTGGAAGCTGGGCCTTGACCCGGCACGAGAAGTATCTCTACGATGACTGGAACATGACCGCGGTCTGTGACGCCGCAACGGGATACAAAGGGACAGACCTACTGTCAAAAAAGTTCTTGCGCTGGGGCTGGATGGGCGCTAGTTGGACGTCATGCGCAAGGCTCGGCTCAAGATTCCAAGCTCCGAAAAGGAGGCGTTCTATCATTGCATCTCCCGGGTGGTGAACCGGGACTTCGTCTTCGGCGACCTCGAAAAGGAGAAGTTCAAGGAACTCATGCGCCACCACGAACGGCTCTGCCAAGTCCAAGTGATGACTTACTGCCTCATGTCCAACCATTTCCATGTCCTGGTCCGGGTCCCCCAAAGGCCCGCTGTCATGCCCTCGGACGCCGATTTGATCGCGCACCTGCAACGGTGCGGGGTCCATCCCATGACGCTGGGCGGGGTGAAGTATGCGCTGGCGCATTTGTCGGAAATCGGGGCCACGGAAGCTCTGGAAGAGGTCCGGCAACGCTGGTTTTCGCGGATGTGGGACGTGAGTTATTTCATGAAGGGACTCAAGCAGGAGTTCACGCAGTGGTTCAACCGGGTGCATCAGCGCACCGGCACGCTCTGGGAGTCGCGGTTCAAGAGTGTGTTGGTGGAAGGCAGCGCCGAGGCGCTGCAAACCATGGCGGCCTATATCGACCTGAATCCTGTGCGCGCGGGGTTGGTGGAGGATCCGAAGGATTATCGGTGGTGCGGGTTCGCGGAAGCGGTGGCCGGGGGCGAGTTGGCGGCGCGAGGGATCGTGGCGATGGTGGAGGACCGAAGGGAAAGGGAAAAGGAAAGGGCCGGGGCAGATGGTGGAGAGGAGAGCGATTGGCTCACGGAAGGGATTTATCGGTATCGCCAGCTTGTGTTTTGCGGGGCGGAGAGCCGAGGGATCGGAGAGGACGGGCGGCCGATGCGGCGCGGGGTGCCGCGGGAGCGGATCCGGGAAGTATTGGAAAAGAAGGGGAAGTTGAGCGCGGCGGAGATGTTGCGGTGCCGGGTGCGGTATTTTTGTGACGGCGCGGTGCTGGGGAGCGCGGGGTTTGTGAACGAAGTGTTCGCGCGGGAGCGGTGGCGGTTTGGGGCCAAACGGAAGGACGGGGCGCGGAAGTTGCGCTACGTCGAAGCCGGCGGACTCAGGGTGCTGCGGGACTTGCG
This sequence comes from uncultured Verrucomicrobiales bacterium, assembly GCA_964435495.1. Classification (GTDB taxonomy): domain Bacteria; phylum Verrucomicrobiota; class Verrucomicrobiia; order JADLBR01; family JAIBCM01; genus CAYSZK01. The sequence continues at coordinate 12,132 of CAYSZK010000119.1, forward strand.
GGTGCGTGTGGTTTGAGGACAGGCAGCGGGTCGGCAGCGCGCCCCCGGGTCGCGCTGTGAGCGGCTATGCAAAACAGAAAGGGCGCAGGGCAGGGTTTTGCGAAATTATTTGGTGTCGTGGTTTTTGCCCAATTGGCGTGGTGGGGTTTGGAGGACGGTGTTCTTGCGAGTTCGCCCTTAGCGGCGGTTTTGGGATGCCGCCACTTTGGTGCCCCTACAGGGCTGTGGTTGCATAAACACATGGCACCCAGGGCGTTGCCTTGGGCTGGTATGGTTTGCCCCTTTAGGGCAAGGCCTTGGGGCAAGGCCTCTTTAGTCAGTGCCATTCAGGACAGACCCCGCCCCGCTCCTTGATGGCGCGGAGGTCGGCGTCCTGGATGTGGCGGCGGTCTTCGCGGAGGTG
>CAYSZK010000120.1:0-12501 GCA_964435495.1 uncultured Verrucomicrobiales bacterium
GCCGCCCCGAAGGCGCGCGCCTTCCCATTGGCCGCCGCAGGACGCCCCCGCGCAGCGCTCAAGCCCCGCCGGTACACCGTCCAGTGGCCACGCCAGCCGCCCCGGCCCAGCGCCCGGCGTTTGCCTTCACCTTCCTCGGGAGGTGTCGGTTGGTTTCATGGACGGATTCCTACGGCGCCAGGCCCATGACCTTCCCGTCCAGGGTGACGAGGATGACCCGGCCCTCGGCCACGGCGATGCCGTTCCACACCGGCGGTGAGGCGAGTTCGAGCGTGCTTTCGATCTTGCCGTCGCGGGGCGACAGGGCCATCAGGCTGCCGCCCAGTTTTCCCTGCCAGCTCTCGTATTGTTTGGCCGGCTCGTTGTCGCCGATGTCGGGCGGGCCGGCGACGAACAGACGGTCGCCCACCTTCGCCATCGCCCGCGCCAGGATCGGCACAGTGGATCCCCAGTTGGAGACGAAGGTGGCCTGTTCGGTCTTGGGCGTCCTGTCGGCGCGCTTCCCGTCCTTGGCGGCTGCCTTTTCCGGCTTGGCCGCGCTCCTCCGGGCCTGGCCATCATCGTTCACCAGGGACACCGTTTCCAGACGGGGCTTGAGATCGGTCTGGATGACCTGGAATTCGTCAGTGGTCTTGGTGATCCAGCGCCGGGTTTCCGGCTTGGTGGAGTAGCTGTAAACATGCTGGCCGTCGCGCACCAGGAGCTTCCCCGATGGGTAGGACTGTCCGGCGACCCAGTGCCCGCCCGAGGCGTAGGTGGCCAGGTTGGCATACAGCATATAGCTGCGGTGGAACCACGAGTCGTCGAGGAATCCGACCGAACTGAAGATATGCCGTTCGGGCTGGGCCATGATCTTTTCCAGCAATCCCTTGCCCAGGCGCCCGTCGTTGTCGCGCACCTGGTTGCGGAAGAACCTGGGCCTGCCGTCGAGGTCGAACGATTGCGAGCGCATATACAGGTTCGTTTCATCGCCGGACAGGATGTCGGGCATGCCCACCGGCATGCCGGGTTCCTGTCTTGTGTCGTAGTCAACCTGTTTGCCGGTCTTGGGATCCTTGGCGTCGAGGATCGTCTCGTTCAGCTTGCGCCCGGTAAGCGGATCGAGCTGCACCAGGCGCATGCCGCCGGCCAGGTGGATCGACCGTCCGGCGACGGCGCTGATGCGGCCATGGTCGAACAGGACGCTGCCATGCACCGGCCACAGCGATTCGATCCGGTCGTGCCCGCCCATGCGATAGGCCAGTGGCGCGGCGCGGAACCGCCAGGCCAGCGCGCCATCGGCGGCATCGAGGGCATAGATGCTGCCGTCGTTGGCGCCGAACACGCACAGGGCCTTGGCCCCGGCCTGAATGATGGTGGGCGGCGAATTGATGCGACCGCCGGCGGGAAAGTTCCAGACGGATTTGCCGGTGGCGGCGTCGATCGCGTGCAGCAGGCAGGCGTCGATCTGCGACACGAACACTTTTCCGTCGGCGGCGACGGGAGCACTCAGGCGTCCGCCGAGGGCCAGTTCCCAGCGTGGTGCAAGGGCGGCCGCGATCGGCTGGTCCACGTGCCCGGTGCGCGCGGCGTTGGCGCGGAAGGTGGGCCATCCGGCGGCCATGGCGGGGGAGCCTGAAAAACGTTCCAGGGCCGGTCCGGTGACCAGCCGCCCCTCATCGGACGCAACGGCCAAATCGTCCATCCACGCGGCGCGCGGGGCCACCGCCCAGGTGCCGCGCAGCATGGTATCCGAGAAACAGACGCAGGGGCCGGGCGGCGTGTACAACATGCCGTTGGCCGGGATGAGCCCGAAATTACAGCCGCCGCGAAGCCAGAACTGGGCCTGCCATTTCTTGGTCTCGACGTTGATCAGCTCAAACCCGTGGTTGCCGGTGATGACGTAGCACTCGGTGGCGCGGTTGCGATGGCAGCGGGCGTGGAAGAAGTGCGGACTGATATCGGGGCGGTGCTCCTCCTTGAACTTCTGGCCGCCGGTCGCGAGGTCCAGGACCAGGAGCCTCATGCCGGAGTCGCCGGCACTGCCATGCTCGCGTGAATACAGGAACAGGCGGTCGCCGATGACGAAGATATCCTGGGGCGATGTAACGCCGTGAACATACGGACGATCGATGACCCAGCGTTTGGCGCCGGTTGCGGCATCATAGGCGTGCAACAAGCCCTTGCCCATCGAGCGGTCGCTGATGTTGGAGAATTCCGAGCTCATCGAGTACAGCACCAGGCCGTTCTTGACCGCCAGGATGGGGGCGACTGAATGGCGGATGACGCTCTTGAACGGGGTGTCGTCGCCGCCCCATCGCCGCTTGCCGGTGGCCGGGTCGAGGCAGACCACGCGGTCGGTGTCATGGTAGAAAACCCCGCCGTCGCCAACCGCCAGGGAAAGCGGGAACATGCCGGTGCGCACCTCCCACAGCAGGCGGCCATCGCCGGGCGCGTAGGCTTTCAGCATGCGTTCGGCGGGCACCCAGAACGCGTTGGCCTTCAGGTTGGTCTCCTCCGTGGCCAGGCCGCAACTGACATAAATGGCCTGGGGGGTGACGATGATCTCGCCGGCATGGTCCGAGCCGGGCAGGGTGCGGATCGGCGCGCCCGTGGCGGCGTCCAGGACGCTGACCGGCGCATCCAGCCCCATCACCACATACAAAAGGTCGCCCACCACCACCAGACGCCGGGTTAGCGTCGCAAAGGTTTCGCGATTGCCGCCGAAACGCCATGGGGCGATCGGTTTCCGCCACAGCTCGACGCCATTCCACGCATCCTGGGCGACCAGCCAGCCATCGCTGGGGATGAAGCTCGAATAGGCCGGGGCTTCGTCGCGCAGGGAAAAGATGCGCCCGGCGTCGGTCAGCAGGCAGGTCGTGCCGCCGTCGGCGTCGTGATGCCGCGGCCAGTCGGGGCCCGCGTTCCATTGTCCATAGGCCGGGAAGCCGGCGCGGCGGTCCCGCGACACCGGATTGCCGTCGGGCGCATGCATGATGTGCCCCCAGGAATCGATGTCGGCCGGCCAGGGCTTGGTGACGGGTTTCAGCGCCACGCCGCCGGCGGGCAGTAACCGGCCGCCCGGACACAACACACGCTCGTATTCAGCAGCGGGCAACTTGGGATCATCGGCCACGATCAGCAGGTTCACGAAGTTGTCGATGTAAGGCAGGCGTCCCGCCGGCGCCTCGTCAACGGTGATCCGGCCATGCAGACCGGCGGCCTGCAACTCGCGGCGCAGGGCCGCGGCCCGGGCCGGGTCGCGCACCAGCACCTGGACGCAGAGGGGCCGATCGCGCGTCAAGTCGGCCAGCCATGAGGCCGTGGGCTGGCCCACCACGACGGCCACACCCTGGCGTGCGCCACATTCCGTGACGGCAGGCCATGGATCGGCTGCGCCGGCAATGGAAGAAACCACCAAGTGAATCAGAACGACAGCAGGACGGGCGGGGAATGTTCTCATACTATTCGTCATTAGAGTTCTGTCCTGGCCGTTTGCCTTCGTATCCCGGCGGCGGGGCGGTCGGTTTCTCGCGAACACAGGCGGCGGTCGGGGCAAGCCATGGGCACGGGATGTTTTCCTTGTTCCAGTCATTCCATGCCTTCTGAAGGGATTCGACGATTTCCGGATGTGACGCGGCCTGATCCTTGGTTTCCTTCGGGTCGGAAGCGATCTGGTAGAGAGCCGGTTTGTCGGAGCGCTCGTTCCAGGAAAGCTTCCAGTCGCCGTTGCGGATGGCCCGGCGATCGCCGTAGCGCCAGCAAAGATCGCGGGCGGGCAGTCTTTCCACCTTGCCCTCGAGGAGCGGGAGGAGGTTGACGCCGTCGAGTTTCATGTCCGGCGTGACGGCGCCGCCAGCCGCAGCGAGGACGGTGGGCAGGATGTCGAGCGCGCTCACGGGTTCCGACACAACGCGCCCATCCGGGATGCGGCCTTTCCAACGGGCCATGAACGGAACGCGGATGCCGCCTTCATCCGTGTCGAATTTCGCGCCACGCAGGCCGTTCCCCATGACCGCCGACATGGCCCTGCCCTGTGGACCGTTGTCACTCAGGAAGAAAACGAGCGTCCTTTCATCGAGGCCGTTCTCGCGGAGCGCGTCGAGGATGCGCCCGACGGCTTCGTCGAGCAGGGCGAGGTTGGCGGCGAGGACGCGTCGGTTGCCCTCCTCCGGGATATTGGAAAACCTGGCCAGTTGCTCCGGGGAAGCCCAAAGCACATTATGGGGCGCATAGAATGACGCGTAGAGGAAGAACGGCATTTCCTTGTTCCTCGCGATGAACTCGGCGCACTTCTTCCCCTCGGCCACGGTGAGATGCTCGTTCATCGGCACCTCGCCCCTATTTTCCGTGATGGAATCCGCGTGATAGGAGTAGGCGCCCGAGGCGTGACCCCAGAAGTAGTCGAAGCCGCGGTCGTTGGGCAGGTAGCCTTCCACGTCTCCGAGATGCCATTTCCCGATGAGGCCGGTGGTGCAGCCGAGGGCCTTCAACCGGTCGGCCATCGTCTTCGCATTCCTGTCCAATCCAGTGACGACCCTGCCCGCGGCCTTCACGTCGTCGTTGATCTTCGCCTCCCACGCATTGACGATCGCCTTGTCTCCCTGGTCCGCGTTGTGGCCGGGCTTGTTCGCCTCGTGACCGAGCCGTGCCGGGCTGCGTCCGGTCAGCAACCCGGCACGGCTGGGGCTGCACAGCGGGGCGGCGACATAGCCGTCGGTGAACCGGATGCCCTCCTTTCCGATGCTGTCGATGCGCGGGGTGGGGACGAGGGCCAGTCCATAGCTCCCGATGCCTTGCCAGCCCAGGTCGTCGGCGAGGATGACGATCACGTTCGGCGGGCGTTGCGTTTCCCCCGCAACCGCACCCGGATGTGCCGCCAGCAAAACCACAACCACAACCGCAAGCGCAATCGATTCGAATCGCGTTGCGCTCGGGAAACCGCGGCTGGACTCAAGGGGGATCGTTTTCATGCCATCTCTTGTTCTTCGGGTTCTCCAATATGCGTGAGTTCCTGGATAATTCTCTTTTGCAGGTCTGCCGGGTTGGCGCGCCTCCTGGCCATGGTGGTTCTGGCCACCCGCGCGCGGGCTCTTGGGCGCAAGAACTTCGAGAGTCAGCAAGAATATCCTCCCGGCCCCTTCTGGGAGGCCACCCGCACGAATGCCGCGTACGCCGAGCGCATCAGCGCGTAGCCCACATGCCCCTGCGGAATCCGGTGGAAATTCGGGCAGGCCCACGCGCGCGCGAACGATGCGATCACCGCCGGCGGGGTCACCCGGTCGAACTCCGCCGCAAACAGGTGCACCCGCTCCGGCCCCAGTGCCGGCGACCGCGAGGCCGGGCACACAAACCGGTTGAGCATCCGCACCTGCTCCAGCCCCACGCCCGCCGCCGTGATCTCCCGCCGCAACGCCGCCGACGCCGGCGACCGCCACACCACATGCTCGAAATCCACAATCGGCTCCAACAACAGCGCGCACCGCAGGTCCCGTTCCATCGTCGCCGTCAGCGCGCCTATCCATCCGCCGTAGCTCATGCCCCACACTCCAAACCCGTCCGCGCCCGCCGCGCGCAACGCCGCCATCAGGCTGCGCACCTCCACCACGGCCTGGCGCGCCCCCTCGATCGTCCGCACGCCGTCCGGTCCCACCGCCAGTTCCCCGCTCCAATACCCGCGCGGGCGCCGCTCGTAATGGTAGGGAAGATGCACAAACACCGCGTGCCACCCCTGGGCGTTGATTTTGCGCGCCCACATGCGGTATCCCACGTCGCTCACCGACATCAACCCGTGCAGCAACAGCATCACGGGCCGTCCCCAGCCGCGCCCGCACGGAAACAGGTCGAACACCAGCCTGTCGTTCTCCGGATATCCCGTCGCCACCGGCGACGCCACCGCGCAGCGCACGGGCCCCGTCGGCACGCCGTCCAGCGGCCACGCCAGCCGCGCCGGCGCGAAAAACGCCTCCGGCGCCGCCCCGGCCCAGCGCCCGGCATACGCCTCGATTTCTTCCGCCGTGCTTGCGTGCCCCGCGTGCCGGCGGTGGAACAGGTTCACCGCCAGAAACGTCGCGTCGTCCACGACACGAATCCAGGAGCGGTAGGCGCGGCGCTTGAAGTCCATTGACAACGCCAGCCTTGCCCGATTTCCCCGCCCGACGCAAGCCCGCCTGAAATTCCATCCTGTCTTGGCACCGCCCGATTCTGTGCCAAACATCCTTCATGCGAAACGCGGTCGTCGTCGGCGCCGGCCTTGGCGGCCTCTCCGCCGCCATCCACCTCGCCACGGCCGGATGGCGCGTCCGCGTCATCGAAAAGAACGCGCGCCCCGGCGGCAAGGCCGCCGAACGCGCCGCCGACACACCGCTTGGCCGGTTTCGCTGGGACACCGGCCCTTCGCTCATCACCATGCCGCACGTCCTGCGCGCGCTCTTCGACGCCGCCGGCGAACGGATGGAGGACCACCTTGAACTCCAGCGCGTCGAGCCCGCCTGCCGTTACGCGTGGACCGGCGGCGCCCGCATCGACGAAGACGCCGGCTTTTGGAAACGCCCGGACGTCACCGCGTACCTTCGCCACGCCCGCGGCATTCACGAACTTTCAGGCGAAGCCTACCTGACCCGCGCGCCCTGCGACTGGTGGCGCGCCTTCGGCCCCTCCAAACTCCCCACCCTCCGCCATCTGCCGAAGGTGGCCACGTTCCAGTCCCTCGCCGCCCTCAACCGCCGTTTCTTCCGCGACCCGCGCCTCATCCAAATCTTCGACCGCTTCGCCACCTACAACGGTTCCTCCCCCTGGAAAACCCCGGCCACGTTCGCCATCATTCCGTTTGTGGAAGCCGAGTTTGGCGCTTGGTTCCCCAAGGGCGGCATCGCCCGCATCCCCGAGGAACTCCACCGGCTTGCCCTGCGGTGCGGCGTTGCCTTCGAGCTCGGGCGTGAGATCACCGACCTCGCCGCGGTCCGCGCGGACGCGGTGGTCTGCAACGGCGACGCCATCACCGCCAGCGCCCGGTGGCTCCGCGAACCCGCCCGCGCCGCGCGCCTCCAGCGGCCCGAAATGTCCTGCTCCGGCCTCGTCCTTCTCCTGGGCGTCCGCGGCGCGTTCCCCGGCCTTTCCCATCACAACATCTTTTTCAGCGGCGAGTACCCGGGCGAGTTCCGCGCCATCTTCGACGAACAGCGCCTCCCGCCCGAGCCCACCATCTACCTGGCCGCGACCTCCCGCGCCAACCCGGAGGACGCGCCGCCCGGCTGCGAAAACTGGTTCCTCCTCGTTAACGCCCCGCCCAATCCCGCTGTCCGGCTGGACGGCTACGAAGAGATCGTCCTCGAACGCCTTGCGCGTTTCGGCGTCGCGCCGGGTCCCGGCGCCATCGTGCACCGGGAGATTTTCGGTCCCGCCGACATCGCGCGCCGCGACAACGCCTGGCGCGGCAGCCTCTACGGCTGGGCGAGCCACTCCCTCCGAACCGCGCTGTTCCGCCCCAGCCTCCGCCACCCGCGCATCCGCAATCTGTATTTCGTCGGCGGGGCCACCCACCCCGGCGGCGGCATCCCGCTGGTCCTGCTCGGCGGGCGCATTGTCGCCGGGCGCATCCTCCGCGATCTCGGCAAGACACCGTCATGAAACGCTTCGAAAACATCCTCTGGAATTTCTTCATCGTCTGGGCCTCGGTCGGCGTGCTCGTGGCCGCGTTCCGCCGCACCCTGCCGCCGTGGCTCGCGTTCGCCGACGCGCTGTTCATGACGCTCGCCGCCGCCAACGTCTTGTTCGCCATGGCCCGCCGCGACGGCTGGCCCGCCGCCGCATGCTCCTTCGCGATTGTGTGCGCCGGCTCCGCCACCATCGAGACCGTCGGCGCGCTCACCGGCTGGCCTTTCGGCCCCTACACCTACTCCGACCGCATGGGCCTGCGCGTCGCCGGGGTTCTTCCGTTCACCATCCCGCTCGCCTGGTGGGCCGTGCTCGGCAGCGGCCACTACCTCGCCGCCCTCGTCTGGCGCGACCGTCCCCGGCTCCTCCTCGCCGTCGCCACCGCCGTTTGGGCCGCCGCCACCGACTGGATACTCGAACCCTTCGCGTGGCGCATCAAAGCCTATTGGCAGTGGGACGCCGCCGCCGTGCCCCTCCAAAACTACGCCGCATGGTTTATCGTGGCCTTTCTCCTGGCCGCCGCGTGCCCCTGGGGCGGGCGCCCCCTCGCGAAGCTCGATCCCCGGCCCCCTGCCGTGGCCGGGTTCATGTGGCTGACGTTTCTGGCCGGACGAATCGCCCACGGCGTCTGAACCGCGGCGGCGCCATGGGTGCACGGCTCCGCTCGGTCCGCCGCGAGGCGGGTCCGGCTTAATCCCCCAGCTCGACGTTCCAGTACGCCAGGTCGAGGAAATGCCGCCACGACTCGTCGGCGTGGCGATGGAACGTCACGTGCAGGGCCGGGCGCCACTTCGGGCGCTTCGGCTTGCGGACCAGGTGCATGCCGGCCTCGTCGGGCGTGCGGTTCCCCTTCTTGGTGTTGCAGGGAATGCACGAACACACGATGTTTTCCCAGATCATCCGCCCCCCGCGGTCCCGCGGGATCACATGGTCCAGATTCAGCTCGCTGCGGTCGAACGCCACGCCGCAATACTGGCAGGTGTTCTTGTCCCGCTCAAAGATGTTGTGCCGTGTGAACTTGACCTCCTTTTTCGGGAACCGGTCGTAAAACAGCAGCACGATGATCTTCGGAATCCGAATCTTGAAGCGGATGGTCTCCACCACGTCGTCCCCGGCGTAGCTCCGCGAAAAATCGTGCCACTGCCCGAAATTGAAGGTCTGGTAGCCCGACCCGTCCGCCGCCACGACCTGCGCATGGCCCGAATAGAGCAGCATGAACGCTCTGCGGACAGAACAGACGTTCACCGCCTGCCACAGGCGGTTCAGCACCAACACGTGCTGTCCCAGACTGTTCATGTGGCCTCCTGAAAGAAGTTGCAGGGTGGTTAGCACTGCCCCGCCAATCTGTCAAACGCCTTTCTGAAAAACTTGTGAATAACTTGTGAACAAGCCGCGCCGTCCGGGATGGCGCCCGCGGCATGAATTCCGCTAATCCCTGCCCCCCGCGCGGTTCCCCTTCGATTTCCGTCTTGCCGCGCGCCGGGTCCGTGCTTCATTCCCGGCTACACACCCAAGAAACCAAGGAAGCACGTCCATGTCCGAACCCAGCCAATGCCCGTTCCATCACAAAGCCGGCGGTGGCGCCTCAAACCAGGAGTGGTGGCCGAACCAGTTGCGCCTCGACATTCTCCGCCAGCACTCTTCCAAGTCCGATCCGATGGGCCCGGGCTTCGACTACGCCGCGGAATTCAAGAGCCTGGACTTCGCCGCGCTCAAAAAGGATCTCCACGCGCTCATGACCGATTCGCAGGATTGGTGGCCGGCGGATTTCGGGCACTACGGACCGTTGTTCATCCGCATGGCGTGGCACAGCGCCGGGACGTACCGGACGGGCGATGGACGGGGTGGCGGCGGCACGGGCAGCCAGCGGTTCGCGCCGCTTAACAGCTGGCCCGACAACGCGAACCTGGACAAGGCGCGCAGGCTTCTCTGGCCGATCAAACAAAAATATGGCCGGAGAATCTCGTGGGCCGACCTGCTGATCCTCGCTGGCAACGTCGCGCTGGAGTCGATGGGCTTCAAAACGTTCGGATTCGCCGGCGGGCGCGCGGACATCTGGGAGCCGGAAAAGGACATCTACTGGGGCGGCGAGAGCCAGTGGCTCGGGGACAAGCGCTACTCCGGGGACCGGGACCTCGAAAAACCGCTCGCCGCCGTCCAGATGGGCCTGATTTATGTGAACCCGGAAGGCCCCAACGGCAAACCGGACCCGCTCGCGTCGGCGCGGGACATCCGCGAGACCTTCGCCCGCATGGCGATGAACGACGAGGAAACCGTCGCGCTGATCGCCGGCGGCCACACGTTCGGCAAGACCCACGGCGCCGCCGACGCCGCGCATGTGGGCCGCGAACCCGAAGCCGCGCCTCTTGAGGAAATGGGCCTCGGCTGGAAGAGCTCCCACGGTTCAGGCAAAGGCGGGGACACGATCACCAGTGGCCTCGAAGTCACCTGGACCACCACCCCGACGAAGTGGAGCAACAATTACTTCGAGAACCTTTTCGGGTACGAGTGGGAGCTCACGAAAAGCCCCGCCGGCGCGCACCAGTGGACGCCCAAGGGCGGCGCGGGCGCCAAGACCGTGCCCGACGCCCACGACCCGTCGAAGCGGCACGCGCCGGCCATGTTGACCACGGACATCGCCCTGCGGGTGGACCCCGCCTACGAGAAAATTTCCAGGCGCTTCCACAAGAATCCCGGCGAGTTCGCGGAGGCGTTCGCCCGGGCATGGTTCAAGCTCACCCACCGCGACATGGGGCCGCGCGCCCGCTATCTTGGCCCGGAAGTGCCGGCGGAAGAATTGATCTGGCAGGATCCCATCCCCAAGCCCGATCACCCTTTGGTGACGGACCAGGACGCCGCCGCCCTGAAGGACAAGGTTCTCGCCGCGGGTCTGCCCGTCAGCGACCTCGTTTGGGCCGCGTGGGCGTCCGCGTCCACCTTCCGCGGTTCCGACATGCGCGGCGGGGCGAACGGCGCCCGCATCCGCCTTGCGCCGCAAAAGGACTGGGAATGCAACGAACCCGCCCGGCTGGGCAAGGTCCTGAAGGCCCTGGAAACCATCCGGGACGGCTTCAATCGCGCGCAATCCGGCGGCAAGCGGATATCCCTCGCGGATTTGATCGTCTTGGCGGGTTGCGCCGCCGTGGAGAAGGCCGCCCAGAGCGCCGGCTTCACCGTGGCGGTCCCGTTCACCCCGGGACGCATGGACGCCTCGCAGGAACAGACCGACGTGGAATCCTTCTCGGTCCTCGAACCGGCCGCGGACGGTTTCCGCAATTACCAGAAGGCGAAGTTCACCGTTTCCGCCGAGGAACTGCTGGTGGACAAGGCGCAGTTGCTGACGCTCACCCCGCCGGAGATGACCGTGCTGGTTGGCGGCATGCGGGTGCTGGACACAAACTTCGGCCGGACGCGGCACGGTGTCTTCACCCGGCGCCCCGAAACCCTCACCAACGATTTCTTCACCAACCTGCTCGACATGCGGACCGAATGGAAGGCGGTGTCCGGGGACGGCGCGGTGTTCGAGGGCCGGGACCGCGCGACGGGAGCGCCCAAATGGACCGCCACCCGCGTGGATCTTGTGTTCGGCTCGAACTCGGAGCTCCGGGCCCTGGCCGAGGTCTATGCCTGCGCCGATTCCCAGGAGAAGTTCGTGCGCGATTTCATCGCGGTCTGGAACAAGGTCATGAACCTCGACCGTTTCGACCTCGCCTGATCTCTCATGGCCGGCCGGTGCGAGGACGCCGGCATCCCCATGAACGACTCTCTGATTCCCAATCCCCCGGAGCATTACGAAACGGTCCTGCGCGAAAGCCGGGCCATCGGCTTCGGGATGCCGTCCGACGCCCCAACCGGGGCGTTGTTGCGGGTGCTTGCCGCATCCAAACCGGGCGGCGCCTTTCTGGAGCTTGGAACCGGAACGGGCCTGGCGGCCGCCTGGCTCCTTGACGGCATGGACGCCGCATCGACGCTGGTCTCGGTCGAGGTGAACGAAGCCTTCCAGAACATCGCCCGAACCGCGCTGGGCCACGACACGCGGCTGCGATTGATCCTCGCGGACGCTCTTTCCTTTCTGGAAAACCACGCGGGCGCCGCGTTCGATCTGATCTACGCCGACGCAATCCCGGGAAAGTACGCCGGTTTTTCCCACACCCTGCGGCTCTTGCGGCCCGGGGGAATTCTGGTTCTCGACGACATGCTGCCCCAGCCGAACTGGCCGAAGGATCACCCGCCGAAAGTCGAATCGCTGCTGCGGACCCTTGACGCCCTGCCTTCCCGGACTTTTTCCGTGACCAAGCTGTGCTGGGGAACCGGCCACGTCCTCGTTGCCAGGCGCTGAGGCCCGCCCGCCGAAGCCGCCGGAACCCCGGATCATTGGCTTCCTGGGGGAAAAATTGCCAAAAGGGTGGAAGACATCGCACGCGTGCAACCCCCTTATGGAGTTGCTTAGCTCTTACGGCGGCGGGGGCGCCGCCGCTCCCATGGCGCCGCCATCCTCCCTCGGAGGGCAAACGCAACCGTCACTTTCGGTGTTCCGATCGGAGCATCAAAAGTGACGGTTTCCCCAAGCCGGGCGACGACCGATCCGGAGACCCGTCCCAATGTTTCGCGGCCGCCACTCGTTCTTTTGTCTTCCTCTACATCCCCAACCTTCCTCTCGCGCACCGCACTGTTACGGCGGCGGGGGCGCCGCCGCTCCAAGGCGCCGCCATCCTTCTCCGAAGGGCTAACGCAACCGTCACTTTTGGTGTACCGATCGGATCACCAAAAGTGACGGCTCCCCCACGCCGGGCAACGACCGAAACGCAGGCCTGTCCCGAATGGCGCTTAAATAAGGGGCACTATGTTCACGTTGATTTTCCCGGA
>CAYSZK010000121.1:0-12450 GCA_964435495.1 uncultured Verrucomicrobiales bacterium
CCCCTCCGCGATCTCCTCGAAATCCCCCTCGCCGCCGATGAACTTGAAGCCCTCCGCCTCACCGGTTGCGAAAAACTTTACCACGCCGACGCCGCCAAGCGCATGGGCGTTTCCCGCCAGACCTTTGACCGCATCACCCGCCGCGCCCGCGAAAAGGTCGCCCGCGCCCTCGTCCAAGGCCACGCCCTCCGCATCGCCAACCCCTCCGAAGCCCCCCGCCCGGTGCATGTCCCATGAACCCTCCACCGCCTGACCTGCCCGGACAACGCCATGCGGACTGTTTCGCCTGCGGCCCCCGCTGCCCATGCGGACTGCGCCTTCACTTCGTTACCGGCCCCGCGGGTGCAGTCCATGCCCTCTGGCAACCCTCCACCCTTTACGGCAGCTACCCCGACCGCGTTCACGGCGGCATCCTGGCCACGCTCCTGGACAGCGCGATGGTCCACGCCCTCTTTTTGCGCGGCATTGCGGGTGTGACCGCCGAAATGACCGTGCGCTACCTCCATCCCGTGGATTTCCACGGCGCCTTGAAGATTGCCGGCGTGGCGCAACCGGCCCGCCATGGCGTCCACCTCTGCCGGGCTGTTGTCGAACAGCATGGGCGCGCCGCGGCCACCGCCGCCGCAAAATTCCTGGCGGTCACTGCTCCAGGCAGACGATCAGATGCGCCCGGTGCCCCTGCCAGTAGATCGGGACCACAAAACTCCGGATGTTCTCCGGCAACCGGATTTCGTGGGGCTTGCCCAGCAGCACAATCGGCACCGAAATCATGAATTCGTGCCCGAAGTAAAACCGGGCGTTGCCCGAAATGGTGTTGGCGATCTCCCCCACCATGTCCGCCAGCATCGGCGGCGCCGCCTCCCGCTCGCCATGCGCCCCCAGCACCCGCCCCAGCAACTCCGCCGTCGCCGTGAAATAGATCGCGCCCTTCCGCGAACCGGAAATGCCGATCACCCCCGTGAACTCGTGGATCGGCGATTCGTGCTCCCCCAGGATGAACGGCGGCTCCACGCGCGCCGGTTCCCCGCCGATCTGGTTGAAATAGTTGACCGTGATGTCAACAAACGCCTGAATCTCGTTCTCGCTCATGTTCCCTCCGGCCCGTTCACTCGCCGTCCTTCAGGATTTCGTCAATCGCCGCGTTCAGGTCCGCCGCGTTGAACGGCTTGAGCAGGAATCCCTTCGCTCCCTTGCGCACCGCCTGGATCGCCGTGTGCTTGTCCGCCATCGCCGACACAATCAGAATCCGCACGTCGGGCCGTATCTTCACGATCTCCTCCACCGCCTGGATGCCGTCCATCTCCGGCATCGTGATGTCCATGGTCACCAACTCCGGCCGGTGCCGCGCAAACAGGTCCACCGCTTCGCTCCCGTTCCGGGCCTCGATCACTTCCTTCACCCGCCCGTCGTCCAGATGCCTCTGGATCGAACGGCGCACCACGCTGGAATCGTCCACAATCAATAATTTCATACTCGGGCTGTCGCCGGGCCGGGGCTGAAGGTTGCCGCCTCTGCCACCGCGGCCGTCCCGGCCCCGTTGGTGGATGCCGCGGGGGCGCCAGGCCCCGCCTCCCTCGGTATCCAAATCCAAAACTGGCAGAAACGCTCCGGCTCCGATTCCACCCGGATGATCCCCTGGACGGAAGCCACCCGCTCCGCCACCAAATCGAGCCCGACCCCCATGCCCCCCTCCGTTGTCGCCTCCTCCGCCGTCGTAAACCCAGGCTGGAAAATCAACTGCAATACCTGCTCCCGGCTCCACCCCTGGGTGTCCTCCATCGCCGCAATCCCAAGCCGCGCCGCCGCCTGCCGGATCCGCTCCGAATCCAGCCCCCCGCCATCATCCCGAAACCCAAAAATAAAATGCCGGTCGTCCGCCCCCGTCCAAACGTCGATCCGCCCCTCCTCCGGCTTCAACCGTTCCCGCCGCAAATCCGGCGCCTCGATGCCGTGCCGCAACGAGTTGCGCGCCAACTGCACCAGAATATCCGCGGACCCCTTCCGGAACCGGAACGGAATCTGCTCCGCGGCGAAATGCTCGGCGTGCAGCGCCGCCATTTTCCCCGTCCGCTCCGCCAAATCCCGCACCAGCGAATCCAGCGAGGCCACCATCGGATGCAACCCCGCCTGCGTCCCCGGCGCCGAACCGCTCCGCGGCGCCCGCACGTCCAACAACCGCCCGATCACCGCCTCGGCCTCGGTGAGATGGTCGTGCAACGCCGCCAGCTCCAGCGTGATCCCCAGAAAATCCTGCCCCCCAATCGCGCCTTTCTCCGCCAGTTTCTTCAGCCGGTTCTCCACCATGTGCGCCGAATTCTCGAAAAACCGGAGTTTCAACAGGCCCGCGTTCCCCTTCAGCGCGTGCATCAGCCGCTGGATCCGCCGCAGCCGCTCCCGGTAATGGTTCGACATCGCCCGGTCGTCCAGGCCCTCCGGCACCGGCTCCCGCAGGATCGAATCGATGATCGCCAGCTCCTCCCGCGTCCCCGCCAGAAAGTCCCGGACAATCTCCACGTCCACGTGCAGGATGCTCAGCATCATGTCCAACTGCCGGTTGGTCCGCTCCTCCGCCTCCGCCAACTCCCGCCCCAGTTTCACCGCCTTGGTGATGTCCGCCACCGACACCATCACCGCCGTGATCGCTCCCGCCTCCACCACGCGCCGGAACCGGAAATCCAGGTATTTCGTCTCGAACAACCCGCCCTCCCCCGGAAAGTTGAACTCCGCCTCGTGCAGCGGATTGAGGGTCTGGATCAGTTTCTCCTTCACGTTCGGATCGAACAACACCGCCAGGTAATCCGCCGCCGCCGCCAGGGTCTTCGGCGTCACCGCCGCCTCCATCAGCCTCAGAAAGTGCGCCCCCCCAAGATCCGCCCGCATGAAGATCGATTCCGCCGATTTGGAATAGCGCGGCCCAATCACAAGGTTCGCGTCCAACAGGAACAAGCCGTCGGTCACCGCGTTCAAAATCCGTTCCATCTCCGCCCCCGCCGCCCGCACGCTCCCCTCCGCCTGCTGCAACGCGCCCAACATCGAGTTCACCGATCCGCCCAAATCCGCGATCTCGTCCGACCCCTCCTGCTCCACCCGCCCGGAAAAGTCCCGCGACCGCCCGATTTGCAGCGCCCCAAAACTCAGCCGCCGCAGCCGGTTGATCACGCTCGCGTCCAACAGCAGGATCGTCACCAGCAGCGACACCGCTCCCGCGCCCGCCAGGCTGTACAGAAACAGCCGCTTCGTCGCCTGCCCCTTCTGGTACACGTCCCGCGGCATCGCCATCCGGAACACCAACGCCGCCTTGCCAAAAATGTCCTTCGCCAGAAAATACCCCGCCATCTCCGTCTCCCCGGAAAATTCCAGGTGCACGCCCTCTCCATCCCCCAGCGCACGCTGCGCCCCCCGCGACGCCGCGCTCCGCGGCCCCGAGTTCACCGCCTCAATCGCCACCGGATGCCGCATCAGTTCCGAAAGCTCGTCCGCCAGGTCCGGCCCCACGCGCCGCGCCGCCAGGAACGTGCCGCCTGGCGCTTCCGACGCAGAACTGTCCGTCATGGCGTTGGCCGCCACGATGAAAATTCCCGCCTCCCCAAGATCCAAAATCCCGACCATACGCGGCGCAACCCCGCCAGGCCATGGCGGCGCGCCCACCCCCACGTGGGGCGCAAGCACGCTGCCCGGACGGATCATCTCAAGAAGGCCCGCCGGAATATCAAAACCCTCGAGCGGAAACCGCCCCACCACGTCGCAATCCTTGCCAACAAAAACCATGAACGCCAGCCGCGCATTCGCCAAAACGTCCTGCGTGATGTTCTCTTCCGGAAACGTCGCGTTGGTTCCCCGGACGTACGCCAGGGAGTCATTCCAAATTGCCCAGTCCCCGGCAAAGGTCTGCAAATCGCTCATCTGCTGCCCCAGCGCCCGCCGCAGCCGCTCGGTTGCCTCCGCCGCCTGCGCCCGCTCCAGCTCGCTGAAACTCCGGATGAACGTCTCCGCAAGAATGAAGTACAACGCCGCGACCAGCGCGGCAAACGTTCCCGCGACCAGCAACGCGGTCTTGGCTCTCAGCTTCATCGGCCGCGCCCTCCCGGTTCCTTTCGGATGTCGTCCGCCCGGTTCATCCGTCAAAACGCGTACGACGCGTCAATCGAAAAGGCGTGCTGCGTGGACTGGTTGTTGTCAAAAAAGTTGGCCTCGCCGTCGCCCCCGCCGTCGCTCGATATCGCGTCCAACCGATACTCCAACCGCACCCGGAACCCCTCCGCCAAATCAAAACCCGCCGTCAGGGTGTACGTCCACAAATCCGTGTGGCTCACGAAAACTTCGTTCCGGTCGATCGACGCCGCCCCGCCGTCCGCCACCAGCCCGTCCACAATTCCCAGCGTCCCGTCGTCCGAGTGCAAATACTCCGCGCGCCCGGCCAGATAGAGGATCTCCGACACTTGGTACCGGCTGTACAGCCCCAGCCCCCACGCCGTCGCCGAATTCGCGTCCCGGTCATACGGCGGCGTCCCCGAGGTCCGGTGCAGGTTGTCCATCGACGCCACCATGTCCGCGTTGAACCCCAACTGCAGCTTCTCATTCCCAAACTTCGGCGTCCAGACGCCGTTGGCGTTCAACGCCAGCAACCCCGCGTTTTCCGTGGCCGTGTCGCTCCCGTCGATCGTTCCGCTGGACACATTCCCGTAATACGCCTCCCCCTCCGGCGAATACGCCGCCCCTAGAATCAACTCCGCGTTCCCGCCGGGATTCGCAATCTCCAGGCTCCCCGTCACCACCTTCGCCCAATCCGACGGCCCGTCGTCCCCGTTTTCGTTGTTGTCCAGGAAGTCAGTGTCCGAGTTGTTCCAGCCGTTGCCCACGCCCAGATTCGCCGTCACCAGGTCGTTGATCGGATACGTGAACAGAATGCCCGTGTGCGTCCCCGGCTCCAGAAACCACGTCAAGGCCCCGTAGGTGAAGTTGTCGTTCTTGACCCGGTCCGTGTATTCGTACCCCAGCAGCGCCATCCATTTGCCCACCGTCACGTCCAGCCCGTTGCCCACCGGCACGCGGAAGAACACGTTCGCAAACTCGAACAGCTCCAGCCCCGGATCATTGTCGAACCCGATCTTGGTGTCCTCCCCAAACACGATCTCCAAGCTGAACCCCGCCGCCCACGTGTTCTCCTCCGGCAACGGCTTTTCCAAAATCAGCCGCGCGCTGTTCACGGAAAAATCCTGCGAATCCAGCACGTCCAAGGGCGACGTGACCGGCGTTCCGTTCACCCCGGAGTCCGTCGCCCCCCCGTTGAAGTTGTAGCTGTAACTCGCGTCCACCCACCCGCCCAGGCGCACCCCCACCTTCGCCGTCTCCAAATGGATGCCCTGGTCCTCAATGATCTTTTCCAGCTCTTTCAGCCGTTTCTCCGCGCCCGCCGCGTCCCCCGCGCGCAAGCCCGGCCCAAACGCCGCCGCGCACACCAGCATCGCCACCGCCTTCCCCAGCTTCACCACCCAAGTATCCATGCCGCCTGCAATCTTCATTCGAACTCCTCCTTCAAAAATGCGGCGCTCTCCTAGCAACCCCAACGCATGCCCGCAAGAAGTTTTTTCCGCAAAATGAATTTAAGTTTTCATCAAATGCGCTCCATGGCTGGCGCCAGGGTCCGGCGTCCTGCCCGGTATTCCGCCAAGAACCGATCAGACCTCTGGTGGGGGCTGAATCTCCGCGGGCAGGCGCAGTCCGCGAAAGTCGTCGAGGTCATGCAGGCAGGCCTCCACCAAGGCCGAGGAGTCCCAATAGGCGGTCATCGCGAGTCACGGTCCGCGCGCAAAGCCCTGGCAATCTCGGCTTGCGGGACTTCCGGGGCTTGCAGCAGGGTAAATCCCCTCTTGCGCCGGGTTTTCACCTCGGGAACATCCGCGGGTTTGACCAGCCGGAAAGTGATCCGCTCGCTGTCCTGATACTCTTTGACGACAGAGTCACCGGGCTGGAAGGGTGACGGGAATATTCCCCGGCGGCGGGAGTCGAGCGTGGTGATGTTTTCCATAATGGGAATTTCCCACAAACCAGACCTCCCGGCAAACAAGAATGTGCCCACCAACCGGATGACAATCTCAGGGGTCCCCGACAAGCGATTCGAGATCGCCACGGCAACCCGCCGCTCTGTCATCGCAAGGGGGCGGCCAAAGGAAGGATCCGGTCAAAGTGCCGATCACAGTGTACCAGGTCCACCCGATGGGCCACGGCACAAGCGGCAATGACCAAATCCGTGCTGGGCACAGTCAGCCCCTTTTCCCGGCAGCGCGCCGCCAACCGAAAAGCCAGCTTCCAGACACGCCCATCCACCGCCAGTTTCGTGATTTCCTTCTCCATTTCCGCCAGTCCCCGCTTTTCCTCGGAACCACGAGTTCCATGCCACAACTCCACCAGCGTCATGTCGCACCACGCTGCCTCCCCGGACAGGACCAAGGCCTCCACGCGGTTCCCCGCTTCGGAGTCCGCGCCGCGCAGGTATTCCACCCAACTGGAAGTATCGACCAATTTCATCCCTGGACGGTGTCGGCGGCGCGGCGCGCTTCGAGTTCCTCGCGGGTCAGGAAGGCGCGAAAGCGGCCCCGGACGCGCTGATTCAGCTTTTCCAGCCGCTTGAGCCGGTTGAAATGCTCCACCGCCGTCACCAGCGCCTCCCGCTTGGTCTTTGCCCCCGTAAACTTCATCACTTCCTTGAGCGCATCCTCAGGAATATCAAAAGTCGTTTTCATGATTCCAGATTAAAAAGAAATAGATTCCCGTCAAGGCTCGCGTGGAATCCAGATTTGGAAAGAGTTCCGCGGAATATTGGCGCTTCCGGCATCGGAGTGGGTTTGGAGGGGAGACATGCCCAGGCGGCACCCAAAGCCCAGGATGCGCGTGACGGCGTTGGCCGAGTCTGGCGTGACGACCCCCAACTTCGCCCCGGCTTGGGCCGGTGATTTGATAACGCGCGCCACCCTTCACCCCGGGGGGCACTCGCGGCCGGGCGCAATCATTCATGGTTACCCACAACCGAAAAGACGCCTTCCGCAACAGGAACAAGTGCGCGCGAGAGGACTCGAACCTCCACGGTGTTACCCACTAGAACCTGAATCTAGCGCGTCTGCCAGTTCCGCCACGCGCGCGTGAGTTTTCATCTAAGCACGCCCGGCTATCACGTTCAACACGGAATTTTCCGCGCGTTCCCGCTTGCGCTCCCGGCGCCCTTCCCAGCAGGATGCCCCGCCACCGATGCCCGCCCCCTCCCCAGCCGCCCTCCAACGCGCCGCCGCCGTTCTCCGCCGCGGCGGCCTCGTCGTCATGCCCACCGAAACGGTCTATGGCCTCGCCGCGAACGCCCTCAACCCCGCCGCTGTCCGCCGCATTTTCCGCCTCAAAGGCCGCCCCGCCTTCAACCCGCTCATCGTCCACGTCGCCTCCCTCGGCCAGGCCCGCGCCATCGCCCGCCTGGACAACCCCGCCGCCCTGCGCCTCGCCAGCCGTTTCTGGCCGGGACCCCTCACGCTCGTCCTTCCCCGCCTTCCCGCGGTTCCCCCCGAAGTCACCGCCGGCCTCGACACGGTCGCCGTCCGCATGCCCGCCCATCCTGTTGCCCGCCGGCTCCTGGAAGCCTGCGCCCTTCCCCTCGCCGCGCCCTCCGCCAACCGCTCCGGCCATATCAGCCCCACGGACGCCGCAGCCGTCCGCGCCGAGTTCGGCGCCCGCACTCCCCTTCTCCTCGACGGAGGTCCCTGCCGCCACGGCATCGAATCCACCGTCGTCAGGCCCAGGCGCGGTTTTGTCGAAATCCTGCGCCAGGGCGCCGTCCCCGCCTCCGCCATCGCGCGCGCCGCCCGTTGCCCGGTCCGGCTCCGCGTTCGGACCGTCCTTCGCCACCCCGACGCCCCGGGCATGCTCGCCCGGCACTACGCCCCGCGCAAACCGCTGCGGCTCCTCAATCCGGGCTGGCGGCGCGGCGTCCGATCCCTGCCGCCCGGCGCCGCCCTCCTGCTCTTCCGCAATCCGCCTCGCGGCTTTTCAGGCCCGGTGGAACTCCTGGCGCCCGACGGTTCGCCTGAGACCGCCGCGCGCCGCCTTTACGCGGCCCTTCGGCGTCTGGACCGCTCCCCGGCCACGGTCCTTTTCGCCGAGCTTGTGCCTGAGCGTGGCCTTGGGGCGTCCATCAATGACCGCCTGCGCCGCGCCGCCCGGCAACCCGTTGGGGTTCCGTGACCCGGGCGGCGGGTTTCATTCCAGGCGGGTGCCCGCGGGCAGGTTGAAGCCGCGGGCGAAGTCGGCGGCGCGCATGGCGCGTTTGCCTTCGAGCTGCACCTGGCGGAGGAGGAGGCCGCCGACGCGGGCGGCGACGAGGATTCCGTGTTCATCCACGCGCACGACTTCGCCCGGACGCCCGGAGGCGCGGTTGGAGAGGATGGTCGAATGAATCTTCAGCATTTTGGGCGCGCCGGCGGTGTGAATCCAGGAAAAGGCGCCCGGCCAGGGGAGCATGGCGCGGATGTGGCAATCGACGGCGCGTTGGGAGAGGTTCCAGTCGATGTGGCCGTCTTCTTTGCGGAGTTTTTTCGCGTAGGAGGCTTCGGCGGGATCTTGGGGTGAGCGGGGCGCTTCGCCCGTTTCGAGGAGGTCGAGGGTTTTTTCGAGGAGGGCGGGGGCCATTTGGGCGAGGCGATCGTGGAGTTTGGCGGCTGTGTCGTGGCGGCGGATGACGGTGCGGGCCTGGAGGATCATGTCGCCGGTGTCCAGGCCCGCGTCCATGAACATGGTGGTCAGGCCGGAGTAGCGTTCGCCGTTGGCGATGGCGGCCTGGATGGGGCTGGCCCCGCGGTACTTCGGGAGAAGCGACGCGTGGACATTAATACAACCGCGCGGGGCCATGGAGAGGACCGCGGGGGAAAGGATTTGGCCGTAGGCGATGACAACGAAGGCGTCGCCGGCGAGGTAGCGGAGCTGGGCGAGGGCGGCGGGCGAGTTGACGGTTTCAGGCTGGTAAATGGGGAGATGCAGGTTGAGGGCGGCCTCCTTGACGGGGGAGGCGAGGGGCTTCTGTTGGCGGCCGGCGGGGCGGTCGGGTTGCGTGACCACGCCGGCGACCGTGTGCGAGGCGAGGGAGGCAAGATGTTCGAGCGCCGGGACGCCGATGGCCCCGGTGCCAATGAAGACAACGCGCATGAAGAAAGAACATCTACGCGAAATAGGCGGAAGGATCAAGCGGATGGGCGGCGGAAGCGTCCGCGCCGGGAGGCCGCGTCCGTGGTTGCGGCCTTGCGGGGAAGCCGTAAGTTTGCGGGCATGAGCCTTGGAATTACGCGGCGGCGGGCGGTGGCGCTGGCGGGAGCGGCCGGGGCCGGCGCCTGCGCGGCGGGGGCGGCATGGACGCTCCTGTCGCGTTCGCGGGACGCGGCTTTCTTCCGGGAATGGATCGGGCAGACCCTGGACGAGCCGGAACCGGCGCCGGCCCGGCCCGACCCGGCGTCGTGGAGCGACAACGCGGTGACGATGGCGTGGCTGGGGCACGCGACGGTGTTGATCAATTTCTACGGTGTTTGGATCGCCACGGACCCGGCGCTGCTTCCGCGGGTGGGCTTGAGCCTGGGGCCGATGACCTTTGGACCGAAACGATTGGTGGCGGCAGGGCTGCGGCCGGAGGAATTGCCGCCGCTGGATTTGATCCTGATTTCCCACGCGCACATGGATCATCTGGACTTGCCGACGCTGCGGCGGCTGGGCGGCGGGGCGCGCGTGGTGACGGCGCGGGCGACGCGGGATTTGTTTGCCACAACGCGGTTTCGGGACGTGACGGAACTGGGTTGGGGCGGGGAGACGTTGGTGCGGACGCGCCACGGCGGGGTGTGGGTGGCGGCGTTCGAGGTGAGCCACTGGGGCGCACGCTGGCGGGGGGACACGCACCGGGGTTACAACGGATATGTGCTGGAGCGCGAGGGGCGGCGGATCGTGTTTGGAGGGGACACGGCGAAGACGGGGGCGTTCCGCGCGCTGCGGCGGTATGGGCGGATCGAGGCGGCGATCATGCCGATAGGGGCGTATGACCCGTGGATACGGAGCCATTGCACGCCGGAGGAGGCGGTGGCGATGGCGAACGACGCGGGGGCCGAGCGGGTGCTGCCGGTGCATCACCGGACCTTCCGGTTAAGCGACGAGCCAATGGACGAGCCGTTGGAACGGCTGCGGGCGGCGTTGCGGGGGGAGGAAGAGCGCGCGGTTCTGGGGGAGGTGGGCGCGGTCGCGCGGATCGCCTGAGGCGGTGCTCTTGCGGGATGGGTCATGCCTGATTTTTTGGATTGGCGGGCGGCGGGCGTGGTGGCGGCGGTGCTCTTTGCGGCGTTCACCCAGGGGTTTGCCGGGTTTGGATTCGGCATTCTGGCGATGGCGCAGATGTCGCTGTTCGTGCCGGGCATGGAACGCGCTTCGGTGGTGGTGTCGCTGGTGTCGCTGGTGGTGGCGTGCGCCACGATGGCGATGGACCGGGAGGCCGGCCGGGTGGATTGGAAAGGGTATTGCCTTTTGGCGCCGGGAACGCTGCTGGGCGTTCCGCTGGGCTACCGGTTTCTGGAGGCTTTCGGCGGGTCGGCTTTGTTTCAGGCGGTGTTCGGGGTGGTGCTGATCGGATTTGGATGGAACGGCCTGGCGCGGCCGCATTTGCACCGGCCCGCGCCGTTGTGGTTGGCGGGGCCGATGGGATTGGCCAGCGGAATGATTTCGGGCGCGGCCTGCTCGGGCGGTCCGCCCCTGGTGATTTATCTCTATTCGCGCGTGGCGGATCCGCGGATGGCGCGGTCGACGCTGGCGCTGTTGTTCGCCACGTCGAGTTTGTGGCGCGTGGTGAGCGTCCATTTCGGACCCCGGCCCGTGGACGGGCCGGTGTTGGCGTGGGCGGGGCTTCTTGCGGTCCCGGCCATCGTGGTGGCGGCGTGGGCGCACGTGTGGTCGCGGCGGTTTTCGGCGCGGGCGTTCACGATGGCCGTGAGCGTGGTTCTTGCGGGAATCGGTTTGCTGCAGCTTGCGGGGGCGCTGTCGGCCGGGTAGCACGGAACCGGAACTGCCGCCTCACGGCGCCTCCGCTCACCTTGCAAACACGCGTTTGGTGTCGATCTGGAGTCCGGGGAAAAGGGGGCTCTGGATCGGTTCGCCTTCGTGGACGACGGCGACGGGGGCGTCGGGATTCTCGGCGAACCTGTGGACGGCGATGGTTTTTGCGGCGGGATCGATGATCCAAAGCTCGGCGACACCGTGGCGGGCGTACTGGCGGCGTTTGTTGACCAGGTCGAGTTTTGCGGTTTTGGGCGAGAGGATTTCGACGACGAAATCGGGCGCGCCCTGGGCGCCTTCGTCGGTGAGGATGCGGCGGCGCGCGTTGGACACGACAAGGATGTCGGGCTGGAAGACGTTGGTGTTGTCGAGATAGACGTCGAAAGGCGCGTCGTAGAGGGTTCCGACCGGATGCTCCTCCAGATAGTCGAGGAGAATGTATTCGAGGTTGCGGGAGATGTCCTGGTGGTAGCGGTTGGGGGCGGGGGCCATGTAAAGGTCTCCTTCGATCAACTGATGGCGCGGGCCGGTCTCCGGCAGAAGCCGGTAATTTTCGACCGTCAACGGCGGCATTTCCCTGAGGATCGCCATGGCGAAGAGGCTACCGCGGGCGGTTGGGAGCGCAAGGGCGGGAGATGCCCGTAATTGCAATCTTGGCGCGCGTGCCGCTCACCTTGCGAACACGCGTTTGGTGTCGATCTGGAGTCCGGGGAAAAGGGGGCTCTGGATCGGTTCGCCTTCGTGGACGACGGCGACGGGGGCGTCGGGATTCTCGGCGAACCTGTGGACGGCGATGGTTTTTGCGGCGGGATCGATGATCCAAAGCTCGGCGACACCGTGGCGGGCGTACTGGCGGCGTTTGTTGACCAGGTCGAGTTTTGCGGTTTTGGGCGAGAGGATTTCGACGACGAAATCGGGCGCGCCCTGGGCGCCTTCGTCGGTGAGGATGCGGCGGCGCGCGTTGGACACGACAAGGATGTCGGGCTGGAAGACGTTGGTGTTGTCGAGATAGACGTCGAAAGGCGCGTCGTAGAGGGTTCCGACCGGATGCTCCTCCAGATAGTCGAGGAGAATGTATTCGAGGTTGCGGGAGATGTCCTGGTGGTAGCGGTTGGGGGCGGGGGCCATGTAAAGGTCTCCTTCGATCAACTGATGGCGCGGGCCGGTCTCCGGCAGAAGCCGGTAATTTTCGACCGTCAACGGCGGCATTTCCCTGAGGATCGCCATGGCGAAGAGGCTACCGCGGGCGGTTGGGAGCGCAAGGCTGGGGAGGCGTTGTTACGCGGGGGACAGCTGCGGGAGCGCGGAGCGGTGCGGCGGTGAGGCGCGGAGGCCAGGGCGGATTCCCTGCGGGCCGTAACGATCTGAATTGGATGGGGTTGTTTGATT
>CAYSZK010000122.1:0-12429 GCA_964435495.1 uncultured Verrucomicrobiales bacterium
CTCAGCCCGGCCCATTACATGGGCACGAACACCGTCTATTTCGGCGTCCTCAACACCCTGAAACTGGTTCCCTACCTCGCGCAGGGCATCATCAACGCCGGCACACTCGCCCAATCCCTCCTCATGAGTCCGGCGGTCATCGCCGGCACACTGCTCGGCATCTGGATGAACTCCCGGTTCCACGCCGCCGGTTTCGCGCGCGTCCTTTACGTCCTGCTGTTCCTCACCGGCCTCGAGCTGATGGGGGTGCGAAGGGCCTTGATGCCGTGACGCCACTCCCTATGGTGTTTCTTGTGAAATCTGCCGCCGCCGCATTCGCCTGCGCCCTCGCCTTCGCCGCGTCCCGGACGGAGGCAAACCCCGCCCCCACCGGCGACGACGCGCCCGTCACAGCCTTCGCAGCCAGGGCCATCGCCGCCGAAAGTGTTCATCCCAACGTCCGCGGCGCCCTCCTCGCCATGGAAGGGCAGCGCTCGACGGTCAGCCTCCAGCCCGTCCAATGGCGCGTCTGGTTCTACGATCCCTCGGCGCTCCAGGCCGGAAAACGGGTCACCGTCACCGGACGGACCGTCACCGGGGTCCACGAGGGCGTGACCGAAGGCAAGCGCGTCCGCCTCGCCTCCTACAAGCCCATCGAGGTCATCCCCCCGGACACGCTGAAGATCGATTCCGACGCCGCGTTCGCCGCCATGCGGGCCAGTCCGCGCATGAAATCCGTGGCCGTCCACCAGGTCGCGTACGAACTTCGCCGCGACAAGGACACCGGGATTCCGATGTGGCGCGTGGACTGTTTCGACGAGCGCGGCCGGTCCGCCACCGCGGACATCCGCGCCGACACCGGCGCGATTCTGAAGCTTGGCGTCGCCCGTGAGGCGTCCTTCAGCCTCCAGGACCTGAACAACTAGGAAGCCCGCGCGGCCCGGCGGGCCGCTGCCGTCCAGGCGGGCAACCGCCGCCCCCGAGTTCCACTGCGGGGTTGTCGCCACGGGGGCAATGCGGTAGAGTTCCCGCTTGAAAGAAACAGCCGCCATTCCCGGAGTCCTTGCGGCGCCCGCTCCGGTGGTCCGCGCCGCGCAGGCGACGGCCGCCGAGCAATCGGTGATCGCGCTTTACGACCGGTTCGTGCTGAACACCTACCGCCGGTCGCGCGTGTTCGTGCGCGGCAAGGGGGCCGAGGTCTGGGACATCAATGGCAAGCGGTACCTGGATTTTGGCGGCGGCATCGCGGTCAACGCCCTCGGCCACGCCCACCCCGCGATCCGGGAGGCGATGTTGGCGCAGCTCGATCAGCTGGTCCACACCTCCAACCTGTATTACACGCTCCCCCAGGCGCTGTTGGCGGAGAAGATCGTGGCGCACACCGGCGCGCCGGGCCGCGTTTTCTTCTGCAACAGCGGCGCCGAGGCCAACGAGCTGCTCTTCAAGTTCGCCCGGCGGCACGGCCACGGCGCGGGGCGCTTTGGCCTCGTGACGATGCTCCATTCCTTCCATGGCCGCACGCTCGCCGGCATCCACGCCACCGGCCAGGAAAAGGTGCGCGAACGGTTCGGCCCGCCGCTCCCCGGTTTTGTGCACGCACCGTTCAACGACCTCGCCGCCGTCGAGGCCGCGATCACGCCGGAAACCGCCGCCGTGCTCACCGAGGGCATCCAGGGCGAATCCGGCATCGTCCCCGCGCGCGCGGACTTCCTGCTGGGGCTGCGGGATCTGTGCGACCGCCGGGGCCTGCTCCTTTTGATCGACGCCGTGCAGTGCGGGATGTTCCGGACCGGGCGCTTTCAGAGCTGGCAGCGGATTCTGGAAGACGCCGGGGGCGGCGGCGCTTTCGCGCCGGACGGCATCGCCATGGCGAAGTCGTTGGGCGGCGGCGTGCCCATCGGCGCGGTCTGGATCGCCGAAAAGCACGCCGGCCTGTTCCAGCCCGGATCGCACGGCACGACCTTCGGCGGCACGCCCCTGGCTTGCGCGGCGGCGCTGGCGGTCTTCGACACCGTGGAGCGCGAGGGCCTCATGCAGAACGCGCGCCGGCAGGGGGAACACCTCATGTCCCGGCTCGCGGTGCTCGCCGCGCGGCGCCCCGACGTGGTCCGGGACGTGCGCGGCCTGGGCTGCATGGCCGCCATCGAGATCACGCGCGACGCGCTCGAAACCAACGGGCAACTGGCCGAGGCGGGCCTGCTGCTCATTCCATCCGGGACCCGCGCCCTGCGGTTCCTGCCGCCGCTCAACATCACCGACGCAGAGACCGCCGAGGCTTGCGACATCGTCGCGCGCGTGCTTCAAGGTTCCGGTTGAATCCAGGAGGGACGCCAGCATGAAACATTACCTGTCCATCAACGACCTGCCCGCCGTCGGCACGCGCGCGGTCCTCGCGCGGGCGCGGGAGATCAAGGCCATGCGCGGGGAAGTCGGCGACTCCCCGCTTCGCGGCCAGACCTGGGCGCTGATCTTCAGCAAATCCTCCACGCGCACCCGCGTCTCCTTTGAGGTCGGGCTCGGCGAACTCGGCGCCCGGACCATCTTCCTGTCCGGCGACGCCACCCAGATGGGCCGCGGCGAACCGATCCGGGACATGGCGCGCGTGCTCGGGCGGATGGTGGATGGCGCGGTGATCCGGACGTTCGCGCACAGCGACGTGGCGGAGTTCGCCCAGGCGTCGGGCATTCCCACAATCAACGCCCTCACCGACGACGAGCACCCCTGCCAGATTCTGGCCGACATCATGACGATCGAGGAAAGCCTGGGGCCCGTGGCCGGCAAGAAGGTCGCCTTCATCGGCGACGGCGCCTGCAACGTGGCCACGTCCTGGATCCATGCCGCGCGGCTGCTCGGGTTCCATCTCGCCGTCGCCGCGCCGCCGGGCTTCCAGCCCGCCCCCGCCCTGGTCCACGGCGGCAACGTCACCGTCACCGCTTCGCCCGAAGAAGCGGCAACCGGCGCGGAGGTGCTGTACACCGACGTTTGGGTGTCGATGGGCAAGGAATCCGAAAAAGAGGCGCGGTTGAAAACCTTCGCCGGGTTCCAGATCAACGAAGCGCTGGTCGCCCGCGCCCGGCCAGGGCGGCTGGTCATGCACTGCCTGCCCGCCTACCGCGGCATGGAGATCACCGACACGGTGTTCGAGGCCAACGCCGCCACCATCTTCGCCCAGGCCGAGAACCGCCTCCACGCCCAGAAGGCGCTCGTGCTCCTCCTCAACGAACACCGGTAAACGGAACGGGACGCGGCGGCCCGCAACCCGGAATCCACCCACCCACCCCGCCCCGATCACCACAAACCGGGCCGAGGGCGCGCCGGAGTCTTGTGGTCATCCCGCATCGAAAGGATTCGGGAACTCCGGAGCCCCCCAAAGAACCGGTGGCGCAACCGCTGGATTCCGCGTATCGTTGTTCGAAAGAAATTGGGCAGACAGAAAGGAGGTGAGTACCCATGGCAATCCTTCCCCCCCATCTGGCCCGCCACGAGCGGGACATGGCGGCCGCGCTGCTGAGCATCCTTCCCGGCGCCGGCCATCTCTACAAACATCACATCGCGGCCGGCGTGTCGCTGCTTGTGCTCACGCCGTTGATGGCCGTTCCGGCCGCGGTATTCATGTCCTTCGCAACCCTCGGCCTGTCGGTCATCGTCATCCCCCTGGCGTGGTGGCTGCTGGTCGGCGCCGCGGCGTGGTTCGCCGAGGACTGGCATTCCGACGCGCGCGGTTCCCGCTGACCGGACGCGCGCGCCGCCGGCCCCGCCGGCGGCGGCTCACCCCAAGGCGATGACTTCGCCCGTCCGCGCCGAGCGGTAGATCGCCTGGATCAATTCCACCGCGCGCCGGCCCGCCCCGCCGTAAACCCCACGCGCGGCGCCGGTCCGGCACGACACCACGAAAAACCGGATCTGTTACCGGTGCGCGTCGCCCCAGACCCAGGCGTTCCCAAGGGATTCCTCCGCGCTCCGCGTGTTCGCCTCGCGCGTGCCGCCTGTTGCCACATGCACCGCGTCGGCGTGGGCGGCGCCATACGCCACTTCCCGGCCCTGGATGGCGAGCGTCTGCAGCGCGTCCCCTTCGAGAATCGCGCTTCCCTGGGTGCCGTGCATCTCCAGCCTGGCCGGGTAGCCCGGATAACAGGAGGTGGAGGCCAGCAGGTTGCCGATGGCGCCGGACGCGAACTCCACCGTCGCGCACAGATGGTCCTCGACTTCGATCCTTTCGTGGGCCGCGGTCGCCGCGCGCGCCCACACCCGCCGGGCCGGGCCCGCCATCCAGAGCATCAAGTCCAGCGTGTGTACACCCTGGTTCATCAGGCAGCCGCCGCCGTCCATGGCCCAGGTGCCGCGCCAGTCGCCGCTGTCGTAGTACCCCTGCGTCCGGAACCACGGCACGCGCGCCTCGACGCCGAACAACCGCCCGAGCGCCCCCTCGTCCAGCAACCGCCGAACCGCGATGCTGGCCGGGTCAAACCGGTGCTGGGAAATGACTCCAAGCCTGCGCCCGGTCTCCCGTTCCGCGGCCAGCGCGGCGTCGCAGGCCTCGACGGTGATGTCCATCGGTTTCTCGACCAGGGCGTGCTTTCCGGCGCGCATCGCCTCCGCCGCCTGCGCCGCGTGCATGCCGCTCGGCGTGCAGATGCTCACCGCCTCCACTTCCGGGCCCGCCAGAATGGACTTCCAATCCGCCGCGCGGCAGCCGAACTCCGCCGCGAGCTTTGCCGCGCGCTCGGGAATCGTGTCACAGCACGCCACCAGCCGAGCGTGGCCGGGCAACGCGGCCATGGCCTTTGCATGCGTGGCCGCGATGGCGCCGCAGCCCAGAATCGCAAAGGGCATCGCTCTTTCCGCCTTCATCCATCCCCGCTCCTGCTCCATGTTATTCCTCCTCCTTGCCACGGAACTGCCGGTAAAGGTCGGCGTAATGCCCGTCCAACGCCAGCAGCTCCGCGTGGGTGCCGCGTTCCACGATCCGCCCCCGCTCCATCACGAGCACCAGGCCGGCCTTGCGGATGGTGCTTAGCCGGTGGGCCACGGCGAAGGTCGTCCTTCCCGCCACCAGCCTGTCCAAGGCCGCCTGCAAACGCGCCTCGGTCATCGTGTCGATGGAACTCGTCGCCTCGTCCAGGATCAGAATCCTGGGATCGGCCAGGAGCGCCCGCGCGAAACAGACCACCTGCCGCTGGCCCAGCGACAACCCCGCCCCGCGCTCCCCCACCACCGTTTCAAACCCGTCCGGCATCGCCTCCACCAAATCCAGGCAATCCAGCCACCGCACCGCCTCGACCACCTCCGCGTCGGATGCGCACGGACGCCCCACGCGGATGTTGTCCATCACGGTGCCTGAAAACAAAAAGTTCTGCTGCGGCACGATGCCCATGCGCGCGTGCAACGCCCCGCTCTGGATTTTGCGGATTTCGTTGCCATCAATAAACAGCTCCCCGCCCCCGGGCACGTAGAGCTTCGCGATCAGGTTGATGATCGTGGTCTTCCCGCTGCCGGTGTGCCCCACCAGCGCCACCGTCTGGCCCGGCTCCGCCACGAACGACACGCCGTGCAACACGGGCCGCCCGGAATCGTAGGCAAAGGATACGTTCCGGAACTCGACCCGCCCCTCGATCCGCTCCGGCGCGATGGCGTCCGGCGCGTCCTCCCAGTCCGGACGCGTGTCCAGCAGCCGGAACACGCGCTCGGCGCCCGCCATGGCCGAAAGGGCCTGGTTGAACTGGTTGCCGATGGACTGGATCGGCTGGAAAAACAGGTTGGACAGGAAGAAAAAATGGATGAGATGGCCGATCGGCAGGCCCCCGTCCGGTTGCAGCACCTGCCACCCGCCCACCACCAGCAGGATCGAAATGAAGAACTGGCTGTTCAATTCCAGCAACGGCAGGAAGATCGCCGAGGTCCGCGCCAGCGTCATGTTGAACCGCGAATGGTCCGCCACCAACTGCCGGAAAATCCCCGCGTTCACGTCCTGGCGCACGAATCCCTGCGTCACCCGCATGCCGCCCACCGATTCCGCCAGGGTCGCCGTTACGCGGCTGAAGCTTTCCTGCACTTCGCGGGTGGCCTTGCTCAGGCGCTTGCGGAAAATCCGGTTCAACCCCCAGATCACCGGCGCGATCCCCAGCACCACCAGAAACAGCGGCGGGTCGTACCACGCCATCAACGCCGCCGTCACCAGCATCTGCCCGGCCTGCACGATGGTCACAAACAGCACATCCTGCACCCCCGACCGCAGCACCTCGATGTCCGAGGTCATCCGGCTGATGATCCGGCCCAGGCGCGTCCGGTTGAAAAACGAGATCGGCATCCGCAGCAGATGCTCGAACACCGCGACCCGCACATCGTAGATGACCGCCTCCCCCATCTCCAAAGCCAGCCGCTGCCGGAAATGGAAGGTCACGTCCGTGAACAGGCCAAAAACAAGAAAACCCAGCCCCGCCCAGACCAGCGCGTCCGCGTTGTGCTCCGCAATCGGCCCGCCGATCACCGCGCCGATGGCCCACGTCAGCGTGGGCAGCTGCGCCGAACGCAGCAGGGTGAGGAAAACCA
The DNA here is from genome assembly GCA_964435495.1 of uncultured Verrucomicrobiales bacterium. GTDB lineage: Bacteria > Verrucomicrobiota > Verrucomicrobiia > JADLBR01 > JAIBCM01 > CAYSZK01. Next base: position 6,529 of record CAYSZK010000122.1, read on the forward strand.
GGGTGTTCCGCTTCGCCGCGTACGGACGCGTGAACGCGAACAGCCGCCGGATCAGCCCGAAGTCCAGGGGCCGTTGCGCGTGCTCGTCGTCGTCGCGCCGCGCGGACACAACCGTAAGGGCGTCCAGCCGTTTCATGGCGCGCCCTCCGCGCCCAGCAACGCCTCGCGCTCGGCGTCGTCGATCAGTTGCAGGCTCGCGACGGCCCGATAAGGGCCTTTTGCCGCCATCAACTCGTCATGCGTGCCGCGCTGCACGATCCGCCCCCGGTCCAGAACCACGATGAAATCGGCGCGCCGCAGCGTGCTCAGCCGGTGCGCCACCACCAGCGTCGTCCGCCCCGTGATCGCCCGGTCCATCGCCTCAAGAATCTCGTGCTCGGTCTCCGCGTCCACCGCCGCCGTCGGATCGTCCAGCAACAGGATCGGCGGTTCCAGCAGCACCGCCCGCGCGATGGCCAGCCGCTGGCGCTGGCCGCCGGACAGGTTCACCGCCCCCTCCCCCAGCACCGAATCATAGCCCTTGGGCAGGCCGCGGATGAATTCATCGGCCGCCGCCACGCGCGCCGCCTTTTCGATCTGTTCCAGGCCCGCGTCCGGATGGCCGAACGCGATGTTGGCGGCCACGGTCGTGCTGAACAGGAAGCTTTCCTGGAACACCATGCCGATCTGCCTGCGGAGATCGTCCAAATGCCAGTCCCGCACGTCGATGCCGTCCACGCGCACCGCGCCGCGCGTCACGTCATAGAACCGCGGGACAAGGCTCATCAGCATGCTCTTGCCCGAGCCGGTCGGCCCCAGCACCGCGACGCACTGGCCGGCCTTGATCTCCAGATCGACACCGTGAATGACGGGCTCGTCGGGATCGAACTCGAACTCCGCCTTGTCGAAACGGATGCCGCCCCGCGCCCGCCGCGCCCGGTGGGCGTTGGGTTTGCTGCGGATGTCAATCGGCGCGTCGAGCACCTCAAACACGCGCCGAGCCGCGATCAGGCTTTGCTGGACGCTGTTGGTGATGTTGGAGATGTTCGAGATTTGTCCCGAGAACTGCTGCAACAAGCCCGCGAACACAATGAGGCCGGTGCCCAGCGGCAGCTCCCCCCGGATCACCAGATGGCCGCCATACAGCAGCAGGATGAACAGGTTCACCTGCGCCATGAACCCCACCGCCGGCGTGAAGACGCTCACCTTCCAGAAAATCTTCCGCTGCTGGTCCCGGACCGTCGCCGCGGCGCCCGTGAACTTCGCGCGCTCCTCCGGCTCCCGCGCGAAGCACTTGATGGTGAGGATGCCCTGGATCGTTTCCGAAAGCCGGAGAATCATCCGGTCCACCAGCTCGCGGTTGTGGGCGTAGAGCGGGCGGACGTGCCGCGCAAAGAGCGCCGCCGTGATCCAGATCAGCGGCGTGGTGGCCAGGCAGGCCGCCGTCAGCCGCGGATGCAGTTGGATCATGTAGGTGAGATAGACCGCCAGGGACAGCGCCATGATCACCCCCTGCAGAATCACGCCGTCCACGAACATTCGCACCGCCTGCACGTCCCCCGTCACGCGGTTGATGATCGACCCGCTCATGTTCTCGTCGAAAAACCGGAAGCTCAGCCGTTGCAGCTTGTCGTAAACCTGCGACCGCAGCTGGACCACGATCTCCGCATGGACCAGGCGCGCGCCGGCGACGGTGTAGAGGTAGTTGAGGACCGAACGCATCAGCGCCAGCGCCAGGATCATGCCCCCGATCAGCCCCACCACGGCCAGCGGCGGCCATCCCTCGGGCACACGCACGCCAAACGGCCATTTCGTCGGCCTGGCGCCCGGCTCAACCTGCTCGCGCAGGAAGTCGATCCCCAGCCCCGTCAGGCTCAGGCCGCTCAGGCCCAGGGTCAGCAGCGTCACCTGGAACGCAAGGACGCGCAGGCAGCCGGGCCAGTAGCGGCTTGCCATGGCCAGCAAACGCGCCACCAGCTCGCCGTTCGAGTATTCCCGTCCGCAGGCTCGCGAAGATGGGCCGGCCATCGCTCAGGCCGAACGCTCCTTTTCCATGCCCCCACCTAATGGGATTCCCCCCCGGATTGCACGCGGAAAAGCAAACAGCCCCCGCGCGGGGGTCAACCGCGCGCCGGACGCGGTGGGCGCCAGCGCGGCGGCGGCGGACCCAGCGCCGCGAGATTCCGGAACCACGCGAAAACCAGCGGCTCCGCCAATCCGCATGCCCAAGTCGCCCAGCCGTGGCCCCGGCGCTTGCCCCGGGGGCGCGAAAGGCGCATCACCGCCACGCAATAGATTCCGTCCCAAACAAATTTCGAGATTCCCAAACCCAGGGCAGCCAGTTGCGTCTCGACGGTCGCCCCCACCCATGTCGCAAGAATCGCCGCCCACGCAACCGATCCCGCCAACGGCCCCGCCAACTCCACCGCCAAAAGCGGCATCCGCACCATCCCAAAAGCCCCGGCCCGCCCGTCCAGCATCAACCGCCGGCACCGCCAAAGCGCCGACGCCAGACCCTCCAGCCGCCGGCGGCGCTGGCGCGCAAATCCCAGCACCGTCTGCGGCGCCGCCGTCTGGGCCACCGCCTCCGGCGCCGCTTCCACGCGCGTCTCCCGTCCTTCAAGCAGCGCCCGCTCCCGCAGGCGGAGCACAATCTCGTGGTCCGATACGTCCGCCCCCTCGGAGAATCCGCCGGCATGCCGCACAGCGGCCGCCCGGAATCCGGAAAACGCGGCGGGCGCCTCGCCCAGCAACCCGACCGCTCCCCACCCGGCCCGCCACACGTTTTCCCGCAAATACTCCGCCCGTTGTTGGCCAACCAACCAGTTGAACCGGGTCCGGTTCCCAGCCCGCAGCCCGCCGGCCACCACCTCGACAACCGGATCACGAAACGCCATCGCAACCCGGGCCAGGGCGCCCGCCTCCAGCCGCGCCGAAGCGCCCACGGTCACAACAACCGGATGCCGCGCCCGGCGCATGGCGGCGTTGAGCGCCGCGCCCTTGCCCGCCGCGGCCACCCGAATCAGCGTGATCGGCAGGTCCTCCGGCGACGCCCAGACCGATGGGTCCTCCTGGTCCGGGAGCAGGCCATACGCCCGCGAAACCGCGTGCGCGGTCCGGTCCAGGGAACCGCACTCGGCAACGATGACTTCAAACTCCACGCCGCGCTGTTCGAACACGCTCCGCAGGCAGTTCAAAATCGCGCCTTCGGCGTCGCGCGCCGCGACCAGCACGCTCACCGCGGGCGGCGTCCGCATCGTGCCGCACCGCGCCGAGGGGGCGCCCGCCCGCCACGCGGCCGCGATCAGAAAGGCGCCCAAGGCCGCATCCCAGGCGATCACGCCCGCCGCAAACCGCAGCCACCACGGGGCCGGCCCGAGGTTGAGCATCGCCGCAAGGGCGTCGAGCATCGAAAAGCAACCGCACCACAGAAGGGCGAGCAACAACGCGATCCCCAGTCCGCCGCTTCGCCGGGCCGGGGGACGGACATGCGCCCTCCCGCCGCCGCGCGGCAGGGAAAGCCGGCTGATGTCGTCCGTATAATGCACCCGGAGCCGGATGTTAGCCGCGCCCGCCGCCCCCGGCAACTTCCGAAAATGCCCGCGCCAGCCTCCGGGACACAATCCTCAGGGCGCGGAATACAGTTCGCCGCCCTTCTCCACAAATTCGAGCGCCTTTTCCCGCATCCCCGCGTCCAACGCGTCCTCCGCGCTTACGCCCTGTGCGGCCGCATACCGGCGCACGTCCTCCGTGATCTTCATCGAGCAGAAATGCGGGCCGCACATGGAACAAAAATGGGCTGTCTTCGCCCCCTCTTGCGGCAGGGTCTCGTCATGGAACTCGCGCGCGGTCTCCGGATCAAGCCCCAGATTGAACTGGTCCTCCCACCGGAACTCGAACCGCGCCTTGCTCAACGCGTTGTCGCGGTATTGCGCGCCGGGATGCCCCTTGGCCAGGTCCGCGGCGTGCGCGGCGATCTTGTAGGCGATCACGCCGTCCTTGACGTCCTTGCGGTTCGGCAGGCCGAGATGCTCCTTCGGCGTCACATAGCAAAGCATCGCACACCCGTTCCACCCGATCATCGCCGCGCCGATGGCGCTGGTGATGTGGTCGTAGCCGGGCGCGATATCGGTCGTCAGCGGGCCCAGCGTGTAAAACGGCGCCTCGTGGCACCACGCGAGCTGCTTTTCCATGTTTTCCCGGATCAAATGCATCGGCACATGCCCCGGCCCCTCGTTCATCACCTGCACCCCCCGCGCCCACGCCCGCTTGGTGAGTTCCCCCTGCGCCATCAGCTCCGCAAACTGCGCCTCGTCATTGGCGTCGGCGATCGACCCCGGCCGCAGCCCGTCCCCAATGCTGAAGCTCACGTCGTACGCCGCCATGATCTCGCAGATGTCGTCCCAGTGCGTGTAGAGGAAATTCTCGCGGTGATGCGCCAGGCACCACTTCGCGAGGATGCTCCCGCCCCGAGAAACGATTCCCGTCATCCGGTTCGCCGTCAGCGGAATGAAGCGCAGCAGCACCCCGGCGTGCACGGTGAAATAGTCCACGCCCTGCTCCGCCTGCTCAATCAGTGTGTCCCGGTAAATCTCCCAGGTCAGCTCCTCCGCCTTGCCCCCCACCTTTTCCAGCGCCTGGTAGATCGGCACCGTGCCAATCGGCACCGGCGAATTGCGCAGAATCCATTCGCGCGTCGCGTGGATGTTCTTCCCGGTCGAAAGGTCCATCACGGTGTCCGCCCCCCATTTGGCCGCCCAACGCATTTTCTCCACCTCTTCTTCGATGCCCGACGCCACCGCGCTGTTGCCGATGTTCGCGTTGATCTTCACCAGAAACTTCCGGCCGATGATCATCGGCTCCAGCTCCGGGTGGTTGATGTTGCACGGGATGATCGCCCGGCCCGCCGCCACTTCCTGGCGCACGAATTCCGCGGTGATACCGCCCCTTTGCCCCCCGGCGCCACCGGCCTTCTCCTCCATGCAGCTCGAGCCCGTCCCCGGATGCTGGAAACGCAGGTCGTCCCGGGCCGCGTTCCCCGCCATCTCCAACCCCATGCTTTCCCGAATCGCGATGAATTCCATCTCCGGCGTGATCACGCCCCTTCGCGCGTATTCCATCTGCGTCACCGCCCGCCCCGGCTTGGCGCGCAGAACCGCCCGCCGCGCAAACGACGGCGCCGCCTGCCCGTTGCGGGCTGCGGCGTGGGCCGCGTGGGCCTCGGACAGGAAGCCGTTGTCCGGGGGCGTTACGGTCCGGCCCGGGACCTCTTCGACGTCGCCACGCGCCAGAATCCAGCCGGCGCGCAACGCCGGCAAACCGCGCACCACATCGCACGCCGTGTCCGGATCGCCCCAGGGACCGGACGTGTCATAAACGCGGACCGGGGGATTGGGAAGCGCCTGGCCGTCGTGGGTCCGTGTGGGCGCAAGCTCGATCTCGCGCATGGGCACGCGGACGGAAGGATGGATCGATCCCGGCGCGTACACACGGCGCGACCGGGGCAGGATGGTGTCAGTGGATGGGTTCATAATTTGAATAAGGGCCGGGCACGGGATGTTTCACGGCGCCTTCCCCAACAGCAGCCGTCGCGCCCAAGCCGCGTGCTCACGGTCCCGCGGTTCGTCGCGGGCAAGCTTTGGCGCGAGAAGGTCAGGATAAATCTCCCGCAGCCAACCCTCCACTTGGGAGGGGTATTTCAATTCTCGTCTCGGCATGTGCTCCCTTCGCCGGCATTACCCGGATCAGGTTCGGCGGGTCTCCCACGGCGCCACAAGCGCTCGGCGGGACTCTCAGGCCTTTCGGCCTCCCCGGTTGACCGATAATCTCACGCCCCCCGGCGCATTTGTCAAGTGCCCACGGATTGCGACTGCGGTTCAGACAGTGGGGAGGCGGGGGCGTTAGCGGGGCGTAGGCCGGGCC
>CAYSZK010000123.1:0-12238 GCA_964435495.1 uncultured Verrucomicrobiales bacterium
CAACCGACGCAACCCACTCAACAAAAGGGTATTACGCCTTATTTAAGCGCCATTCAGGACTGACCAGAATGGCACTAACTAAAAGCGGTTTTGGGATGCCGCCATTATGGCGCCCCTACAGGGCTATGGTTGTATAAATCCATGGCACCCAGGGCGTTGCCCTGGGCTGGTATGGGTTGCCCCTTTGGGGCAACGCCTCTTAAGTTAGTGCCATTCAGGACTGACTATTTGTCTCTCCGTCGCTTGAATCCTTTTTTCCCTGAAACCGCCCCCGGTCCTTCGGTCTTTCGGGGGATTCGCGGGCATTCACGGCCGGCTGGGCTGGCCTTGGGGTTGCATGGGATTGGAGGGTTGCACCGGCACCGTGGCGGGGGCGCGGGGCGGGGGTGCCGGCAGGAGCCGCGGCACCCAATGATCGTTCCAGTCCGTGTCGTCGCTGCCGGGCGCCAGGACGTCGCGATGCCGGAACAGCCCCAGACCGTCACCCCCACCCGGCGCCACAGGATGGAGGGAAGAGCGACCGATCACGGTCTTGCTGGCCGCCTGCGCCTCGGTCGGGTGGGCGATGATGTGGGGGGTCATAAGAAGGATGACCTCTCTGCGGATTCTTGTGGTTTGGGTTGCGCGGAAGGGGATGCCGAGGATTGGGATATCGCCAAGGATCGGAATCTGGGAGCGTTCGTCGCGGATTTCCTCGCGGATCAACCCGCCGATGGCGATGGTTTGGCCGTCCCGCGCGGCGAAGGTGCCGCTGGCCGATTCGGCCGCGACGGTGTCGAGGGAACGTTCCTCGAACCCGCCGTCCTGGCTGGGCACAAGCACGTCGGCGCCCTGCTTCACGATTTTCGATTCCTCCTGGAGGACGCGGAGCATGACCGTGCGGTCATCGTTGATGCTGGGGGTGACGAGCAGGGTGGAGCCCACGGGGCGGAACTCGATGTCGGTGCTGCCGGCGCCGACGATGTCGCCGCCGTCGGAGACGACGGTTTGGCCGCCCTCGAAACTGCGGTTGAGCGGGACCTCTTCCCCGATGAAAATCCTGCTCACCTCATGGTTGGCGGTGAGGAGGATGGGCTTGCCGAGGGCGGTCACTTTACCCTTTTTCTCGAGCAATTTCATCGTCCCGTTGAACCGGTCGTCGAGGGCGGAGAAGACGAGGGTGGGATTGGTGATCGGGCCGCCGGGGGCCAGGCGCACCCCGATTGAGACGTCGGGGTCGCTGAACGTCCAGTTGAAAGCGGTTTCGAGCCCTTTTTCCAGCTCGACCGCGAGGATTTGGACTTCGAGGAGCACCATTGGGGTCGGCACATCGAGAGATTTGACCAGAGCCTGAATTTCGTTCATGGTGCGTTCGTCGCGGGTGCGCACCATCACCTTGTTGAGCCGGTCGATCACCGTCACGAAGATGTCGGCGCGGCTGCGGAGCAACGCTTCGAGCCCGGCCTCGCGCTCGGAAGCGCGCCCGCTGTCCAGTTTGGCCATTTCCTCGGCCGACAATCCCCCGGAGGCCTGCTGTTCGGGCGCGGTTTCGCGAAGGTCGTAGGTGCCACGCGACCCCTGGCCGCTCCGGCTGCCGGCGCCGTCCCTGCGCGTGGAGGCGCCGCCGTTGGAATTGAGCGCGCCAATCGATTCGCTGCGGGAATCGATCAGGTCGAACCGTTCGAGGCGGCGCCCGAGATCGTCGATCTCGAACTCGCCCGATTCCTGCGCGTCGTCCACCCGGCGGGCCAATTGGACGCGGTCGCCGTACAGGTCGCGGATGGTGATGGCCATGTCCCGCGCGTTGGGGTAGCGCAGGGTGAATACGCGGGTTTGTTCCTGGAGGAAAGAGCTGGAGTCGCGGGCGTATTCTTCGGCGGTGTAAATCCGCGCGATCTGCGCGCCCGGTTCCCCGGTCATCCAGAGGCCGTGCGTGGTGCAAATCGTGCGCAGCGCCTCCTCGCCGGTCACCCGTTGCAGGTAGATCGAGATTGGGACCGCCTGGGCCTTGGGCGAGGCGGCGGCTTGCAGGCCGGTCTGCTCCGAGAGCGCGCGCAGGGCGTGTTCGAGCGGCACGGCGCGGAATTCGACCAGATCGAGAAGGGCGCCGTTTTGCGCGCCCACAAGGCCGGGCAGCATCAAAAGGGTGGCGGAGGCGAAGACGAGCGTTTTCATCGGAGGACCACCTCCGCGCCGTTGTCGGAGCGCAGGATGACCGCGCCACGTCCGATGCTGCGGACGGTGGCCTTGCGCCCCTGGCAGGTGAAACTGTCACCGGGTTTGGCGGCGAAGTAGCGGTCGCCGACCCGCACGATGGCGAGGGCGTCCGCGCCGTTGAGGATCAAGCCGCGGAGTTCCGGTTCGGCGCCCTCGGCTTGCGGTTTTGCGGCGGCTTCCGCGGCGCGGACGGCTTCCAACGCCTCGCGCAGCTGCGGGTCGAGGCGTGTGGGGTCTGGCGGCGGCTTCTCGCATTGGGCCATGGGCGAAGGCGCGAGAAGCGCCAGGGCGAGAGCCATGGCGAGGAGGTGGGGGTGGGGTGGGTGTGGATGGTTCATGGGTGGGGTTAATGGGCTGAGGTGGCTGCGAAGAGCGCGACGAAGAAGGCGATGTACACATAGCCGACCACGCCGCCGACGAAGACGATGATGGCGGGTTCGACCAGGGCGGCCAGCCGCTTGATGGCGGCGCGGAGGTTTTCCTCGTGGAAATCGGCGACGTGGCCGAGAATTTCGTCGAGCGTACCGCTGGCTTCGCCCACCGCGACCATTTTGCCGAGCATCGGGGTGTAGGCGTGGGGCGCGCGCAACGCCCCGGCCAGCGAGGAACCCTCGACGATCTCGCGCCGGGCGCGGTCGAGGAGCGCGGCGAGGAACCGGTTGGCGTGGAGATGTTGCACGGCCCGAAGGCTGTCCAGCAGGGGGATGCCGCTGCCCAGCAAGATGGCCATGGAGCGGGCAAACAGCGCGGTGGCGCCCGTGCGCAGAACACCGCCGACGACCGGGAGCCTTAGAGCCGCGCCATCCATCCAGAGGCGTCCCGGCGGCCAGCGATGGCAGGCGGCGGCGGCGGCGGCGAGGGCGGCGGCGGCGATCCCCAGCGGCAACGCCCACCGCCCGAGGAACGCGGAAAGATCGAGCAGCGACTGGGTCATGGGGGGAAGCTTGCGCCCGAGCACTTTCAGGAACTTTTCCAGCTGCGGCACGACTCCGGCGACCATGTACCCCGCGACCCCGCACGCCGCCGCCAGCGTGATGGCGGGGTAGGCCAACGCGTTGAGCGTGCTTTCGGCCAGCACGCGGCGTTGCTCCATGGCGCGCGCCGCCCGCCCGAGCATCTCGTCGAGGTTCCCGCTCTCCTCGCCCAGGGCGGCGAGCTGCAGCGTGGCATGGCCGAAAGCGCGGTGGCCTGCCATGGCTTGGGCAAGGCCGGAACCCGCCTCGATGCGTCCGCGGATGCCTTCCCAAATCCGTGCGACGCTTCGTGAGGGCGCCTGTTCGATGAGCGTTTCGAGAGACGCGAGCAGCGTCAGCCCGCTTCGCAGCAGCACCGCCAATTGGCGCAAGGTGATTTCGATATGCACCGGGCGCGGCGGGAACAGGGCGCTTGGATCGAGCCGGGCCCAGGGCAGGCCGGGCGGCCCGGCGCTCGGGCGCACCAGGATGGCGCGCCGGCCGTTCTCGCGAAGCCAGAGCCGCGCGCCCTCGGCGGTCTCGGCCTCGATCAATCCTCCGGCTTGCGCCCCGGCCTCTTCGGCGATGTATTCGAACCACGCCATCAGAATTCCATGGTGGCGGTGATGAGATCGGCCACCGCGATGCCGCCCTGGCGGAGTTTATCCAAACCGTCTTGCAGGAGAGTGGGGTGGCCCTGGCGCGCGGCCAGATTTCGCAGGTCGCGCTCCAGGGAATCGAGGGGGCCGGACCCAATGCGCGCGGAGAGCCCGCTTTCGACCGGGAGCAGCTCGAACAGGCCCATCCTTCCGAGCGTTCCTCCGCCGGCGCAACGCAGGCATCCGCCCGCTTCCCACACGGCCGCGCCGGTTTCGGCGGGACAACCGAGCAAGGCGGCTTCCCCCGGATGGAGCGGGCGTTGTTTCCGGCAGTGCGGGCAGAGGCGGCGCACCAGGCGTTGGGCCGCCGCGAGGCGAAGGACGGAGGCAATGAGAAACCGGTCGATGCCCAGATCGATGAGGCGTGTGACCGCGCCAGCGGCGGTGTTGGTGTGGAGGGTGCTGAGCACCAGATGCCCGGTGAGCGAGGCGCGCACGGCAAGATCGGCGGTTTCGCGGTCGCGGATTTCCCCGACCATGATGACATCGGGGTCGTGGCGCAGGATGCTGCGCAGGGAGGTGAGGAACGAGACCTTGTCGGCGCGGGTATCGACTTCGGTCTGGGAGACCCCTTCGATGTCGTATTCGACCGGGTCTTCGACCGTCATGATGTTGCGGGGGCGGCCGGCCATCAGGTGGCGGAGGGCGGCGTAGAGCGTGGTGCTCTTGCCGCTGCCGGTTGGCCCGGTCAGGAGCACCATGCCATGGGGCAGATTCACCGCGCGCTCGAACAGGGCGAGCTGCGGCGGGGTCATCCCCAGCCGGTCCAGGGTGAGCGCGCCGGTCTCGACGCCGAGCAGGCGGAGCGTGAGACGTTCGCCATGGCGCGTGGGGATGGCGGCGGCGCGGACTTCGATGGGAGGCATGCCGTGGCCTGTTTCGAATCGGAAGCCGCCGTCCTGGGGCGCCCGTTTCTCGGCGATGTCCATGCGCGCCATGACCTTGAGCCGGTTCAAGAGGGCCACCCGCTGGTCCTTGGAAAACGCCATGTAATCTTCGAGGGCGCCCTCGGCCCGGATGCGCACCCGCACCCCGCCGTCGCGGTGGACATTGAAATGCAGATCGGAGGCGCCTCTGAGGATGGCGGACCCGATCAGCCGGTCGCATAGTGCGACCATGTCGTCGGAATCGGTTTCCTGGGCGGACAGCGGCGCGCCGGGGCTGCCCGCGGGCGCATGATTGAGCGCGAGAGCGGCATTCAGGTCCCCGAAGAGGCGCGTTTGCAGGCTGCGGATCGATTCGGGCAGGGCGGCGACCGGGCGCACGGGAAGTCCGGCCAAACGTTCGAGATAGCGGGTGGCGCCCGCGTCAATGGGGCCGGCCGCCGCGACATGGAATTCGCCTTCCCACGCCAGGAGCGGCAGCAGGCGGCGGCGCACCAGCAGGCTCGGCGGCGCGCGCAGCGCCCAGCGGGGGTCGAACTTGATCTCCCGCAGATCAAGCGGTGCGGCGGCGGGGTGCGCCTTGGGCGGGGTATCGGGCGGGGCGATGGTCATAGGGAGGGGTCTGGTTTGCCGGCGTCGGGCGCGAGCCGGGCCAGGCGTTGCCGGAGCAAGCCGGGATGCCGCGTGCAGGCCAGGGCGGTCGCGGGGGTGAGGTGGCGGCTTTTCACCCAACCCAAGAGGTTCTCCTCCAGCGTTTGCATGCCGCTGGCGGCGCCGGTTTCCATGCAGGAGGCTATCTGTTGAAATTTCCCGCCCACGACGAGATGGGCGACCGCGGGGGTGTTCTGGAGCACCTCGCTGAGCAGGACGCGGGCGCGGCGTCCGGCGGAAAAATCGTGGTCCGGCGTGGCGGCGGGGCCGTCGGCGGGCACGAGGTGCTGGGCCAGCACGCCGCGCAGGTTCATGGCCAGGCGCAGCAGGATGCCGGGTTGCTCATCGGCGGGAAACACCGAGACGATCCGCCGCAACGCCCCCACGCAATCGGGGGCATGCACGGTGGTAAAGACCAGATGCCCGGTTTCCGCCGCGGCCAGCGCGGTGCGGATGGTTTCGCGCTCCCGGACTTCGCCGACGAGGATCACGTCGGGGTCCTGGCGGAGGGCGGCGACCAGAGCGGTCTGGAAATCGGGCGCGTCGATCCCGATTTGCCGTTGATCGACCAGCGACCGGCTGGAAGCGTGCAAATATTCGATGGGGTCTTCGATGCTGATGATGTGGGTCTGGCGGGTGCGGTTGATGCGGTCGATGAGCGTGGCCAGCGTGGTGCTCTTGCCGCTGCCGGTTGGCCCCGCGACCAGCACGAGCCCGTCGAGCAAGTCGCACCACTGGTAAAGGCCGTCGCGCAAACCTAGCTCGGAAAGCGGGCGGAACGTTTCCTCCAGCCGCCGGACCGCAATGGCAAGCCCCGGCGACCGCCGATACACGTTGTAGCGGAACCGCGCCCCGTCCCGGAAGGAGAACGCGCCGTCGCAAGAACCGGTGGCGGCCAGCAGGTCCGCGGGGTTTCCCGGCATCAGCTCCGCGGCCAGACTTTCGACCGCCCTTTCGCTCAAGACCGCGGGGAAACCGGGGCAGGGCCGCAGGTTGCCTTGCACACGCAGGCAGGCGACCCGTCCGGGGGCGAGGTGCAGGTCGGACCCGGCGGATGCCACCAGGGCGTCGAGCAACCCATCGAGACTGGGCGCGGGGTTCACCGCCATAACCACAACCTCCAAATCCGGACCGGGTTTTCGGGGGCCGCGGTTGTCTCCATGGAGAGCGCGACGGGGAACAACGGCCATTCCGGCTCGCCGAGCCGCAGGGTGAACAGCCGCATTTGCTCGAAGCGCCCGGCGAGCCGAAGCTCCCAGAGTTCGCGCCCGCCGGGGGGGGCGCCACTTTGAATTTGTTGCGCCAAAACAGGCGGCGCATCGTCCCCGGCGTTATCGGGGGCGGTGGCGGCGGCGCCGTTTTGGGTAAGGCGGAGGGCGGGATTCATGCGGGGGTCAACAATCCGTTCCTCAAGCAGCAGCAAACCGTTCTCTTGAATAAATCCGCCTAGCAGAACTTCCGCCTCCATTCGGGCAACCGAATCGGGCGACAGGCCCGGCGGCGCGCCGCCGCCGGCCGGCCCCTGGGCGGCGCGCGCGCGCAGGGTTTCCACCGCGTCCCGTTCCGCCCGCAGTTCCGTCCGCCTGGTTTCGACCTTCGCGACGCTGGGGGCGCCGGCTTTGGCCCGCTCGATCTGACGGCGGAGGCCGGCGGCGGTCTCCCCCCCGCGGATGGCCCAGCCATAGACCAGCACCAGCGCCGCCGCGGGCAGCAAAGGCAGGAGCATCTTTTCGCGGCGAGACAGCGCGATCATGGCTTGGCCGTGGAGGTTTGGGTTATGGCTCGGGCGGGCGGCGGCGCGGCCGCAAGCGCGGACGCCGGACCGGTTCGCGGCGCCGGTGCGACCGGGAAGAACGCGATCTCGAATTCCCACGGTCCGCCATCTTCGTTTGCCAGTTTGGCGGTCCGCCGGACCAGGCTGACGCGCCAGCCTTGCGCGCCCAGCCGTTCGGCCATGCGTGCGCTCATCGCCTGGGGGGCTTGCGGGGAGAGGGACAGGCCGGTGGCGCGGGTCACGTCGCCGTCCGGACGGATGGCGAGGATGACGGCCGCCGGGTCCTGGCCGGAGGCTATGCCATCGAGCAGCGCGGTGATGCGCTTGCGCTGGTCGAGCAAGTGGGACGCGTCGGCGCCGCCGTCGCCGCCCTCCAGTTTTGTCCGCTCGGCGCGCAGGCCGGCGAGCTGGCGCTCGATTTCGGCCAGGTCCCGAGCGGGCGCCGACACCACGTCGAGTTCGGACCGCAGGGCTTCCACCCGCAGGTGGTTGGCAAAATAATGGAACCCGATCAACAGGGCGGCGGCGGCGGCGGCGGCCGCGCCCACCCGGACTTGGTCGCGCCGGCCAATCGGCGGCGGTGGCACATCGATGAGGGGAACGCCGCAAAGCCATCCATCCAACGCGCGATGGGCGGCGGCCAGTCCCTCCGCCCATCGGCGCAACCCCGGTTCCTCGCGCAGATCGATGCGGTCGCCCTCTCCCGGAGCGTTTCCGGCCGATGCCGAGACCCGCAAGACCGGTTCTTGGAAATGGCCGGCCCGCGCGAAGGCGGAGGCCTCGGCACTCGCGGCGGCGCCGGACCATGCGTGCATTTCGCGTGTCTTGCCGTTGCCAGCGTGGAAGAGGCTGGCGTCAAGCCAGTGCTCGAGCTGGGGGCGTCCGCTTTCAAGCGGGATTCCGCCGGGGTGGCCGAGTTGCAGAAGCCGGCAACCCGCCGAAGCCACCGCCTGGCGGCATCCGGTCACCAGTTCCCATGGCGCCTGGCAAATCCAGAATCGCTGCAAACCCGCTTCCGCTTGGAGGGCGAGAAATCCGATCAGGGAATCGGCGCCGGAGACGTTGCTGGCGTGCTCGGCTTCCATGGCGAGGAGGTCGCGCAACTGCCCGCCCGCGGTCATGGCGGCGATCTCGGCGAGAACCGGGATGCATTCCGAGGTCAGGAGGAGCACATTAGCGGACGGCGCGGGGCGGCGGCGGAGCAATCCGGCAATCCAATCGTGGCCGGGTTCCGCGGGCGCTCCGATCATGCAGCCGTTCACCTGGAAACCGTCCGGTCCGAGCGCCAGATCGACGCGGGCGTTCCACTCGCCGTCGCGCACCAGAACGGTGCGTCCAGGGCGTCTTTGGAATGGGTGGATGACTGGCATGGGATCAGAACGGACGAAGGATCAGGGGCGCGGGGTCGGCCGCCATGCGTCGGTTCACGGCGATGCTGGCCGGGCTGGAACGCCAGGGGGGCGGAACGGTGAAAGGCGCGTCGTCGCCCGAGGGCAGGGACGACGTGTCGGCCTGATAGGCCCGCACGATTTTCGGGCCGTACGGAAGGGAGGGGAACGTGTGGGTGAGAATGCCTCCGGTGACCGGCAGCGTCGCGCTGGCGATGGTCCGAAGCTGGCCGTTTCCGTCGGGACCATAGACCCGCACCAGCACGCGGTTGCCCTCGGCGATGGCGGGCGGTTCCCCGGTCTTCTCCCGGTGAATCGTCACAGCGACCGGGGCCTGCCAATGGTTGGCGCTTTGCTCCGCCAACCCGGCGGCAACGGCCTCGGGCCCGGCATGGAACACCACGGTTTCGTCCGCGTCATATCCGGTGGGCCCGGCGCCGCCGGCATCGGCGGGGGGGCCGTCGGCCCCGAGGGAACGTACGAGCGCGACCGGATCGCCGTCCCCGGCCGGTGTGGCGTCGGCTTGTAACAGATCGAAAGGATTGCCATACGCGTCCCGGAGGTCGCGCTGCCCCGCGCCCAACGCCAAATAGGGTCCCCGCCAGCCCGCGCCCAACCGCGCTTCGGGATCGCCGGGCGGTGTTTGAATCGAGAAGGCGGTGAGCGTCCCCTGCCGCCACATCTCGGCAAGCTGGCCGGCGGGCGCGGTTCCTTGCGCTTGAGGCAGACGTCCGATGTCGGACACAAAACCCGCGTCGCCGATCACCGCGTCCGAGATCGCGGCGAGTTGTTTCATGTTCGAGTCGTAGCGCGACTGGTCGAACAGGCCCGAGGAGGTCCGCAAGGCGAGCCCGGCCAGCAAGGCGAGGATGCCGAGCACGACGACGAGTTCGAGCAGCGTCAGGCCGCGGCGCGTGGGGGCGCACCGGGTTTTCATGGGGCCGGGTCCTCCCGCAACAGGAAAAGCAACAGATCGTCGCCGCGGCCCGTGCCGTCCGCGTCGTTGAGGGTGTCGAGCACGCCGTCGGGCCCGGCGGAAACAAGGCGGGCATAACCGGTCGCGGCCTGCTGGATGACGATGGGGTTGCCCCACGCATCGGCCACCACCGGGTCGTCCTCCGCGCCGTACTCGGCGGTGAACCCGGCGGCGGCGGTGGCGAGGCCGCCGTAGCGGGCGCCCGCGATGTGCAGGTACGGGCCGCGCCAGCCGGTGGCGCGCGCCGGATCGAACTCGGCCACACCGGCGGGCCGCCGGAGCAGGTCGGCCACGACCCGCGGCATGCGGCCAACATCCGCGCGGTAGCCCGGCGAATCGGGGTTCGCCCCCAGAATGGCATGGCGCAACGCGACCAGGTTGGCACGGGTGACCGTCTCCTCGGCGGTCCAGTTCCCTTGCCCGGAGGGGACATGCACGCCCCTTCCGGCCATCGGCACCAGGATGCCCGCCAGCGCAGCCAGCACCGCCAGCACAACGACCAGCTCGAGCAGGCTCATGCCGGACCGAGTCCGCGCCGCGCCCGGCGGTTGCCGCGAAGGATTCACGGCTTGCGCCTCACTTGCGCCATTCCACCCAGACGCCGTAATTGACCCCTTCGCCGCCGGGCGGTTTGGGGCGCAGGATTCTGAAGTCCGCGATCTCGAGGTGCTCCATGATCTTCCGCAGATCGGCCTCGGTCTGGGCGGGGTCGTAGGAGGGGCCTTCCCCGGAGCCCGCCCGCACCTTGCGGGCTTCCTCGACAGGCAGGTCGGGGGCGACCCCGCGGCCCACGAACGCCACCCCGCCCGGTTTCAACACCCGGTGGATTTCGCGGAACGCGCGCGGCTGGTCCTTCCAGAACTGCAACGTGCCCCGGCTGACCACGATGTCGGCGTAGCCGTCCCGGAACGGCAGGGCGTGCGCATCGGCGAAGAGAGCGCTCACGCGATGGCCCAACCCCGCCGCATCGGCCCGGCGCAAGACGCCCGCGAAGAAATGCGGGTTGATGTCGGCGTTGACCCAATGCAGCTTCGAGCGCCTGGCCAGTTCCAGGGCCAGCGCGCCCGACCCGCTGCCGAGGTCGATCCCGATCCCTTCCTTTTCGCCAAGGTTGAAGTGCCCGGCCAGGTACCTGGCCAGCGGCGGGTAAACCGGCGCCAGTTTGCCCTCCGCCGCGGCCGTCATGCGCTCGGCATCGGCCCGCGTGAAGAACGCGTCCGAAGGCTGAGGCAGAGGGACGGGCGGGGCCGGTTTCGGCGGGTCGGCGGCTTCGTCGGCCGCGGCCAGAAGGTGTGCCGTACAGAGAACGGCCACCACGCGGAACGCGTGGCGGCCGCACCGGCGGCGGTGGGTTCTGGCTGCTCGAAGCGGGTTCGCCGCGGAACGTTGTGCGCCGGTCATGGGGCCGGTTCCGAGATGTCGAACCGCCCGTCATGATACGTGCCCACGATGTCGCCGGAGGAGAAAAGGCGCTTGCCGCCATTGGCGATGACCCCGACGAATTTGGCATTGTACCGGTCGGTGTCGGTATCGGGCAGGCCGATGTCGTAGATGGCAAGGAAGCGCTGGTAGGCGTCGCCGGGGGTGCTCTGCTGTTTATGCTGGCCGAACACCGGGGCTTCCTTCACCACGCCGTCCGGGCCGCACAGGTTGCAGTATTTGCCGATCCCGAAGGCCGCGTAATCGTGTTCCGGGTTCAGGATCACGCCGGGCATGACGGAGAAGTTATGGGTGTCGTCGTTGTAGGTCCCGTCGCTCTGGCGGGCGAGCATCACGACTTTCTGGCCGGTCGCGAGGGTGCGCCCGGCCCCGTAACCCTGGCTGTCCACGTAGGGGTAGAGGGTGGCATGAAACTCCCTGTTGTCCGGTTCGAGCGCATCTTTGATGTCGTAAACCATCTTGATGCCTTCGCGGGTGAGACGGGACGCCTGCCCGCTGGTCAGGGCGCGCGCTTCCAATTTGCCGTTGGCCGCCATGCCATTCGTGCCCCCGCCCGGGAGGAGTTTGCTGATGGCCGCTCCGCCCTCCGTGAGCATGGAGTCGAAATGGTTCGGGTTGCGGCTGTAGGTCGAGCGGAAGGTCATGATCGCCTTCTCCAGCTCGCCCATATTGGTGGCGGCCGCCGACTGGTTGGCCTTGCCCAAATACTCGGGCAGCAGGGGCACAAGGATGGAGGCCAAGGCGACCAAAACCGCCATGACCACTACCAGCTCCAGCAGGGTAAAGCCGGCGTTTCGCCGCTTTTGCGGGCGGTGCGGGTGGTGTTGCGGGAGTTGCGGGGTGGAGGGCGCCGTTTGCGCGGGCGGGCAGGGGAATAGGGGTTTCATCGTTGGTTACTACGCAACTGGCGGCCCATCCGGGACATCTCGTTTGAAAAAAGTTCGCGGGCGGCCCCGAGCCCGTGTCTTGCGGCCCGCCGCAACCTCCCGCACATCAGCCGCCCGCATCCCGCGGGCTGGCTGGATGCGCTGGTTCGGACATCTCTGCGCCCCGGAAATGGGAAGAATGCGCGTTGCGAACGGTGGAGAATATCACACCCTCCATGTTTCCAATGTTCACGAGAAACTCCTCCGCCTTGGCGAGAGAACCCCGCGTCCAATCGTAGGCGCGGCTGAACTCGAAATGGTGCCAGTAGCTCTGGTATATTCCCAATTCATTGCCTCCCTCCAAAATGAGCCCCACCTGCCGGGCTTCCTCCTCAAGTGATGTTACCCAATGAATTTCGAAATAGGCTTCCCCAAGATTCCCCGAAACCGG
>CAYSZK010000124.1:0-12226 GCA_964435495.1 uncultured Verrucomicrobiales bacterium
GAGAATGAGATGATCTACGCGTTTCTGGGCAGCGCGGGGTCGCCAACACAATTTCTCGCGGCAATTGGCAATGACGTTGAGGCAAACTCGGGCTCCCTCACGAACACTGGACTCACAAATGGCGTCACGGCTTTCGTTCTGGCGGGTGATGAGGATATCATGGCCTACACCGGGCCGCGCACTACCCTCACAAACTTCGCCAGCTATCTTCCCTTTCTGACCGCATCTTCCAATTGGATCACCCAGGACGGGGGCGGAGACCAAAGCGTGGATTCCATTGCCCCCGACCAACCGTTTGACACAACTTCCTTCGCCATCCCCGAGCCCGGCACCGTCGCCGCGCTCGCGGCCGGCCTCCTGGGGGTCCTCGCCCTGCGCCGCCGCAAGTAAGACATCAGACCAGCCCTTTCAATCAAGGCGCGGGGGTTCGCCCGCGCCTTTTCTTTGGTCCGGCCACCGCGCCATCGACCCCGCGCCCGGCCCTTCGCCCTCACAGCCTCCCCGCCACCGTCCGCAACCCGCGCAGCGTCAGCATCGGATCAATCCGGTCCACCGCGCGCATCCGCCCCGCCACCAGCCGCGCGTCCCCGCCCGTTGCGACAACCAGCGGCCGCCGCCCGCCCAGTTCTTTCTTCACCGCCCGCAGAATCCCCTCAATCAACCCGCGATAGCCGATCACGGCCCCCACCCGGATCGCTTCCTCGGTACTCTTCCCAATCGCCGACCGCGGCTCCCGAAGGTCCACCTTCGGCAGCAGCGCCGTCCGGTCGTGCAGATAATCCGTGAACGCCCCCAGCCCTGGCGCGATTACCCCGCCGGCATACGCCCCCGCGCGGTTGACCACGTCAAACGTCACCGCTGTCCCAAAATCAATGACCACCACCGGCAGCCGCCCCCAGGCCATCGCCGCCGCCGCGTTCGCCAGACGGTCCGCCCCAATGCGCTCGGGCCGCGGATACTCGATCCGCACCCCCAACGGGCTCCCAGGCCCCAACATGTGCGCCCCAGGACACGCCGCGCGAATCATGGCGCTCACACGGGGAACGACCGACGCCGCCACAACCCGCCCTGGACACCCCCAGCGCTTCCATTCGCGCAGCCACCCGGCGGCCGTCCACGACCCCGTCGGCACCCGGCGCACTTCGCGTTCGCGGAACCGCGACGCCAGCGCCAGTTTCGTGAACGAATTGCTGACATCCACGAGCAGAATGTCCCCTGCCCCG
Source organism: uncultured Verrucomicrobiales bacterium (assembly GCA_964435495.1). GTDB lineage: Bacteria > Verrucomicrobiota > Verrucomicrobiia > JADLBR01 > JAIBCM01 > CAYSZK01. The sequence goes on from CAYSZK010000124.1 coordinate 1,224, forward strand.
GGGCCGCTCCCGCCCGCGCCGCGCGGCGCCCTCACCGCGCCCAGTCCGGCGCCTCTCCGGCCTTCCACTTGATGTTGCATCCCAACGACGGCTTCTGTTCCCCCGGCACGGGCTGTCCCGCCAGCACCGCGTCGCACGCGGCCCGCAGGTCGGCGCCCGTCACCGGCACGCTGTTGCCCGGACGGCTGCCGTCGAACTGTCCGCGGTACGCGAGATTGCGGTCGCCGTCGAACAGAAAGAAATCCGGCGTGCACGCCGCGCGATAGGCCTTGGCGACGGTCTGCGCGGCGTCATACAGGTACGGAAACGGATACCCGGCGTCATGGACTTCCAGGACCATCTTGTCGGGGGCGTCGTCGGGGTACTGGGCGGCGTCGTTGGAATTGACCGCGACGATGGCGATCCCCTTGGCCATGTACTCGCGCCCGAACGCGGCGAACCCTTCGCGGACATGCTTGACGTAGGGGCAATGGTTGCAAAGGAACGCGACCACCAACCCTTGCGCCATCTTGAAATCGTCGAGAACCACGGGATGGCCGTCGATGTCGGGAATACCCAATTCCGGCGCCGGGGTGCCCAGCGGCCGCATGGTGGACGGGGTCAAAGCCATGATGGCCGCAATCTATCGCACGAACGGCGCGAATGACAAGCGGAGCTTGCGGAAAAGGGCGGAGCTCGGGGCGGAGCGAGGGCAACAGGCGCCATAAACTGTCCGAACAAGCCTCGCGCCCGATCCCGGAGGAATCGCAGGGAAAGCGGCCGCGGGTCGAAGCACAACGGAAACCCGCGGGACGCGCCAAATAAATGCGAAACAAACCTGCGCGGTGCAGGGTTCGAACCTGCGACCTCCTGCGTGTGAAGCAGGCGCTCTACCGCTAAGCTAACCGCGCTGCGCAAAAACGCGCTGAGCCCCCATAATGCCGCGAACCCGGACGCGCGCAAGCCCTTTCACAGCACTGTCAATTCTGGTTCCCACGCCCCGCCGCGCCAGTGGAGCACGGCCACCGACCGCGGCGCGCCCTTGTTCGCCATGCCCGCAGAACCCGGGTTGAACCAGCGCACCCCCTCCCGCGCGGTGTCCATCGGCACGTGCGTGTGGCCGAACACCAGCCAGTCCGCGTGGGCCGGCGGCCGCCGGGGCGGGATGTGGACCATGTGAAAGCGGACGCCGTTCAGGACCGGGCGCTCCACCTCGCGCAACCCGGACAGGCAGTCGTTGTTGCCCAACACAACGGTGACCGGCGCGAGGGCGTACAATTCGTCCAGCACCCATTGGCCGCAAATGTCCCCCGCGTGCAGGATGCGGTCCACGCCCGCGAAAAGCTCCGGAATCCGGGGATCGAACCGGTCGTGGGTGTCGGCGATCACGCCTATGCGTTGGAGGGGCGGCTTGCCGGCGGCCATGGAGCAGACCTTGCGCGCCAACGGCGCGTTTGCAACCTTTGGAGGCGGCCCACGGAGCCGCAACCCTCGCCGAGCAACCCAAAGGCCTGCGCCTTGGCGCGAATATTTTGGTTTGGATGGACGCTGCCCGTGCCGTGTTTTCCCACGCCATGCTTCCATCTCCCTCCCGCGCGCGGCGCTGGGACGGCGGCGGGGGCGCCGCCGCTCCAACGGGATTTGGACGCGCCCATCCCCCCGCCGCTTTCCGCTTTGCATCCCGCGCGGCATCGCGCATGTTCCCCAAATGGCCGCCCGCAAGCCGTCCGTGCATTTCGTTGGAATCTGCGGCACCGCCATGGGCAACGTCGCCGCCATGATGCACGACGAAGGCTGGCGCGTGACCGGGTCCGACGCCAATGTCTATCCCCCGATGTCCACGTTCCTCGCCGGAAAGGGCATCCAGCTGATGTCCGGGTTCAAACCCGAGAACGTCGCCCACGACCCCGCCCTCTGCGTCGTTGGCAACGCCATCAGCCGCGGCAACCCGGAGCTGGAGGAAATCCTCAACCGCAAACTTCGTTACGAGTCGCTCCCCGCGGCGCTTCGCGAACACTTCCTCCAGGGCACGCACAATCTCGTCGTGGCCGGCACGCACGGCAAGACGACGACCAGCTCGATGCTGGCCTGGATATTCGACCGCGCAGGACGGGAGCCCTCCTTCCTGATCGGCGGCTTGCCCGCCAATTTCGGCACGGGCTGCCGGCGCGGCAAGGGGCCCTGGTGGATTCTGGAGGGGGACGAATACGACACCGCCTTCTTCGACAAACGCTCCAAATTCCTGCACTACCTCCCTGAGCTTGCCGTCATCAACAACATCGAGTTCGATCACGCCGACATCTACCCCGACCTCGCCGCCATCCAGCGGTCGTTCCGGCTCCTGGTGAATCTGGTCCCCTCCAACGGAATGCTCATCGTCAACGCCGATGATCCCAACGCGATCGCCGTCACCGACGGCGCCCCCTGCCCCATCACCAGCGTCGGGCTTTCCCCCAACGCCGGCGTCCGCATCCGGGACTGGGCGCCCGAGGCCGGCGGCGCGCGATTCCGCCTGTTCGACACGGAGTTCCGCATCCCCCTGCACGGCGAGTTCAACGTCCGCAACGCCGCCATGGCCGCCACCGTCGCGCATTTCTATCAAATCCCCCTGCCCGCCATCGCCGATGCCCTCGCACGATTCGAGGGCGTCCGCCGCCGGCAGGAGGTCCGCGCCGAAATCGGCGGCGTCACGGTCATCGACGATTTCGGCCATCATCCGACGGCGATGCGCGAAACGCTGGCCGCGCTGCGGGTGCGCTACCGGGGACGCCGGATATGGGCGCTGTTCGAGCCGCGCAGCAACACCACCCGCCGGGCCGTATTCCAGAAGGAGCTGCCGCGCGCCCTGGCCCTCGCCGACGGGGTCATCGTGGCGGAGGTGGCCCGGCTTGAGCAACTGCCCGAGGCCGAGCGCCTCGATCCAGCCCGGGTGGTGGCCGATATCCAATCCGCCGGGCGCCCCGCCTATTACGAAAAGGACGCCGCCGCGATTGTCGCCCGGCTCGCGCCTCTCCTGGCGCCAGGGGATGTGATCACGGTATTTTCGAATGGCGGTTTTGGGGGGATTCATGGCATCTTGGAGGCCGCCCTTCGCCAACGCTTCGCCAACCCCGCCAACCCATGACCCAGGTTCCCCAAGCCCTTTCACTGTTTGTTCCCCGCCCGCCCGGAACGATTGAGGCCACCGGCATCACCTACGACACCCTGGAGGGGCTGGTCCTCCGCACCCTGTACTTCCGGCGCTCCCTTACCGGCGACGACCTTGCCAACGACGTCGGCCTGCCCTTCTACGGCGTCATCGAACCGCTGCTGGAGGCGATGCGCAACAACCGCCTCATCGAAATCACCCAGGGCAGCATGGCGTCCGTCACCTACACATTCTCCATCACCGACACCGGACGCGACCGCGCGCTCCAGAGTTTCAGTTACACCACCTACGTCGGCGTCGCGCCGGTGTCCTTGGACGATTTCATCGCGGCGGTGCACGCCCAGACCTTCCGCAACAACGCCGTCACCTGGCAAACGGTCCAGGAGGCGTTCCGCGACCTGATTTTCGATGAATCGGTCCTTCCCCAGGTCGGCCCCGCCATCAACTCCGGCCGCTCGATCTTCCTGTACGGCCCGCCCGGCAACGGCAAAAGCTCCATCGCCGAGCGCATGGTCCGCGTCCTGGGCGACTCGATCTTCATCCCCGAGTGCCTCGAAGTGCGCGGCCAGATCATCAAGTTGTTCGACCCGTTCAACCACCTGGAAATCCTCGAAGGCGACGACCACCGGCTTGAATCCAGTTTCGACCGCCGCTGGCGCCTCGTCCGGCGCCCCTTCATCATCGTCGGCGGCGAGCTGACCTTGGCCTCGCTGGACCTGATCTGGAACCCCGAGGCCAAGTACTACGAAGCCCCCTTCCAGCTCAAGGCCAGCGGCGGCGGCTTCCTCATCGACGACTTCGGGCGCCAGCGCGAGGACCCCAAGGCCCTGCTCAACCGCTGGATCGTGCCCCTGGAACGCCGCGTCGATTATCTCACGCTCCACACCGGCACCAAGATCGAGATTCCCTTCGACGAAATCATCATCTTTTCCACCAACCTCGAACCCAAGGACCTCGTGGACGAGGCGTTCACCCGGCGCATCCGCTACAAAATCCCCATCCTCAGCCCGTCCATAGAGAATTTCCGGCGCATCTGGGAGGGGCAATGCCGCTCCCGCTCCCTTCCCTACGAGCAGCGCCACGTGGACCATCTGCTGTACCGCCAGATTTTCCCCCGCGGCAAGCCTCTCCGCTGCTGCCACGCCCGCGACATCCTCGACATCATCGACGACATCAGCCGCTTCACCGGCATCGTGCCGACCGTCAACGAAACGCTCATCGACCACGCCGCCGAAACCTACTTCGTTTCGCTCGACACCCGCGAAGCCGCCGCCAAGGCGCGCATGGACAAAATCCAGACCGCCCACCAATCCGGCACAACCGCCGCCAAGGCCAGCCCAATCCCCCCCATCAAACTGCGCCAGCAAAAATAGGCCCGGTGGCCGGGCTACTCCAGCACGGCCTGCAAGGTCTTGTTCGCCCGCACCAGGCGCTCCGCCAGCATCCGGATCATGAACTGGTGGAATGCCGCCGCCACCGCCGGTTTCTCCCGCCCCATCCGCGCCAGCGAATCCGTCGTCAACCGGTGCAACACGCACGGGCCGTCCGCGACCACCGAGGCCGTCCGCTTTTCCCTCAAAAATATCCCCAACTCCCCGATCACCGACCCCGCCGTCATGCTCCGCAGGCGCACCTGCTTGCCGTTCTGCAACTCCAGCACCGCCGTGACCCGCCCCCGCTCCAAAAGGAACATCTCTTCCGCCGGATCCCCTTGCAGCATGATGAACTCCCCGGCCTTCACCTCCTGCCGCTCCACGAACTCGAGCATCTCCTCAAACCGAGGCCCGCCCTCCGGCCACAGCCCGTCCACCCCCCCAACCAACTCGGCCCCTTCCACCACCGCGACCCCCGCCTCCGCCAACAGCCGGTCCTCGCACCACTCCAGCGCGTGATCCCGGTCCGCAATCAGCCGGAAATCGGAACCCTCCGCCATTTCAAATCCCGCGCCCGCCAAATGATCCTGGATGCCCGGCGCCACGCTGCAAAGGATCAGCGTGAACCCGTCCGCCCCGGCATGCCGCCGCAGCTTCCGCAACGCCAGCACCGCCGAAGAATCGATCCCGTGCACCCGGCGCAAATCCAGAACCACATACCGCAGCCGCTGCAAATCCTTCCGCCGCAACCGCTCCCGAATCTGGGACAAAAGGCTGTTCGCCGACCCAAAGAAAAGGAACCCCTGCAATTTAAAAATCTCAACCTCCTTTCCGCGCTCACCCAGCACCCGCTGGTGCGCCGCCGGACGGTCCACATTGCTCCGCTGCTCCGATCCGTTTAGGGACTGCGTTACCACCTGCACCCGGCTGTAGTTCACCACGAACAGAATCGTCGCCGTCAACAGCCCCACCATCACCCCCTCCAAATATCCGAACACGCCCACCACCGCCAGAATCAGCAGGATCGCCGCGAAATCCGGACGCGGCAACCGTGACCAGGCTTCCACCACCCATTCGTGGAGGAACCGTAATCCCAGAAAGAAAAGCAGCCCGCCCAGGATAAACTTCGGCACCCACCCCACCACCTCCGGCTTCCACACCAGCACCAAACCGCATGCCGCCGCCGAGACAATCCCCGCCAACCGCGTTTTCGCCCCCGCCTCCCCCGCCAGCCGGGACAAGCTCATCGACGAAAAACCCGGCATGCCGCCCACCGCGCCGGCAAGCAGGTTCGCCATTCCGGTCGCCCGCAGCTCCCGGTTGAAGTCGATCTCCACCGCCGACTCCGCTTCGACCGCGCTGCAGTTGAGCAGGATCGAAACCACGCTCGTAATCGCGATCGCCAAGAACGTGCCGCTTTGTTTCACCAACTCCCACCAGGACACCAACCCCCCCATCTCCCACGGCGAAAAAGGAATCGGTTCGCGCGATCCCAGCCCCGGAATCAGCCACCCCGCCGCGCGCCCCTCCTCCGCCCCCATCCCCGCCACCCCCAGCCCCACAAAAAAACCCGCCAGGCCCCCGACCACAAACGACGGTAGCACCGCCCAATGCCGCAACCGCATCTGCGCCACGAAAAGCGCCGCCCCAAACACCGCGCTCGGCACCCACGGCAAAATCGCGCCGCCACCAAGCAGGCGCTCCAGATTGTCCAGCGTCAAAGGAATCCCCGTCACCGCCTTCACCGACCCCGTCGCCAACAGCCAGCCCGATCCCGCCAGAAATCCCCCAATCACCGGATACGGAATGAACCGGACAAAATTCCCCATCCGCAGAGTCCCCAGCAGCCAAATCCCGAGGCCGGTCGTCAGCGCCGCCAGCGCAATCGACGCCAGCACCGTCGCCAGCAAGGTTCCCGCACCCGCCGACGCCGGAATCGCCGCCGCCAGCGACGCCGATAAAAACCCGAGAATCGGCGCGATGCGGTCCTGCGGTATTGACAACAGCCCTGGATGCCCCCCGAAAAACGCCGTAAACAACCCCACCACCACCGCAGTCACCAGCGACACATACAAGCCCAGCCCCGAATACGCCTGCAGGGGCCCCGAAAAGATCAGCAACGAATACGATCCCGACAACGCCAGCACCACGAACGCCGTGATCAGCCCCGCCGCCACGTCCGGCGCCATCCGCACACACCACGCCCGCTTGCCCTCGTCCCCTGCCATAGTCTTCCCTTCGATTACCGCCTCGCCCTCTCTTGTCCAGCCCCGTGTTTTCCTCCGTCCCTTCAGCAAACCCGCACCGTCTCAACCCCCAACAACAGCCCGATCTTCTCCACATGCCCCGCCCACCGCCCCACTCCCACCGCGCAATGATGCGCCGGCCCCTCCCGGTTCCACCGCTCCACAAACGCGCGCGCCCCAATGCCAAACCGGTACCGGCTGTTGGTGTTCCCGATCTCCAGAATCGGGCCCGGCACCGACTCCCCCTCTGCCGCCAGCAGTTTCACCCGCCCATCGGCGCTCTCCACAACCGACAACAGCGTCACCGGCCCGTGCTTCACCGACATCTCCACCGACAACCCCCGCCCCACTTTGCCGTGATACACCCGCAACGGGCGCACCTTCGTCTTCCCCTGCGCGATCGCCACATGCCCAGGCCCGTCGTGCCCCATCAACACCACATCATCCGCGAAATCCATGGCGTAATACTCCGTAAACGATCCGCCCGCCCCCAGCGTGTCCAGAATCTTCATCGCCTGCGCGTTCTTCACCTCGTACTCCCCGGCCACCGGCACCCCGCGCGCGGTTAGCAACGAATTCCCCAGAATCACCGAGCTCAGCACGTCCTCGTGCTCCGGCACCCCCGTCCCCATCCCGTAATAAGCCATCGACCCAAGCCGGTGCGCCGCCACCAGCCCGTCCAGCGCCACCGCCGTCCGCGCCGCGCGCTCCAACTCCTCCCCCGCGCAGTCCGGCTCGATGGCAAACGCCGCCTCGAACTCCCGCCGCTTCACCGCCGCCTGCGCCGCCGTCACCCCGCGCCGCAACGCCGCCAGTTCCTCCACCTCCAGGATCTCCAAATGCCCCCCGAACACCGCCACCTGCCGGGTCGTGTCGGTGTAAATGTCCAGCATCCCGTTGTAGTAATGCCCCAGCAGGCCAAGCCGGTTGTGCGCCATCACGTTCACCACGCGCGCCGCCTCAACCCACGCGCTCACCTCCCCCCAGCAGGCCGGGTCCTCCCCCAAATGTCCCGTCACCTGGTGGAACGATATCCCCGCCCGGCTGAATACGTTCGCCAACTCCGGCACCGGACACGCCGCGCAGTACGCCAGCCATTCCCCCGTCATCTTCGTCCGGTCCCCCATCCGATTGAACGCCGCGTAGTCAATCGCCGGGCCCGGCTGCAGGTTCAGCACAATCACCGGAACCTTCGCCCGCCGCACCACCGGCAGCACCGTGTGCGACAACGCGTAGGTCGTCACGTGCAGGAATATCACGTCCACGTCCGCCCGCCGGAAGGCGTGCCCCGCCTCCATCGCCTTCTCTGGCGTGTCGATCATCCCCAGGTTCACCACCTCCACCCCGGGCCGCGCCAGCCGGCGCTCGACCTCCCCCAAATACCCCTTCAACCTCGCCTCCAACCCCGCAAACTGCGGCCAATACGCGTCCAAACCTATCCCAAACAATCCAACTCGAAGCACCGGCACCATGCCCGCATCCTGCACGCCGCCCAAAAAAAAAGGAATCCCAATCCCCAGGGGCGCGCCCGCGCGGCCCGCGCGCCTGAGCGGGCGGGGGCAAGGGTGGGGGGGAGGCGGGAGTAGAAAGCGGAATTCTTGACACACATGCCTGAGGACATCATACTACCATCATGAGTGTGCGCCTGCAGGTTGTTCTGGACGACAAAGAACTGGCCGATATCCGCCAAATCGCCGAGGGGCGGCGCCAGACCGTATCCGAATGGGTCCGCGAGGCCCTTCGTGCCGCCCGGCGGCGGCAACCCACCGGAGATGTCGGGCGCAAAATCGCGGTTGTGCGTGAGGCCGCGCAACACATCTTCCCCACCACCAGTCCGGAAGGCATGCTTGGCGAAATTGAACGGGGGTACGGCGGGGAGACAGTGCCGTGACCTTCGTGGACTCGAACATTCCCATGTATCTCGTTGGCGCCGCGCATCCGCACAAGGTTGATGCCCAGCGCCTTTTGGAACAGGCCATCGCGGCCGGGCACCGCCTCGTTACAGACGCGGAGGTGCTCCAGGAAATCCTGCACAGGTATCGGGCCATCAACCGTCTTGATGCCATCCAACCAGCGTTTCACGCCCTTCTCGGAGTTGTGGACGATGTTTTCTCCGTGGATGAACAAGCGGTCGGCGCCGCCAAGGACATTCTTCTTGGAACACCGAGGCTGTCCTCGCGCGACGCGTTGCACCTGGCGATCATGCGGCGCCATCGCATTGAGCGGATACTCACCTTTGACCGCGGGTTCGACGGCATTCCCGGTGTGGCCAGACTCTCCTGACCCCATCCTTGACCGCGTTCTGTCCAGGGTCACCTTGTCTGGAGCGCCTTCCTTCGACCCTGGCCCGGCCAAGCCCAATCCGGCCACCCACCCTCCGGCATCGGGAAACCCACCGCCACTTTTCCGTTGCGCCCCTCCCCAACCCGTGCCATGAACGCCCGCCTCCATGATCAAGATCGGAATCATCGGCGCCGGTCCGAACGCCACCGGCCACGCCAAGTACTACCACAAAAGCCCCCGCACCAAGGTCGCCGCCATCGCGGACCCCGCTTTCGACCTCGCCGAAAAGCTCGCCGCCGAGTGCGGCGCCCGGCCTGTCCGCGATTTCACGGAGTTCCTCGACAGCGTGGACGCCGTGGTTGTGGCCTCCCCAAATTTCCTCCACCGCGACCAGGCCGCCGCCTGCGCGCGCGCCGGCAAACATGTCTTCTGCGAAAAACCCATGGGCATCAACGCCGCCGAAGCCCGCGAAATCGAAACCGCCGTCCGCGAAGCCGGCGTCCGCTCGGCCATCGGCTTCTCCGTCCGCTGGGGCGCCAATATCCTGACACTGAAACGCCTCGCGGACGAAGGGGAACTCGGCGCGCTCGTCTCCATCTGGTCCCGCCGGGTTGGCTTCTTTGCCGGCGCGGCCAACCCCCAGGGCTGGCGTTCCGACCCCGCCAAGTCGGGCGGCCTTCTTTACGAAATCAATATCCACGAGTTGGACTGGATGATGTGGCTCGGCGGCCCTGTCCGCGCCGTCTTTGCCCAAACCCGCGCGCTGCGCCCCGGCCACCCGCGCGCCAACGATCATCTTTGGTTCACCCTCATGTTTGCCAACGATGCAGTCGGCGCCCATGAAGGCAGTTGGTACTCCGCCGCCATCAATTTCCACCGGGGCGCCGCCGGCTCCGACGCCGCGGCCTTCACGGGCGAGTGGGGCGGCGACCTGTTCCTCTGCCAGAACGGCGAAAACCGCCAGCCCTGTCCCCTCGACTCCGCCGGCGATTCCCGCGCCGCCTTCCTCGATTCCATCGAACACGGAGTCCCCACTCCAACCGATGCCGCCTGGGGCCTCAAAGTCATGGAAACCGCCGAAGCCATCTTCCAATCCGCCGCCACCAACCAGGTCGTCACCTTCCCGCAAAACGCCGCCTGACCCGTCTCCCATGCCCCTCGCCATCCACCCAGATAAAACCCTCCTCTTTATCGGGGACTCCATCACCGATTGCGGCCGCCGCGATGCCTCCACCGCCCCGCTGGGCTCGGGCTATGTCCGCATCTTCGCCGACCTCGTCAAAGCCCGCGAACCCCGCCGCGCCCTCCGCATCCTCAACCGCGGCGTCGGCGGCAACACCGTGGACGACCTCCGCAGCCGCTGGCACGAGGACGCCCTCCTGCACCGGCCCGACTGGCTTTCCGTCAAAATCGGCATCAACGACCTCAACCTCCACCTCTGCCATCCGGAGTTCAAGTGGCTCACACTGGAGAAATTCCACGAAATCTACGAGGGCCTGCTCCGCCTCACCCGCGAACAACTCCCCGAATGCGGCCTTCTCCTGATCTCCCCCTTCTTCCTCAGCACCGACACCACGCCCGGCTCGTACCGCGCCCGCGTCCTCGCCGCCATTCCCGGGTATGTGGATACCGTGCGCCGCCTGGCCGCCGCCCACAACGCCCGCTTCCTCGATCTCCACGCCCTCTTCCAGGACCGCCTTCGAAACGATCATCCGGAAGTCTTTGCCCCCGAACCTGTCCATCCCCACTCCACCGGCCACATGGTCATCGCCGACGCCGTTTATCAGGCGCTTTCCTGATCTCTTTCCCGTTGTAATTCGACGCCGGCGACTCCCCAGGCCCGGACCCGCCTTGGTCCAATGTTTTACACGCCCCGTCCGTTCCGCGCGCCTTGCACGCGCGGCCAAGCCGGCGCCCCTCCAAAAAAAAGCGGCCCCCACCTGGCTTTGGGCCATGGGGGGCCGCAGAGACTGG
>CAYSZK010000125.1:0-11912 GCA_964435495.1 uncultured Verrucomicrobiales bacterium
AAAAAACGACAAAAAACGAAACGAGCACCAGCCCGACGAAAACGGTGAGGACGAGGACACTCATGAAACGTGGCGGCATCCTAGGCGCCGGATGGCGCGGGCTCTCCGCATATCTTGCGCAAGTTTTGCTTTTCCAGAAAGAAGCCGGCCTCATCCGGCGCGCGCTGCCGGCAAAGCCCGCCTGATGGAGGGCGCCGGGGGAGGCTGCGGCGTGGGCCGGAACGCCGTCAACCGGGGGAAGTGGCGGCCAGGAGGCGTTCGGCGGCCTCGATGTCTCCGGGCCGGGTGATCTTTGGATTCGGATCGGCGCAGGCGATCACCCGGACCGGATGGCCGGCCCGCGCGGCGACGGCGGTGTCGTCAGTGAGGATTTCGCCCGAGCCGGCGAGCGCGCGGTAGGCTTCGATAATCAAGGCGCGCCGGAAAATCTGCGGCGTTTGCACAGCCATGAGGCGCTCGCGCGGCGGGGTGCGGACGACCGTGCCGGCGGCGTCAACCTCCTTGACGGTGTCGGTGACCGGGGCGCCGCAGACGGCGGCGCCGTGCGCGAGCGCGGCGTCGGCCACGGCGTCAATAAGGGCGGCGGTGACCAGGGGGCGCGCGGCGTCATGGATGGCGACGAGAACCGCGCCGGGGTGGACGGCCCGCAGGCCGTTCGCGACGGAATCCTGCCGCTCGGCGCCGCCGTCCACGAAGCGCGCGATCTTGGTCCACGCCTCGGTGCGGGCGAGTTCCTCGAAAGCGGCGCGGGTATCGGGGCGGACGACCAGGATGATTTCGGTGACGCGCGGATGGCGTTCGTAGGCGGCGATGGCGTGGGCGGCGACGGGTTTGCCGGCGAGGGGAAGCCAGAGTTTATCGGCGCCCATGCGTTTGCCGGCGCCGGCGGCGACGATCACGGCGGAGATCATCAGCGGCGTTTGCGCGGCATCTCGACCTTGTCCTCGCCGGTGTCGCTGTAGAACAGGGGGCCCTTCTTGCGGAGGTTGGCGATGAAGGCCTTCAGGTCCTCGGCGACTTCGCGGTCCTTGAGCAAGATGGCGAGGGGGCCCTTGCCCGACTCGGCCTGGGCGAGCAGGCTGTCGAGCCGCTTGGAGACGGAATTGATGTTGGCGATGGCGCTCTTGAGCTCGGCCTGGGTTTCGGGGGTGAGAATCTCCTGGTTGATCTTGCGCAGCATGGTGTCGAGTTCGATGGAGGCGGTCTGGAGTTTCTCGACCACGGGCTTGGCGTCGGAGGCGATCTGGTTGATGCCGGAGGTTTCCTGCCCCTCAATCTGTTCGCCAGACTGGAGGACCCGCGCATTCTTGTTGGTGGAGGGCTGGACGTCGATGTAGCGGTCCCCGAGCAGGCCGGATTCGCGGACAAAGAACCGGGCGCCCTCGCGGATTTCGAAGCCCTCCTTGAGGCCGATGGAGACCAGGGCGCGGTCCCCTTTTTCGTTGATGCCGGGTTCCGCGGCGACTTTGCCGATGCGGACGCCGGCCATGAGCACCTTGGCGTTCTTGATGATGCCGCTGGCGCTTGGGAAGGCGACGACGATCTGGCAATCATTGTACTCGGCGCGGTTGCCCTGGCCGAAAACCAGGACCAGGCCGGCGATGAGGGCCATGCCGGCGAAGACGAAGATGCCCACCAATGTTTCGATGCCACGGCGTTCCATGAATGCGCTCCTTGCGGGGGATTCGTTACCCCGTCCGGCCCCGGAACGCAAAGAGATTCGGCGGCTACTTCCGCAGCCCGGCCGCGCGAAGGCGTTCCTCCGCCCAGGCCGCCTCCTCCGGAGGCAGCGGCGGATTCAGTGCCTGGCCATAATCGGTTTGCCAGTACCGGCCCAGCCGGTAGCAGCGGTTGATCAACGCCTGCAAGTCCAGGACCGCGTCCTTGTCGCTGGATCGCAGCGGAATGGCGATCACCGGCAGCCGCTCGCGCAATGGGCAGGGATACAGCTCGCCCCGGACCTCGTCGCAACGGCGGCGGACACAGACGAAGTGATGCGTCCCTCCCCGGTTCATGAGGCGCTCCTCCGGCGCGGCGATCACATGGGGCCCGGCGCGGATCAGGTCAATCTCGACCAGGTTGGTGCGGCTTGCAAGGCACGCCTGTTGCTTGCGAAGATAGACCCCCCGGCCCACGCCCTGGCGGTTGCTTGGGCTGATCACCTCAATGATTGTCACCACTTCGCCCCCCGCGGTCCGGATTTCCACCCACCGGTTCAGGGAGTCCTCGACCGAAAAGTACTCCGGTTCGGCCGCCACCACTCCGCCCACGCCGGTGTGCTCCCCGGGTTTCCATGCCGGTGGAACCCCGAAACGCCAGCTCTCGCGCTGAACGACCGCGGCGTCCGCCCGGACACTCCGCCCATCGTCCGTCGGGACGCCATCAATCGCGACCGCTTCCTCGGCCCGCGCGGTCAAGTCCGCCGGCAAGGTTTCGCCCAGCACGTTGCAGGTTTCGACAATCAACCGCGCGTGCATATCCGGCCATGCCGTCTCCAAATATGGGTTCATCCCCGGGAACGGGTTCTCCTTCGACATTGCCATGGAAACACACTAATGCGTGTTGCATCGGACGGCAAGGCGCCCGCGGGGGACTGGAGACTCGCCCGCGGGGCCGGTCTCCCTGGCGCGCATCGGCCGGCGCGCGCCAAGCGCCCGGCGGCCACGCGGAACCCTTTGTTTTCGCATGCTCGAGACACGATCCGCGCCGGGGCGGGCCTGCGCAGGCTCAGTCCAGGCCGTACTCCGACGGGGTGAACCGGGTGGTGTCGGCCAGGGCGAGTTGTTGGGCGATGAACCCGCCTTCGTCGCCGGGCATGTCGTCCAGCGCTTCGTTGAGCGTGTCGAACCACCCGGTTTCGTTGGCGGGGACTTGCAGCGAGCCGCCTTCGTGCGCGGCGCGCATGAGTTCCAGGGCCTTGCGCGCGGCGTTGCGGCCCGCCTCGTAGTGGGACTTGCTGGAGACGATGGCGCGTGCAATCTCGATGGCGGTGGCCGGGGCGATGATAAACGCCTGCGGGTCGCGCGGGGCGTCGGACCGGACCATCCAGGTTTGGAGCGTGCGCGCGGCGTCGTCTCCGTCGCGGCGGGCTTCGTTCATGAGGCGGCAGTCGTAGATAAGCTGTTCCATGTAACAGGTGGGGGCCATGTCGCCGAGGAGCTTGATGTTTTGCACCGATTCATTGGACCACGTGTCACAGGCGGCGGCGGCGAGGTTGCCCATCGGGCTGAGATGGGCGCAGGCGGCGGTCTTGCCTTCCATGGCCATGGGGCAGCCGGTGATCGCCTTGAGGATGGCGTTTTCGTAGCCGCAATCTTTTCCGGGCCCGACGGCGCCGCACTCGTAGGCGACGAGGGAGCGGACGGCGGTTACGGCGCGCACCGTGGCGGCGAACACCTTCGGGATCATCTGTTTTTCGGCGAGCACCATGGCGGTGTTTCCGAAGCCGCACGCCGTGTCGCCCGCGGGCAGCGCTCCGCGCTTCTTCGCGATGCCGGCGATTTCGGTCCACAGGAAGCGCATGTCGCGGGCGCCGAGGATGCAAAGGGCGAAGATGGAACCGGCGAGATCGCCGTTGAGGAGGGCGTCGTCGTGGATTTCCTTCCCGCCGACCGATTCGATGCTGAGAAGCTCGGCACCGGCCGCGGCGGACCGGTCGAAGAGATCGAGCATGGCGTTGAGGTAGCGCCCCCGGCGGAGGATGGGGGGCCGGTCGAATTCGCGGTTGTCGTTGGGGGTGACGCGCAGGACGCTGCGCAGGCCGGACTTGGCGCGTTCCTGTTCCATGCCTTCGAGCAGGATGTTGACGATTTCCATCCCCAAATCGGGGAACTCCGTCATGGGGGGAAGCGTTTCGAACTCGATCACCACGCCGTCGGCCTCCAACTGCGCCGCACGGGCCAGGGCGCCCGTGATGATCTGGCGGTAGTGGCGGCTTATCTCGGGCATGTGCGCCTTGTCCACCAGGATGGCGGGCAGGGTGAAGTTCAGTTCCGGGTAAACCAGGCCGCCGCCGATCAGCATGCCGGCGCGGGTGGCGACCGGATGGGGGGCGGATCCGAAAAGGAGGTTGCGCGGGTTGTCGATGGCAAGGGACGTGTATTTCATGCGCCCCCATGCTGCGCGTTGAGAGCGGCGCCGTCTTGTGGCGCCGTTGGAAACTTTGGTGTTTTCGTGCGGTTCAGGCCGTATTCGCCTCCCGGTACTCGCGGGGGGTCATGCCCCTGGCCTGCTGGAAGACCCGCGTGAAATAGCTCTGGTCGCAAAATCCGCAGTCGGCGGCGATTGCAGCCAGCGGCTTTTCCGTGTCCCGCAGGAGACCGCAGGCCGCCTCCACGCGGCACTGGCGCAGCAGGCCGGTGAAGGACCATCCGGTCCGCTCCCGGAGCACGCGGGAGAAATGCGCGGGCGATATCCCGGCGTGGCGCGCGGTTTCGTCGCGGGAGATGTCCCGATGCAGATTGGCGCGCATGAAACCAAGGGCCTTGGTCACCAGGACCGGCGGCGTGTACCGGCGGTGGCGCCGGATCGCGTCCATCGTTTGGTCCAACGCCCGCGTCAGCCAGGCGGCCAGACGCTCATCGTCGTCGATGGGCGCCAGGTCGGAGAGCAATTGGAAGTTCTGGCCGAGGACGTCCGACGGGCGCGCGCCGCATTCGACGGCGGTGCGGGACATCATGACGACCAGCTCCAGCAGAAGGCCCTTGAGCAGGCCGCTGCGTTCCTGGCCCGCGCTGTAGATGTGGACGAGGATGTGGTTGATGACGTGGCGCGCCTCCCGGTAATCCCCCTGCCGGATGGACGCGAGGAGCTGGGGCTCTTCGTAGAGGTAGAGCTCGCGAATGCTGTCGAAAGGGCGTTCCCGTTCCAGCGGCACGGCCGGAAAATCGTTGGCGGCGCGCGGGACACCCGCCGGCGGGGCGGCCTGCAACGCCCGCGCGATGACGCCCGCGCCGCTCTCGCGACGGGGCTCCGGCGCAATGTCGGCGAAAGCGCGGGGCGGCTTGGTCGGCCTGGGTTTTCGGGCTCGGGCCACGCGTGGGATTTCGCCGGGATCGCGCCCCGTGTCAAACCGCATCAAACTCCAGGCACGACCACCCGTCCGACCTCCGCCGCGCGGCGGGGCGGAGGCCGCGAAAGGCCCGTTCCACTTCCGCTTCCTGGGTTTGGCGCAGGCCGGACAGGACAAGCCTTCCGCCGGGCGCGGCGCGGTCCACGAGCCAGCGGGCGTTGGCGATCAAGGGGAGCGCAAAAATGTTGGCGACAACCACGCTGTATCGTCCCGAGACGCGCCCGCCGCCCAGGCGCCCCTTTCGCGCGCGGAGGACGGCGTCCACGCCGTTGGCGGAGGCGTTCTCCACGGCAACGCGCACGGCGGCGGGGTCCGAATCGAACGCGAGCACGCGTTGTGCGCCGAGTTTGGCGGCGGCGATGCCAAGGATGCCGGAGCCGCAACCGGCGTCGAGCACGGTGGCCGTGCCGGAGCGTTCCGCGAGGGCCCCGGCCAGGGCGCGCAGGCACAACCGCGTCGTGGCGTGCTGGCCTGTGCCGAAGGCGATGCCTTGCGGGATCAGAATCACAACGCGGCCCGGAAACCGCTTTGCGGCGGCATCGCGTTGGGCCGGGGTGGCGGCGACGAGAAGGCGCCGGCCAATGCGCAGGGGGTAATCCCGGGCTTCCTGGGGCCGCCACCAAACGTCCGGCGCCAGGCGAAGGACGCGCCCGCCGAACCTGCGCTTCAGCGCCGCGGCCTCGCGGGCGTCGCGGGGATAGATATCGAGGCGGGCCTGCGACCGGTGATCTTCGCGGGTGACGGTGAAACGCGAGGGGAACTCCGGGGCGAAGGCGGCGGCCCATACTTCCGCGACGGCGGGATTCATCCAGCGGCGCCAGACAAGGACCGGTTTGAGCGGGGGTCGGTTCAGACCCCGTGATTGTGGCATGGCCGGTGCCGGGGCGCGATGCCGGAATTCGGGCGCAGCCGCGCGGCGGTTGAAAGGCGCGCCTTTTCTGTTATAAAGGAACCATGCGGGGTTTCCCATGCCCGGTTGTTGTGGCTGGCGCCGCGGCGCTGGCCCTGGGGTTGGCGGTGGGTTGCGCCCCGCCGCCGCCCCAGGTTCAGACCTTGTTTTCCGCGCCGCCGTGGAAGCCGGAGGAGTTTGCGCTCGTGGGCGACGCGGCGTTTGGAGGCCGGAAGGCGCACTTGGCCCAAGTAGCCGGGGTTTGGCAGCGGGGCCTGATCTCTTTCAAGAGCCCGGTTCCTGTGGGGCGGGACTTTGAGTTGAACGCCCGCTTCACGCACGCAACCGTCCCCGGCTCACCCTTGCTGGGGATGTCCCTGGTTTTCCACCGCGACCCGCGGGGCACCGCGGCCATCGGTGGATACGGCGACAATTATGGGTTCACGTTTTCGGATGCGCGCCATGCCGGGATCGCGCCTGGGGCCGGGTTCCTGTTCAACTTCCATTCGAACCTCGTGAAGTTCGTTTCCACCGATTCCCCGCAAGGCCCGCCAACGATTCTTGCCACCGCGCCCGCGCCCATTGCCGCCGGCGCCGAGCAGGTTCTCAAAATCCGTTACGACTCCCGCAAGGGCGTCCTCGCCGCCTGGATCAATCGCTCCCCGGAGCCCGTTGTCCAAGCCGGGATATTTCTGCCCCTGATTCTGGGCGGGAGCGAGGCGTGGGTCGCGTTTTGCGGCACCGCAACCAAAGGAGGGATGCCCGACAGGCCCGAGGGCGAAGGCGCATTCGTCACGGAGTTCATTTTCAACTCCATCGTGCCGCGCTGAGCCGCGCCGGGCCGTCAATAGACCTTGCGATACCGCCGCCCTTCCTTGCGCTGGTGGCCCGAGCGCCAGTTGATCTGGTCGAAATTTTCGAGGAACCGGGGCCCCATGTTCCGGGGAGCGCTCCCCTTCCCGTTCTTCACCGTCTTGGCGCCGGAACTTTTCGCCGGCGCGCTTGCCTCCGTGGACGCCGCCGGTGTCTCCGCTTTTGCCGCCGTGCCGGGCTTGGGCGCTGTTTCCGTTCTCGCGGGCGCCGGCGCGGCCGCCGGGGTGGGCGCGGGGGCCGCCTTGGCCGTTGTGGTTGTTGTGGTCGCTGTTTCGCTCATGCTGCCTCCTGTTGCGATCCAGGGACGTTTGTTCCGTCCTTCCGGGAACCGGACGCGGGCGTCCGGCTCCCGGAGGGGCGGGGACCGGGCCTTGCGGCCCGGTCCGTGCATGCCCCTTGGGGACGGATATCAGTAATCCATTCCGCCCATGCCGCCGCCGGGGGCCGGGGCCGCCTTCTCCTTTTCGGGAAGCTCGGTGACGAGGCACTCGGTGGTGAGCAACAGGCCCGCGATGGACGCCGCGTTTTGCAGCGCGAAGCGCGTGACCTTGGTCGGGTCCACAACGCCGGCCGCCACGAGGTCTTCGTAGTTGCCGGTGGCCACGTTGTAGCCTTCGTTGCCTTTCTGGCCCTTGACCTTCTCGACGACGATGGAGCCCTCGACGCCGGCGTTGTCGGCCAGCGCGCGGAGCGGCTGCTCGATCGCGCGGCGGACGATCTCCACGCCGATTTTTTCGTCGCCCTTGGCCCTGACATTGTCCAGGGCGTTCTGGGCGCGGATCAACGCCACGCCGCCGCCGGGGACGATGCCCTCCTCGACAGCCGCGCGGGTCGCGTGCAGCGCGTCCTCGACGCGGGCCTTTTTCTCTTTCATCTCGGTTTCGGTGGCGGCGCCGACATTGATGACGGCAACGCCGCCGGCCAGCTTGGCCAGGCGTTCCTGGAGCTTTTCCTTGTCGTAGTCGGAGGTGGTCTCCTCGATCTGGCGGCGGATTTGCTCGCAGCGGCCCTTGATGTCGCTGGACTTGCCGTCGCCTTCGATGATCGTGGTGTTTTCCTTGTCCACGACGATGCGCTTGGCCTTGCCGAGGTCGTCAAGGGAGATGCTCTCCAGCTTGAGGCCGAGGTCTTCGGTGATGCACTTGCCGCCGGTGAGGACGGCGAGGTCTTCGAGCATGGCCTTGCGGCGGTCGCCGAAGCCTGGGGCCTTGACCGCGCAGACCTGCAGGGTGCCGCGCAGCTTGTTGACCACGAGCGTTGCGAGCGCCTCGCCCTCGACTTCCTCGGCGATGATCAGGAGCGGACGCCCGCCCTTGGCCACCTTTTCCAGCAGCGGCAGGATGTCCTTGAGGCTGCTGATCTTCTTTTCGAAGATGAGGATGTAGGCGTTCTCCAGAACGGCCTCGAGGTCCTCGGCGCTGGTCACGAAGTAGGGGGACAGGTAGCCCTTGTCGAACTGCATGCCCTCGACCACGTCCAGGGTTGTTTCGATGGTTTTGGCCTCCTCCACGGTGACCGTTCCGTCCTTGCCGACCTTTTCCAGCGCGTCGGCGATGATCTGGCCGATGGTGTTGTCCCAGTTGGCCGAAACCGTCGCGACCTGCTTGATTTCGCTCTTGTCCTTGACCTTCTTGCTGATGTTGTTGAGTTCCTCAACGATTTTTTCGACGGCCTTAAGAATGCCGCGCTGCAAGTCGGTGGGGTTGGCGCCCGCCGTCACGTTGCGCAGGCCTTCGCGGTAGATCGCCTCGGCCAGGACCGTGGCGGTCGTGGTGCCGTCGCCGGCCACGTCGCTGGTCTTGCTGGCGACCTCGCGCACGAGCTGCGCGCCCATGTTCTCAAACGGGTCTTCCAACTCGATCTCCTTGGCGACGGTGACGCCGTCCTTGGTGATTGTCGGGGAACCGAATTTCTTGTCCAGGACCACGTTGCGGCCCTTGGGTCCGAGCGTCGCCTTGACGGCCTTCGCGAGCTTTTCCACGCCGCGCAGGACCGACTGGCGCGCCACTTCATCGAACTGCATTTGTTTTGCTGCCATGATGTCTTCCTCCTAGATATTGGGGGTTGGGGACTTCAGGAAGCCACCACGGCCAGGATATCGTCCTCGCGCATGATGACGTAGTCTTCGTCCTCGATCTTGATTTCGGTGCCGCCGTACTTGCTGACCAGCACGGTGTCGCCGACCTTCACCTCGAACGGAATCCGCTGGCCTTTGTCGTCCAGTTTTCCGCTCCCGACCGCGAGCACCTTGGCTTCGGTCGGTTTTTCCTTGGCGGTATCGGGGATGATGATCCCGCCCTTTTTCACTTCCTTCTCCTCGACCCGCTGCACCAGCACGCGGTCGCCGAGGGGTTTCACGTTGGGTTTGGCCATGTGATTGCCTCCTTTAGGTTTCGTTGCTTCAAGTCCGCCCCCGCCGCCCCGTGCCGCCGGTATCCGCGGGCCGCCATCCGGCCCGCCTCCGGCGGCCGGGCCGCCGGGGGCTTGTCTCGAAAGTTATTTCTTGTTGTTCTCGTCCACGATCTCCGCGTCGATCACATCCTTTGGTTCGCCGCCGGCGCCCGCCCCGGACGCTCCCCCGGGGCCCGCCTGCGCCGTTTGCGTCTTTGCGGCCTCGGCCGCCTGCTTGTAAAGATCGCCCGATACCGCGTTGAGCTCCTGATTCAACGCTTCCATGGCCCCTTTGATCGCCCCGGTGTCGTCCCCCTTGAGCGACTCCTTGACCTTCGCCACCTTTTCCTCGATCCGCCCTTTGACCTCCGCGGGCACCTTGTCCCCCAGGTCCCGCAGCAGTTTTTCCGCCCCGTAAGCCGCGGAATCCGCCTGGTTGCGGGCCTCGATCCGCTCCCGCTCCTTCCGGTCCTCGTCCGCGTGGGATTCGGCCTCCCGGCGCATCTTTTCCACCTCGTCTTTGGAGAGGCCGGAGGAGCCGGTGATCGAAATCCGCTGTTCCTTGCCCGTGCCGATGTCCTTGGCGGAGACGTGCAGGATGCCGTTGGCGTCGATGTCGAAGGTCACCTCAATCTGGGGCACGCCGCGCGGCGCCGGCGGGATGCCGTCCAGATGGAACACCCCGAGCTGCTTGTTGTCGCGGGCCAGGGGGCGTTCGCCCTGCACAACCTTCACCTCGACTCCGGGCTGGTTGTCGCTCGCCGTGCTGAACGTCTGCGTCTTGCGCGTGGGAATCGTCGTATTGCGCGGGATCATCGCCGTCGCCACGCCGCCCAGGGTCTCGATGGCCAGGGAGAGCGGGGTGACATCCAGCAGGAGCACATCCTTGACCTGGCCCTTGAGCACGCCGCCCTGGATGGCCGCGCCCACGGCGACCACTTCGTCGGGGTTGACGCCCTTGTGCGGTTCCTTGTCGATCAGCTTGTGCGCGGTCTCGATCACCCGCGGCATGCGGGTCATGCCGCCCACAAGCACCAGCTCATCGATCTGGGCCTCGCTGAGTTTCGCGTCGGCCAGGCAGGCCTTCACAGGCTTGATGGTGCGCTCGAACAGCGCGTCGGTGAGCTGTTCGAGCTTCGCGCGGGTGAGGGTTTTCTGGATGTGTTTCGGGCCGGTCTGGTCGGCCGTGATGAACGGCAGGTTGAGATCGTATTGCTGCGAGGAGGAAAGCGCGATCTTTGCCTTCTCGGCCTCCTCCTTGAGCCGCTGCATGGCGTCGGCCTGGCCGCGCAAGTCGATGCCGCTGTCGTTCTTGAACTCCTGCAACAGCCAGTCGATCACCGCGTTGTCCCAGTCGTCGCCGCCAAGGTGGGTGTCGCCGTTGGTCGCCTTCACCTCGAAAACGCCGTCGCCGATTTCCAGCACCGAAATGTCGAACGTCCCCCCGCCCAGGTCGTACACCGCGATCTTTTCGTCCTTCTTCTTGTCCAGGCCGTAGGCCAGCGACGCCGCCGTTGGCTCGTTGATGATGCGCAGCACCTCGAGCCCCGCGATCCGCCCGGCGTCCTTGGTCGCCTGCCGCTGGCTGTCGTTGAAATAGGCCGGCACCGTGATCACCGCTTCGGTGATCTTCTCGCCAAGCTTCGCTTCCGCGTCCGCCTTCAGCTTGCCCAAAATCATCGCGGAAATCTCCGGCGGGCTGAACCGCTTCTTCTCGCCGTTGATCGCCACCTCGATGTGGGCATCCCCGTTGGACGCCTCAACCACCTTGTACGGCACGCGCGAAAGCTCGTTCTTTACTTCCGCAAACTTCCGGCCCATGAACCGCTTCACCGAGAAAATCGTGTTGGCCGCGTTGGTGACCGCCTGCCGCTTCGCCGCCTGGCCCACCAACCGCTCCCCGGTCTTGCTGAACGCCACCACCGAAGGTGTGGTCCGCCCGCCCTCAGAATTTTCGAGCACAACCGGCTCCCCAGCGTCCATTACCGCCATGCACGAATTTGTCGTGCCCAAGTCAACGCCCAAAACCTTCGCCATACCCACCATCTGAGCAGGAACTGTGCGCACCCGGAATCATATTTATAAACCACTTGGCTACAGCATCTTGAAAAACATGCAGCGTCGGAATGACTGCGCCCATGATGCGCTGAAAGCGCCCATCTGGCACACTTTCGTGCGCCTAACTGTCTCACTGTGCCGCAGGTTCGTGTGAGTCGCTCCCGGCGCGAAGACGCCGCGATCGTGGCATGTTCCAGGTTCCCAATCTGTTGGAGGACGCGGAAGAGTTTGTGCATCAAGAAGGGAGATTGGCGCGGGGAACCGGGGCAACCCAGGGTGAGCGGCAGGCGCCACGCGCGCCTTGGCCGGGTCCACTCCCAGCCTGGCGGTCTTGGGGACTGCGGCACAAAGCGGGTGTGAGATATGGGCGGGGCAGATCGTCAGGATCGGACCTGGTCCAAGGGTGCGGCAATAGCAGCCTGTCGGACTTACCCCGCGAGCGGCGTTGCGCCGGATTTTGGCGCTGGCTAGGAGCAAGCGAAGCGGCTGTAGCCTCAGCGCTACTGCCCGAGCGCGGCGACAACGCCAGCGCCAAAATCCGGCGCAACCCAAAGGGCTGGAACGATTTGGGGCGCCTGGCCGTGTCGCGGGCTCGGTCAAAGCCCGCTGGGGGGATTCTCCCTCACCCGC
>CAYSZK010000126.1:0-11904 GCA_964435495.1 uncultured Verrucomicrobiales bacterium
GGCGGATGGTGCAGACGGCGATCCACAGCGCGCTGGACGTGCCGGGGGTGGAGCTGCGGTTTTCGGGTACCAAGGCGTTCACACCGGACGGGACGGCGCGGGAAGGCGCCACGGGGGCGGCGGCATGACGCGGCCGGGGCTTGCGGCGGCGGCGCGGGAGCGCGTGCTGGTGTGTGACGGGGCGATGGGCACCATGTTGCAGCGGGCGGGCCTTGCGATGGGGGCGTGCGGGGTTCTTTGGAATGTGGAACGTCCGGCGGCGGTGCGGCAGATTCACGCGGCGTACGCGGAGGCCGGGTGCGATCTGCTCACGACGAACACCTTCGGCGGTTCGCCGGCCGCGCTGGAGGGGCACGGGCTGCGGGACCGCACGGCGGAATTGAACCGGGCAGGCGCGGCGCTGGCGCGCGAAGCGGCGGGGGATGCGCGCTGGGTGCTGGGGGACATCGGACCGTTCGGCGGGTTGCTCGAACCGTTCGGGGACGTGACGGCGGCGCAATTGCGCGGAGAGTACGCGGAGCAGGCGCGGGCCTTGCTCGAAGGGGGCGCGGACGCGCTGCTGGTGGAAACGATGAGCGATCCGGAGGAGGCGGTGTGCGCGATCCATGCCGCCCGCGAGGCGGGCGCCAGAGAGGTCCTGGCGACCTTCGCGTTCCAGCACGCGGCGGACGGCGGGTTTCGGACGATGATGGGAACGACCGTGGACGAGGCGCTCGGGCGGGCGGTGGAGGCGGGGGCGTCCGGCGTCGGCGCCAACTGCGGCACGGCGTTGGGGTTCGAGGATTACGCGCGGCTGGCGGAGGCGCTGGTCAAGGCGGCGCGCGGCGCTGTGGCGATCCTCCAGCCGAACGCCGGGGCGCCGCGGTTGGTGGATGGCGCGGCGGTGTACGATGCGACCCCGGCGGAAATGGCCGGACACGCGCGGCGCTGGATGGAGGCGGGCGTGCGGATCATCGGCGGCTGCTGCGGCACAACGCCCGGGCACCTGGCCGCCCTCGCGGCGGTTGCCGGAACGGCCTGACCGCGGACAAAGCGGAGGGACGGGAAGCGCATTTGTGGAAGACATGAAGACACTGGATTGGAAACCGAACTTTGCGGAAACGATCGAGCGGTTCGGCGCGTGGTGGCGGTTCGAACCGATGGACCGGCCGGTGATGAGTTTTTCCGTGGCGGCGCGCGATCCGCTGCCCCCGCCGAGGGCGGGGCACGCGACAGTCCGGGAGCGATGGTGGGACGTGGAATACCAGGTGCGCGCGGCGGAGTGGCGGTTGTCGGGGCGCGCGTGGCCGGCGGAGAGCCTGCCGGTGTTCATGCCCAACCTCGGCCCGGACCTGGTGGCGACGGTGATGGGTTGCGAACTGGAGTTTGGCGAGCACACAAGCTGGGCGAAGCACACGGTGGAGAATCCCGGCGAGTGGCGGGCGTGGGCAGACCGGGCGCCGGATTTCCACTGCCTGGCGTGGAAGACGATTGAGGCGATGACCCGGCGCGGGCTGGAGGTGGCGGCGGGCCGGTTCCTTGTGGGGATTCCGGATTTGCACGGGGCGTTCGATCTGTTGGCGGCGTTGCGCGGGCCGGAGCGGTTATGCGTGGATTTGGTGGACGATCCGGAAGCTGTGGCGGCGGCGGCGGCGAAAGCGGCGGACGTGGTCGCGGAATGCTTCGAGCGGGCGTGGGCGTGGCAGCGGGCCGCGGGCTGGGGTTCGACGACGTGGACGGCGTTTTACCATCCCGGGCCGGCGTATGTGTCCAACTGCGATTTCTGGTGCCTGGTGTCGGGCGGCATGGCGGAAGAGTTCATCCTGCCGACGATCCGGCGCGAGCTGGCGCCGCTGGAACGGTCGATCTTTCATCTGGACGGGCCGACGGCGCTGCGGCATCTGCCGCTGGTGCTGGGAGAGGAGAGGATTCAGGCCGTCCAATGGGTGTTTGGCGCGGGGAACGGCCCGGCGTCAAAATGGCTGGATGTGTACAAGCGCTGCCTGGCGGCGGGGCGCTCCGTGCAGGTTTTCTGCGAGGGCCTGGAGGATGCGCGGACGTGCGCGCGGGAACTTGGGAGCCGGGGGGTGTGGCTGTCCGTGTGGCACGAATTTCCCGATGCCGCGGCGGGGGAACGGTTCATGGCGGAGATCGCGGCCCTGGCGAAAAGCGGCGGATAAGGCGCATGGAATCGCATCGACGCCGCGGGATTGGGAAGTAGCATGGCTGGGATGGCCGCCAACACAGGCTTATGAAACTGGGCATTATCGCGTGCCAGGTGTTCGAGGATGAGGTGCGCCATTTCCTGGCGTCGTTGCCGCCTGTGGCGGCGGTGGAGATGCTCGAGCAGGGGTTGCACGACAATCCGGATTTGTTGCGGCAACGGTTGCAGGAAAAGGTGGCGGCGATGGAGGAGCAGCACGCGCCGGACGCGGTGGCGCTGGTGTACGGGTTGTGCAGCCGCGGCGTGGAGGGGGTGAGCGCGCGCCGGGCGCGGCTGGTGGTTCCGAGGGCGCACGATTGCATCACGGTGCTGCTGGGTTGCCGGAAGCGGTACGCGGAATATGTGGCGCGGCATCCGGCGGCGTACTGGTACAGCCCGGGCTGGAACCGATGCCACGTGCCGCCCGGCCAGGAGCGTTGGGAACGGGCGCGGCGCGGGTACATTGAGAAATACGGGGAGGACGAGGCGGATTATTT
The DNA here is from genome assembly GCA_964435495.1 of uncultured Verrucomicrobiales bacterium. Classification (GTDB taxonomy): domain Bacteria; phylum Verrucomicrobiota; class Verrucomicrobiia; order JADLBR01; family JAIBCM01; genus CAYSZK01. Next base: position 2,680 of record CAYSZK010000126.1, read on the forward strand.
GATGGAGATGGAGCAGCAGTGGATGCGGCACTACAACCGGGCGGTGTTCGTGCATCTGGGGGCGGGGCCTGTGGCGGAGGAAGAGGCGAACACGCGGCGGTGCGCGGAATGGCTGCAATGGGAGATGGAATCGTTGGAGGGCGACCCGGACCTGCTGGTGTCGCTGTTGGCGGGGCGCTGGGATGCGGAGCGGTTCCTCGTGCTGGCGCCGGGGGAAACGGTCCGGCTCACGGCGGACGACCGGATCGTTTGCGCGGCGCCGTGCAAAGGGTGTCCTTCGGGCGCGGCCGGGGCGGCGGAGCGGGCGAATGGCTGAAATGGCGCGGCTGGAGGTGCGGGTGGGCGGGGACGCGCGGGTGTTTCACCCGGACCCGCGGCTGGAGCCGGCGGGGCTGGCGGATTACCTGGCGCGCAAGGGCCTGGCGCTGAACACCCGTTGCAGCCAGCGCGGGCTGTGCGAAGGATGCGAAGTGGTGGTGCGCGAGGGGCGGCTGGCCTTGCGCGGGGGCGGGTTTGCGGAGGCGTCGGAAGCGCCTGTCCTGGGATGCCAGTGTTTGCTGGAGGCGGGGACGGAGGCCGTGGTGGAGATTCCGGCCCGGTCGCTGCTGGGCCACAAGCCTTCGGTGGTGGCGGATTTTAAGACGCGCGTGGCGGCGGGGGGCGAGGCGCTGCTTGGCGCGGGCGGGGAGGGGGCGGTGGGCGCCGCGGTGGACATTGGGACGACGACAGTGGTGGTGGCGGTGGCGGATTTGGCGGAGGGAACGATCCTGGCGCGGGCAAGCGCGTTCAACCGCCAGATCGAGGCCGGGGACGACGTGCTGTCGCGGATTGAATTGTGCTGCGGTGACAAGTCGAACGTGGCGCGGTTGCAGCGGCTGGTGGGGGCGGAGACCGTCCTGCCGTTGTTGCGCGAAGCGTTGCAGGCGGCGGGCGTGGAGCCACGGCGCCTGGCGGGATTGTGCGTCTCGGGGAATACCACGATGCTGCACCTGTTGGCGGGTGTGGACCCCTCCCCCATCGGCGTGGCGCCGTTCACCCCGGAGTTTTTGGAACACCGGGTGATGGGCGCGGGCGCCGTCCTGGGACCGGACTCGGGCCTTCCGGATGTCCCGGTGCATCTGTTGCCGGGGCTTGCGGCCTACGTGGGGGCGGATATCGCCGCGGGGGTGCTATGCACCGGCCTCCATTACGAAGAGGAGCCGATGCTGCTGGTGGACGTGGGGACCAACGGCGAAATCGTGCTGCGGCGCGGGCGGCGGACCCTGGCCTGCGCGACGGCGGCGGGGCCGGCGTTCGAGGGCTGCGGGTTGACGTGCGGCATGCGGGCGACAACGGGGGCGGTCAGCGGAATTCACGCCGGAGGCGCCGGCCTCGGAAGCGGGTTCCGGCTGGATTTGAAGACCATCGGCGGCGTGCCGGCCGCGCGGGCGCCCGGCATCTGCGGCACGGGCTATGTCGATTTTCTGGCCCAGGGACGGCTGGCGGGCTGGCTCGGGGAAGCGGGCCGGTTTGAAGAGGAGGCGGTTGCGGCGAATCCCGAGCGGTTCGTGAAGTCCGAATACGGGCGCGCCCTGCTGCTGGCGCCGGAGGATGGCGGGCGGCTGCGGATCACCGAACCGGACGTCGCGCTGCTGTTGCAGGCAAAAGCGGCGATTGCGGCGGGAATCCAGACGTTGCTGGAACGCGAGGGCCTGGCAACACGTGACGTGAAGCGGCTCTATCTGGCGGGGGGATTCGGGCTTCATTTGGACATTGGGCACGCGATTGGGAGCGGGTTGTTGCCGGGATTCGCGCCGGAACAGGTCGAGGCGGTGGGCAACACTTCTTTGGGGGGCGCCTGGCTTGCGATGCTGGACCGGACGGTGGTGGACGAGATGGACCGGCTGCGCAAGGACGCGGAGATTGTGGAGTTGAATCTCGATCCCGGGTTTGAAGACCGCTACGTGGAAAACATGATGTTGCCGTGAGCCCGGATTGACGGAACTCGCTGGCGTGGACGATTTTACTTGCAGAGCCACTGCTTTTATGCAACTTTTTCCTCGTTAAAAAGCCGGTTTCAGCGGGGGCTTTTTGGCCCTGGCGATGTCGGCAAGGCTTGGTGACGCATGAAAACGGTTGCGTGTTTGCTATTCCTCCTGGCGGGAGGCGGCGCGGTCTGGCTGGTGCCAGAGCTCTATCTCCTTCGCAAGCAACTGGATCTGGCCCGATACGAAACGTCCATCGTGGCCGGCCAGCTCGACTACATGATTTTGCGCAACGGCGAACTCACCAAGGAATTGCGCGAAAAGGCAAAATCGGCGAACACCGCCCAAAATCCCCGCTCCGGAGGGGTGGCTCGCAATTTGGCGCAATCCACTGACCCCCAGCCTGTTCCGTCCATGCGCAAGCCCGAAGCCCGGCTCGCTCCCGTGCCCTTGGACAAGGCCCCCGCCTCCAAAACGGCGCCCGCGCCTGCCGCCACCGACGCCGAGCCTCCCGCGGCAATGACCGCGGCTGTTGCGAAGGAAGCGGGCTCCGCGGAGATCTCGGCGGAGCTGGACAAGCCCGCGGGACGCAGGCGCTGAACCGCCTGAACGCCGGGATTATTTTTCGGCCATCAACACCCGCCGCGCTTCCGCGAGCTGCTTGCGCTGGGCGCCGTTGATTTTGGGGTATTGGAGGCCGAGCGACGCGAGGGCGTCGATCACCGCCGCGGCGACGACGATGCGCGTGTACCATTTGTTGTCGGCCGGCACGACATACCACGGCGACTCGGGCGCCGCCGTCTCGCGGATCATTTCCTCGTAGGCCCGCATGTACTCCTTCCAGAAACCACGCTCCCGCGCGTCGGAGGCGGAAAACTTCCAGTTCTTGGCGGGGTTCTCGATCCTTTCCAGGAACCGCTTCTTTTGTTCCGCGCGGGAGACGTGGAGGAAGAACTTGCGCACGAGGGTTCCGTTGGCGGCGAGATAGCGCTCGAACGCCCGGATGTCCCGGTAGCGCCCATCCCAGACTTGTTTGCCGGCCAGGCTGGGCGGCAGTTTCTGGGCTTGCAGAAGTTCCGGATGCACGCGCACAACGAGCACCTCCTCGTAATACGAGCGGTTGAAGATGCCGATGCGCCCGCGCTCGGGCAGGTGCCGCTGGCAGCGCCAGAGGTAATCGTGGTCGAGTTCCTCGGAGGACGGCGCTTTGAACGAGGCGACCTGGCAGCCCTGGGGGTTGATGCCGCTCATCACATGCTTGATCGCGCTGTCCTTGCCCGCCGCGTCCATCGCCTGGAAAATCAGCAGCACCGACCACCGGTCCTGCGCGTAGAGCATGTCCTGAAGGCTGGCGAGAACTTCGACCCCCATCTGAAGCGCCTCCTGCGCGCGCGGCTTGTCCTCGCGCGCCAACCGGCCCGTGCCGCCAGGATCGAAATCCGAAAGCCGGAATTTTCCGCCGCGATTGACGCGGTGGGGTTTGCTGAACTTCCGGGCGCGCTTGACCAGGGTTTCGAGTTTCATCGTGTGGCGGACGGGTGCGGGGGAATGGGCGGGGGAAGCGGGAACATGATCGGGGGCGGGAATCCCATGTCAGGACGAACGGATGGACTGGAAGGCGGAACCCAGCGCGGCGAGAACGTCGCGCGGCAACAGGCTTTCCGGGCTTTGGCCGCCCAGGCAAAGGTCCGCGGCCAACCCGTGCAGAAACGCGCCCAGCCGGGCCGCGTCGAACGGACTGTACCCGTCGGCCAGCAGCGCGCCGCAAAGGCCCGCAAGGACGTCGCCCATGCCGCCGTGGGCCAGGCCGGGATTGCCGCTGCCGTTCACGGACAACGCCCGCCCCCGCTGGGCGACAAGGGTCGCCGCGCCCTTCAGCAGCAGCGCCGCCGGGTGGGCCTCCATGAACCGCATCGCCGCCGCGACCCGCCCAAAGTCGCCCGACCCCAGGAGCCGCGCCATTTCGCCAGGGTGCGGCGTCAAGAGCACACCCTCATGGAGCGCGGCGAACAAGTCCCGGTTGGTGGCGATGGCATTGAGCGCGTCGGCGTCGAGCACCACGCGCAAATCCCGGCGCGCGAGCACGTCCTTGAGAAACGGCGCCAGCCCCTCCGGCGTGCCCAAACCCGGGCCGATCACAAGCGCCGCGTCCTTGGGCAGGGCGGCCAGGACCGCGCCGAAATTGTCGAACGGGAGCACCATGGCCTCGGGAACCGCCCCGGCGACAATGGCCTGCACGTCCCGCGGCGTCCACGCGTACACCAGCCCCGCTCCGCCCCGCAACGCCCCTTCGATCGCCATCACCGCGGCGCCGGACATCCCCAGCGCGCCCGCCACCACATGAACGCGGCCATGATCGCCCTTGTGCGACGACCAGCGCCGGCGCTTGAGCAGGGCTCCGGCTTCGTCCCTCGCAAAGAATTCCCCGGGCGTCTTCAGCGCGTCCACAGCCGGTTCCGGAACGGGCAACGGCGCGACGCGCAACCGGCCCACACGATCCAGGGCGCGGTCGGTAAACAACCCGTTCTTCGGCAGCCCGCAGGTGATTGTCACGTCCGCGGACACGGCCCCGGCGACTTCCTCGCCCGTGTCGGCATCCAGCCCCGTCGGCACGTCGATGGCCACAACGGGACTGCGCCCGTGCTGCAGGATGCCTTCGGTAATCTGCCGGATTTCGCGGCGCAAAGGGCCTTTCACACCAATCCCAAGCAGGGCGTCCACCAGCACGATGTGGGGGGCGTCCGCAACCCGCGCGCCGTCCGCCGGCTCGGCCTCGCGCCCTTCCACGGTGTACGGCGACACACAACGGACCGCGCGGCCCTCGGCGGCCAGGATCGCGGCCGCCGCGAACCCGTCAGCGCCATTGTTGCCCTTGCCACAAAAAAAGACGAACTCCGCCGGTTCCGGAAAATCGAACGCGAGCCAGGCGGCGATGCCCGCGCCCGCGGCGTTGACCAAATCCTGTTCGGTCAGGCCAGTTGCAAGGGCGGCGCTCTCCAGCTCGCGCATTTGGGCCACGGACACGATTTTCATGACGGATTTCCGGGTGGGAAGGGAACGGCGCCTCACCCCATTCGTGCCCGGTTCCAGCGCCGGTGTCAAGCGCCACGGGCGGGCGGCCAAAAACGCCCGAATCATTACGATGCGGGCTTGCCAAAGGAATTGGGTGCGCCCTTCGCCCGGATCGTAATGATTCGGCCGGCCTTCTCCCTCGCCGCGGGAAAAGTGATGTGCTACATTTGGCCTATGGAACTTCTTCTGGCGGAGCGTGTCCGGCGGGCCGCGAGATCGGAAGAGGACCGCGTCCGCGTCCGCGCCCGGCTGCGGGCGGCACTGGCGCGGCTCGCGTCCCACGGCGCGGTCTGGGTGTATGGATCGGTGGCCCGTCCCGGGAAATTCCATTCCGAGTCCGATGTGGATCTCGCCCTTGAAGGGGAACTGCCCGGCCACACAATCTACGGCCTGCAAAGCCTGCTCTCGGAAGCGGTGGAGCGTTCTGTGGACATCTGCGTGCTGGGGGAAACACGCCTTGCCGGAACGATTCGGCGCGAGGGGGAACGATGGACATGGTAGCGTTGCGGGTCCTGGAGACGGGGTTGCCCGAAGACGCGCGGCATGTCGCCAACGCCGCCGCACGGGCCGGTGACCGCCTGGAGGAGGCGCCATCGGCCGCGTCCCTGCCCGCCTGCGGGTATGAACTGAACCGGGCCTACAACATCCTTGAAAAAGCCTTCGAGCGGGTGTGCGACGCCTTTGAGAATCACTTCGAAAAACGTGGCGGCTTCCACGAAAGGCTCCTTGAGCGCATGCGTCTCGATATTCCCGGCGTGCGCCCCGCTTTCGTGCCGGCCACCGCGCAGTCGGCGCTGCGCGAATTGAAGGGGTTCCGGCACGTTTTTCGGCATGCCTACGACCTTGATCTCCGCCGCGACCGGTTGGAGGAATTGGTCCGGCACGCCACCGCCGTTGCCCGCGATTTCCCCGGTTGGATCGGCGCTTTTTGTGCGGCGGTCCGCGCCGACATGCCTGGCCCCTGATTTCCCCGCCCTCCGGGCCGGCCTCACCCGTTCGTTGGGGTCCCGCGCATTTCCGTGGAAACCTCCCGGCTTTTGGGCATTATTCCTTTCCCATGAGCCTATCACGCATCCTGAGCGCAACCTGGACAGCCGGCCTCGCAATCTCCCTCCTCCCGGCCCTGCCCGCGGCCGCTCCCGGCTGTGCCATTCCCGTCTTCCGCTACGCCCTGGAGCGATGGGAACCCGACCCGCACGAAATCCGCGTCAACCCCGCCGATTTGGAGCCTTGGAAACTGGCTCTGACAAAGGCCGCCCCGGCGCCCAACGCGTATGTCGTTTCGTCCACAGGCGTCGCGCCCGGCAGCGTCGAAATCGTCATGCCCCAGCAGGCGGGCGCCTGGTTTTCGGGCGAACTCAAGCCCGGCGCCTCCGGCGCCGCGCTTCACTCGCCCTTCCGCCAGACCATCGCCAACGACCTTGCCTCCGGGTTCGCCATTTCCTGGATCGTTCTCGCCGATCCGGGCGATCCTGAGGGCGACCGGATGGAGAAGGCGCTCCGCGCCCGCCTGGAAGCCCTGCGCGGCAACGTCGAAATGCCCGGCGGCGAAGAGATCGAGGCCAGCGGCTATTCCCTCTATTATTCGGTGCCTCTCGAATTCAAGTCCTCCGTCCGCCGCCTCTCCCGCAACGATCCCAACGAGGCGTGGCTCGTCCGCCAGCTTGACACCATCACCGGACTGGAAAAGCCGGGGCCGCTCCTCGCCGCGGCGTTCGGGCGCGGCAGGGTCATCGGGGTTCCCGCGGCGGAGGTCAGCGAAGGCCTGATCGACGACCTCGCGCTGTTTCTCGGGTCCGCCTGTTCCTGCCAGGTCAAGCAGATGAACCCGGGCGGCGACCTGCTCCTGGCCGTGGATTGGGAGGAGCGGCTCGAGCATTTCAGCGGGCTCGCCGAGATGAAGAAGGCGGCGGCCACCGGGACCGGCGCGCCCGCGGCCAAGCCCGGCCCTGTTGCGGCGCCCAAGGCCAGCCCGGAAACGTTCACCGTCAGCCCGGCCACCCCACCCGCCTCGGGCGGCGTGAACCCGCTGTTCGTTGCGGCGATGGCGGGGGCGCTCGCGCTCGGCGTTGCGGTGATTCTCGCGGCCTCGATTCCCAGAAAATAAGCCACCCAAGGAACCATGAACACGATACCCTTCCCAAGTTTCCCAGGCCGCGCGAAGCGCGGCGGTGTGGCGGTCTGGTTGCTGATGTCCGTCGGCGCGGTGGCGTTGCTGGCGTTTCTGGCGGCCAGCCTTCGGCGGGCGCCCTCGTCTTCGGGAAAGAAAGAGGCGCTGACCGTGTTCTGCGCCGCGGGTTTGAAGCCCGCCATTGAACAAATCGCCCTGGATTACGAGCGCCTCCACGGCACGCGGGTCCATTTGCAATATGGCGGATCGGGTTTGCTGCTCAACAGCCTCAAGGCCGCGGGAACGAATTCCGCGGCGGGAGACCTTTATATTCCCGCCGACGAATCCTACGCCGGTCTGGCCGCGAGGGACGGCCTGGTCCGCGAGGTTCTCGCGCTCGCGCGGCAGAAGCCGGTCCTCGCGGTGGCGGCGGGAAATCCGAAAGGGATCAAGGGGCTGGACGATCTCCTGCGCGAGGACGTGCGGGTGGGGCTTGCGAATCCCGAGGCCGCGTCCGTGGGCGCCCTCTCCCAACGGCTGCTCGAAGGCGCGGGTCTCTGGGACCGCTTGGCCGGGCGCGCGGCGGTGATGAAACCAACCGTCAACGACCTGGCCTCGGACCTGAAACTCGGCACGGTCGACACCGCCATTTTGTGGGATTCCACCGTGGCGTCCTTCGGCGGCATGGAGGCCGTGCCGGTGGAGCTTTTCGCGAAACATCCGATGACGGTGTCCGCGTGTGTTCTCGCCGGGTGCGCCCAGCCTTCGCGCGCGCTGCATTTCGCGCGGTACATGGCGGCCCCGGAGACCGGGGGGCCTTTCTGGCGGCAAAAAGGGTTCGAGGCGGGCGCCGGCGACAAGTGGGCGGACAGCCCGAAACTGGTGCTCTTCTCCGGCGCCGTCAATCGCCGGGGGATCGAGGGAGCGCTCAAGGATTTCTGCGCCCGCGAGGGCGTCGAGATCAGCACCACCTACAACGGCTGCGGCATCCTGTGCGCGTCGATGCAGACCATGCTGAAGGCGGACAACGCGCAGCTTCCGGACGCCTACTACGCCTGCGACATCTGTTTCGTGCCGCCGGTGGCGGAGCTGTTTCCCGAGGCGGTCCTGCTTACCGAGACGCGCATCGTCATCGCCGTCGCCAAGGGCAATCCCAAGGCGGTCCAGTCGCTGGCCGACCTGGCGCGGCCGGGGTTGCGGGTCGGCATCGGCCACATGCAACAGTCCACACTCGGGTTCATGACGTCGCGCCTCCTGGAAGTGACAAACCTCGACAAGGCCGTCCGCAAAAATGTCGTGAGCGAGCAGCCCACCGCGGACATCCTTGCCACACAGCTCATCACGGGCTCTCTGGACGCGGCCATACTTTACACCGTCAACGTCCAGCAGCAGTCCGACAAGGTGGACACAATCCCCATCGACCACGCGGGGGCGCGCGCCGTGCAGCCGTTCGCCGTATCCAGCAAGACCCCTTTCCCCGCCGTGGCCCGACGGCTGCTGAAATTCCTGGAGGCGCGCCGGGCCGACTTCGAGCGGGCGGGATTCACCTGGGTGCACGACGGCGCGCCGCTCCAGAGCGCCGGCCTGCGGTCCGATATTGAAGGCGCCCGCTGACCGGTTCCGCGCCGCGCCGTCGTGGCCGTTTTGGGCCGGCCTCGGGGCCGCGGCCGGCCTGTACGCACTCCTGATCGTCGGCATGCTCGCCGCCGACGCGGCCTACACGTCGCCCGGCCGCTTCTGGGAGGCGCTCCAATCGCGCGAAATCTTGTACGCGATTCAATTGAGTGTTTTGACCTGCACCATCACTTCGTTGTTGAGCCTCTGGATCGCCGTTCCCGCGGGCTATCTCCTCGCGCGCGGGCGTTTTCCCGGAAGGCAATGGCTTGACGCGATCATCGACATCCCGATTGTCCTCCCGCCCCTTGTGATCGGCATCAGCCTTCTGATCCTGTTCCAAGGGGCCGCCGGGCGGTGGCTCGAATCCGCCCTGCCGGCGGGCGCCGCGCTGTTCCTCGCCACGCTGCCGGTCCTGGCGCTCCACTTCGGCCTCGACGCCGCGGGCGCGGTGCTGCCGCCGCC
>CAYSZK010000127.1:0-11590 GCA_964435495.1 uncultured Verrucomicrobiales bacterium
CCCGCGGCGGCCCCGGTTCAAACGCGCCGCCCTCCCCCGCCTCCCCGCCGTCCACGGCCCCGCGCACCCATTCCCGGAAAGCATCCGTCCAGCGCTCCGATCCCAGCGCCGCGCGCAGCTCAGCCGCCGCCCGCGCGAACCGTTCCGCCGCCGACCCCGCCGCGGCCAGGTCCCGCAATTCTTCCACGGTTCCCGGCAAATGATGGGCGCACGCTTCTTCCAGCGATGTCATCCACGCCGCGTGGTCCAATCCGCCCGCGCCGCACGCCCGCCGCAACGCGGGCCCCGCCAGCGGATGCCGCGCCAGCCGCCACGCCGCATCCATTCCGCCCGTCGCCGCGAACGCGCGCGTCCCGTCCAGCAGGCTCCACAACACCCTGCACCCGCCGGCACGCGCAAGGCTGCCGCCCGGATCGAACCCATGCAACCCCGCCGCCTCCAACGCCGCCAGCACCGGTCCCGCCATCGCTTCCCGGCATACTCCCACACACATCGCCGCCGGGTCCGCGTGCCGTCCCGCCAACACCGCCACATGCGCCGCCGCCTCCTGCGCCGTCAACGCCACTTGCAGGGTCCCCTCCGGGTCCACCCACGCAAGCTCCCGCCCATTCCACACCTCCTCCCGTGGCCGCCCCCACTCGTCGAAACCAGACGCCTCCCCCTCGGGCGCTTGCACCAATACATGCGCGCCGAACGCCGCGCCCGCCGCCGCCACACCCGCCGCCTGCAACGCCACCGGCAGCGGATCGGGGCACGCCGCAAAAACAACGCCCTTCATCCCGTCCAGTGGCGCCGCGCCCGCCGTTGCCGCCGCTATCCACGACTCCACCTGCTCCGCAAAACCCCACGCCCGCAGACGCGCCGTCCACGCCGCCTCAAGCCGTGCCAGGGCCTCCCAGCGCTCCGGCTCCTCGTGGCCGTCCCTCGCCGCCGCGAGGCGGAACGTCAGCCCCGACTCCGCCAGCACCCGCCGCGCCCGCGCCAACAGGTCCGCCAATCCCTTCCTGCCCGCCGGCTCCGCCAACAACCGCCCGTCCGGAACCAGCGCGGCCACCTCCGCGGGGCCGGTCTCCGCCAGCACCGCCAGCCACGCCGCCTGTTCCAGCATCCCCGGCGCCACCGGCCCCGGCGCGCTCCCGCCCGCAAGCGCGTCAAGAAACTGCGGCGGCGTCATCACCCGCGGCGCCAGAAATCCGCCGGGCCGCGCCAGCGCCAGCGCCGACACCAGCGTCCGGCCCGATTCCACCGTCGGCACAATCACCCACCACCCGCTCAAATCCAGCGCCCCGGCGTCCCGTCCCGCCCGCTCCAGCAACCAGGCCGCCACCCCGTCCGCGACAGGCTTGTCCCACCCAAGAAAATGGCGCGTCGGCGTCCCGGACATGCCCGCCATTCTGCACGACCCGCCCCCGCCTGAAAAGCCGAATGGCGCCGCTTTCCCATCCATGCGCCCGCACGCTCCGAGGCGCGGTATCGGGCGGCCCAAGGAGCAGGGGTCAAGGTCAAGGACTGATTTTTTTTCAGTTGGTTAATCCCGGCCCTGTTCCCTCGCTAAACGAATCACAGATCAACAACCAACGAATCGGAGTGCCTCCTATCGAGGAGCAACACGAAATCCTCGCCCACATCCGCTGACCTTCGACTTGGACATCTTGGTTCTCGTTCCGGAAACCGCCGGAGGCCTGCTGACCCTCGGCTCATTGTATGAGGCGCTGAAGGCGCGGGGCCACGAGGAGGATGGCGAGTGCGTGATCATCGCGGGCACCCCGGTGCAATTCCTCCCGGCATACAACGCCCTGCTGGAAGAAGCCCTTCGCGAGGCGCGGGAGACGCTTTACGAGCAGACGCCCGCCCGAGTGTTGCGGGCCGAGCATCTGGCGGCCATCTGCCTTCAAACCGGACGGGAAGAGGATCGCGAGCGGGTGCGGATTTTCCGCGAACAGGCGAGCCTCGATGAGGCGACGCTCATGGACCCGCCATCCGTGGGTTGACCGTGACCCCAGAGGTCCTGCACTTTGAGGCCCGCTTCACGCGCAGCCCCGCCCACCGGCACTCCGCCTTTCGTCGGACCACCCCTTTTTCGCGCGACTCAATCGACATTTCATGGTTTAATTCCTCTTGGAGCGCCTTTGCCGGCGCTGGAATCATGTCTCGGCGCGTGCTCAGTCCATCCCTGCCGGGCGCCAACAACGCCCGCCCCTTTCTTGTGTTCGCCGCCGTCCTTCTGCTCCCGCCCCACGCCCTGCCCCAGCCCGCCCCCCGGCCCACCCCCGAACAACTGGCCGCTCTCTTCGAAGCCCCGGAATCCGTCCCCGCCCCCGCCACGCGCCTGGACTCGTTTGTGCTCGCCCGGCTCCAGCGCCACGGCATCCCCGCCCCCCGCCTTTGCTCCGACGCCGTCTTCGTCCGGCGCGCCTTCCTAGACCTCATCGGCACGCTCCCCTCCGCCGGGGAAGCCGCCCGGTTCCTTGACGACCCAAGCCCCGGCAAACGGGCAGCGCTCATCGACAGCCTCCTCGGCCGGCCCGAGTTCGCCGAGTACCAGGGCATGAAATGGTGCGACCTGCTCCGCGTGAAATCGGAGTTCCCCGTCAATCTCTGGCCCAACGCCGCCCAGGCCTACGACCACTGGATTCGGGCCGCCATCCGCGACAGCGTCCCTTTCTCCCAGTTCGCCACCGCCCTGCTCACCGCCAGCGGCAGCAACTTCCGCGCGCCCGCCGTTAATTTCATCCGCTCCGCCCAGGGGCGCGACCCCCAATCCATCGCCCGCATCGTCGCCCTGACGTTCCTCGGCGAACGCCCCGCCGCCATGCCGGAGGCCCGCCTCGCCGCCATTGCCGGGTTCTTCTCGCGCGTCGGCTCCAAACCCACCGGCGAATGGAAAGAGGAGATCATCTTTTTCAACCGCCCCACCAACAGCGCCCCGCTCGCCGCCACGTTCCCCGACGGGACCGCCGTCTCAATCCCCCCCGGCCGCGACCCGCGCGAAATTTTCGCCCACTGGCTGGTTTCCTCGCCCCGCTCTCCTTTCGCCCGCGTCGCCGCCAACCGCGTCTGGTTCTGGCTCCTGGGCCGCGGCATCGTCCACGAACCCGACGACTTCCGCGCCGGCAACCCGCCAAGCCATCCCGAGCTTCTCGACTGGCTCGCCGCCGAATTCGCCGCCCACGGCCACGACCTCAAACATCTCTACCGCCTGATCGCCAACTCCCGGACCTACCAGGCCTCCCCGGTCCCGCGCAGCGCGTTCGCGGAGCACGCCATTGTCGAAGCGTCCTTCGCCTCCTATCCCATGCGCAAACTGGACGCCGAGGCGCTCCTCGACGCCATCAACCAGATCACCGGCTCGCACGAGGAGTACTCCAGCATGATTCCCGAACCGTTCACGTTCCTTCCCGCCGATGTGCGCTCGATTTCGCTGCCCGACGGCAGCATATCCAGCTCGTTCCTCGAATTGTTCGGACGCCCCCCGCGCGACACCGGCCTCGCCTCCGAACGCAACGAACGCTTCACCGCCGCCCAGCAATTGCATCTCCTCAACTCCGGCCACATCCGCGCCAAGTTCGCCAACAGCAACCGGCTCGATTCCATCTTCCGCCCCGCCAAAGAGAATCCCGCCGCCGCGCTCGAACGCCTTTATCTCACGGTTCTCTCCCGGCGGCCCACCCCCGCCGAAGCCGCCACCGCGCGCCGCTACGTCCAGGGCACCGGCGACCCTTCCCCCCGCCAAGCCATGCTCGAAATCGTCTGGGCCCTCATCAACTCCCCGGAATTCCAATTGAAACACTAACCTGGAACATCCCATGAATACCCCTCCTCCAACCCCCCAATCCCGCCCCTCCTCCATCTCCCGCCCCTCCTCCATCTCCCGCCGCGCCGCTGTCAAATGCGCCGCCCTCGGCGCCGCCGGGCTCCTTCTCGAGCGCCGCGCATGGCCCCAAACCCCCGCCCCGCCCCTCGTCCCCGCGGCCAAGGCCAGGGCCGTCATCCAGATTTGGATGTGGGGCGGCCCACCCCACCTCGACACGTTCGATCCCAAACCCGAGGCCGGCGCCGATTATTGCGGCGCCTTCCCCACGCCCATCAGTACGAATGTGGACGGCGTCCGCATCGGCGAGATGCTTCCGGAACTCGCCAAGTGCGCCGACAAATATTCCATCCTCCGCGGCATGACCCACGGCAACAACGGCCACGAAACCGCCGCCTACATCGTCCAAACCGGGCACAAGGACGGCGAGCGCCTCGTCTATCCCACCGTCGGCGCCGTCCTCTCGCTGTTCAAGGGAAGCTCCTCCAGCCTCATCCCCCCCTACGTCGTGCTCACCCAGCCCCAGGGCCGTTTCTCGGAAGCCGGGTTCCTCGGCCCGCGCTACAAACCCTTCGCCACAGGCGGCGACCCCGCCCGCACCCCGTTTGCCGTTGAAGGCATCGTCACCGCCGGTGTCACCGAAGCCCGCCAGCGCCAGCGCCGCGCGCTCCTCGACGATCTCGACACCTTCGGCGCCGCCCTCCCCGGCAACCAGGTTCTCGCGGGCGTGCGCCAGGCCCGCGACGACGCCTACAATATGATCCTCGGCGAAGGCGCCCGCGTTTTCGATCTCACCCAGGAGGATGACGCCACCCGCGAGGCCTATGGCCGCAACACCTTCGGCCAGTCCTGCCTCGTTGCCAGGCGCCTCGTCGAAAACGGCGTCAAGTACGTCACCATCAATTACGGCGGCTGGGACACGCACAAGCAACATTTCCAAACCATGCGCCGCAAACTGCCCGAAATGGACAAGGGCTTCGCCGCCCTCCTCAACGACCTTGCCCAGCGCGGCCTGCTCGCCTCCACCATTGTCTGGTGGGGCGGCGAATTCGGGCGCACGCCCAAGGTCCAGAACGAAGCCCCGTGGAACGGCGGACGCGGCCACTACGGCAAAGCCTTCTGCCATGTCGTCGCCGGGGGCGGCTTCCGCGGCGGCGCCGTCGTCGGCGCCACCGACGAGCGCGGCGAGGAGGTCAAGGACCGCCCCATCTACCCCTGGGACCTCGTCGGCAGCATCTATCACCTCCTCGGACTTGACCCCAACGCCCCATTCCCCCGCATGTCCGACCCAAACGTCCGCCTCACCCAACAACCCGCCGAGGACATCGCCTTCGGCGGGCGCCTCAAGGAAATCATGTGAGCCCGCGCCCGCGCACAGCACCCGCCGCTGCCCTCGCGCTTGCCGCGATCGCCGCCCTCGCCGCGATTCCGCCCCCCGCGAACGCCCAGCCCGTCCGCCGCGACCCGCACATCGGCTATCTCTACCCCGCCGGCGCGCAACGCGGCGCCACGCTTGAAATCATCGCCGGCGGACAGTTCCTCGAACGCCCCCAGACCGCGCTTGTCAGCGGCGAAGGAATCGCCGCCGCCATTGTCCGCCACGAGCGCCCCATGCCACAGAACCGGCTCGCCGACCTCCGCGAGAAGATCGAGGAGGTCCGCAAGGCGATGGCCGAGAACGCCACCAACACCATGATGCAGGCCGGCGCCACCAACACCGGCACGCTTGCCGCCTACTTCGCCGGCCGCACCAACCTCTTTCCCCGCGCGACGCGCGCCGCCGACCAGAGCAAACGCTCGCGCGAAGAGCGGATGCTCGAAGACGCCGCCGCCATCCTCAAGTCCCTGAACATCTCCGACGACGAAATCCGCGCCTTCGTCAAGGCCGCAAAGATGCGCCGAGACCCCAAACGCCAGGAAAACCGCCAGATTGAGGAAAACGTCATCCTCCGCCTCACCGTCGCCACCAACGCGCCCCCCGGCGTCCGCGAACTCCGCCTCCTCGGCGCCGCCGGACTCAGCAATCCCATCGCCTTCCGCGTCGGCCCGTTTCCCGAAGTCACCGAACCCCACGCCGAAGACCCCGAGGACGGCAAACCCATCACGGTCGCGCTCCCCGCCGTTATCAACGGCCAGCTCCTGCCGGGAACCGCCGACCGCTACGCCTTCTCCGCGCGCGGCGGCAGCCACATCGTCGCCGCCGTCCAGGCCCGCGCCCTCGTCCCCTATCTCGCCGACGCCGTCCCCGGCTGGATTCAACCCGTCCTCACCCTCCGCGACGAACGCGGACGCGAGACCGCCTTCGCCGACGATCTCTGGCACAATCCCGATCCCATCCTCGCCTGCGCCATCCCGGCCACCGGCGGCTACACGCTCGAAATCCGCGACGCCCTCTACCGCGGGCGCGAAGACTTCGTCTATCGCATCACCCTCGGCGTCGTTCCCGCCGTCACCTCCGTGTTTCCCCTCGGCGCCATGCCAGGCGCCCCCGCCGATCTGCTCCTCACCGGCTGGAATCTTCCGGCCAAATCCGTCCGCGCCACCGCCCCGCCACGCCCAGGCATCGTCCCCGTCACCGCCTGCGTCCCATTCGACACCGCGATTGAACCCGCGCTGGACCTCAAAATCGAGGACTTGCCGGGCGTTCTCGAAACGGAGCCCAACGATCCTTCCGCCCCCGCCCAATCCGTCGCGCCCCCAGCTGTGGTCAATGGCCGCATCGACGCTCCCGGCGACACCGACTGCTTCACCCTCCAGGCCGCCCCCGGGGCCAAATTCGCCGCCGAAGTCACCGCCCGCCGCCTCGGCTCGCCCCTCGACGCATGGATACGCGTCTTCGACGGCAAAGGCGGCCTCCTCGCCAAGGCCGATGATTGCCCGGACCGCGCCGCCGGCCTCGTCACCCACCAGGCCGATCCCGCCGCCCTTTTCACCGTCCCAAACAACGGCGCCGTCACCGTCGAAATCGGCGACGCCCAGAACCGCGGCGGCCCCGAGTTCGGCTACCGCTTGCGCCTCGCCCCGCCCGAACCCCGGTTCGACGTGTTCGTCACCCCCGCAAGCATCAATGGCCGCTCCGGCGCCTGCGTGCCCGTCACGTTCCACGCCGTCCGCCGCGACGGCTTCGACGGCGACATCGATCTCGCCATCACGCGCGCCCCCGCCGGATGCGTTCTCAGCGGCGGACGCATCCCCGCCAACTGCGACAAGGTCCGCGCCACCATCACCCTCGGCGCCGACACCCCGAAAAGTCCGGAACCGGTCGCCTTCGAAGCCACCGGCCAGACCGCCGGAACCACGATTCGCCGCCCCGTCACCGCCGCCGAAGAAATGATGCAGGCGTTCCTCTGGCTCAGCCTCGTCCCCGCACGCGAAACGCTCGTCTGGGCCGCCCGCGGCGGCGTGCGCCCCCTGCAAGCCCCCGAAAAAGTCAGCCTCGTCCCCGGCGCCGCGAGCACGGTCCATTTTTCCACCGGCCCTGCGCCCACCAAGACCGGCGCCACTCTGGAATTGGACCTCAGCGAACCTCCCGAAGGCGTCACGATCGAAAAGTTCGAGCCCGATCCAGACGGCTATGCCGTCACCTTCCGCGCCGATGGCGCCAAAGCCAAACCCGGCCAGCGCGGCAACCTCATCCTCGAAGCCCGTCTCGATCCCCCCAACACCGGCAAGAAACCCGCCGACCGCAACCGCAAAACCCTCGTCTATCTGCCCGCGCTCCCCTACGAGATTTCCACAACCCGCCTCGCGGGCGGGGAACCCGGCTCCGCCGGGAGGGAAGAATGAAAGTCGCGCTCCCACCCCTCCACTTGCGGCTTGACGCATCCCCGGCACCAACGGCCATAGTATCCACCATGAAGCCCTTCCGCGTCCTCTTCACCGCCGCCTCAATCCTCGGCGCCGCCCTGGCCCCGGCTCTTGCCGAAGACGGCCCGCCATGGCGCGCGCTGCTCGAACCGGACCTCGCCACGCATTGGACCACCACTGGCAACTGGCATCTCACCAATGGCGTCGTCTCGCTCGTCCCGCGCGAAGGCGAAAAAGGCTGGTCCCGCTTCGGCGCCTGGCTCTGGTCAAAGGAAACCTTCGCCGACTTCGAGATCGAATTTGAGTACACGGTCCAGGCCAAGGGCAACAGCGGCTTCTATTTCCGCGTGGGCGACCAAACCTCCCCGGTCAAGGAGGGCATCGAAGTCCAGATTTTCGACTCCAACAGCCGCCCCCCCGACTCCCCCCTCAACGACCACGACAGCGGCGGCATCATCCCCGGCGTGCCCCCCACGAAACGCGCCACAAAACCGTCCGGCGAATGGAACCATTTCCGCATCCGCGTCCAAAACGACCAGCTCACCGTCATCCTCAACGGCGAGACCGTCAACGTCGTGGACCTGGCCAAAGAACCCCTGGCCCAGCGCCCCAAGACCGGATTCATCGGCTTCCAGGACCACGCCCTGCCGCTCTCCTTGCGCAATATCCGTATCCGCCCCCTCGGCGCCGCCAAGACTTTGCCTTCCCCTTTGCCCGCGGTTCCCTAATATACGTCTGTGCCAGAACCGCAGCCCGTCCCGTTCTTCGATCTCAGACGCCAGTACGCCGCCCTTGAGTCCGGCGTCTTGGAACGACTCCGCGCCTTCCTCCCCACCCAGGCCCTCACCGGCGGGCCTGTTGTTGAGGCCTTCGAAGCCAACGCCGCCGCCTATCTCGGCGTCCCCCACGCCGTCGCCGTTTCCAACGGCACCGACGCCCTCCTCGTCTCGCTCATGGCCCTCGGCGTCGGCCCCGGCGACGAGGTCATCGTCCCCGCCTTCACGTTCTTCTGCACCGCCAGCGTTGTCGCCCGCCTCGGCGCGCGGCCCGTTTTCGCCGACATCCTTCCGGACTCCTTCAACATCGATCCCGCGGCCTTCGGCGCCGCCGTCACTCCCCGCACCCGCGCCGTCATCCCCGTCCACCTCTTCGGCCAGGCCTGCGACCTCGACCGCATCCTCCCCACCGCCGAACGCCACAACATTCCCGTCGTCGAAGACACCGCCCAGGCCTTCGGCGCCGCGTGGCGCGGACGCAAGCTCGGCGGCTTCGGGCGCTTCGGCACCTTCAGCTTCTATCCCACCAAGAACATCGGCGCCTTCGGCGAAGGCGGCATGATCGCCTGCGCCGGCGACGCCGACGCGCGCGCCCTCCGCGCGCTCCGCGTCCACGGCTCCGAGGAGCGCTACCGCCATTCCACACTCGGCGGCAATTTCCGCCTCGCCTCCATCCAGGCCCTCGTCCTCGACCTCAAACTCCCGCACCTCGACGCCTGGATCGCCCGCCGCCGCGCCCACGCCGCGCGATACCTCGAATCCCTTCGCGGCGTCGGCGATCTGGTCCTCCCTTCCGAAACCCCCGGCGCCGTCCACACCTGGAACCAGTTCACGCTCCGCACCGCCCGCCGCGATGCCCTTCGCGCCCACCTCGCCGCGCGCCAGGTCGGCGCCGACATCTATTACCCTCTGCCCGTCCCGTTGCAGGAAGCCTTCGCGTCCCTCGGCCACAAACCCGGCGACTTCCCCGAGTCCGTCCGCGCCGCCCGCGAGGTGCTGTCCCTGCCCATCTTCCCCGAGCTGCGGGAGGAGGAACTCGACCGCGTCATCGACGGCATCCGGGCGTTCTTCTAATCCCCGCCTCCGCCCGCCTTCGGTTCCCATGCCCAGCCCACAATCAAACAACCCGCGCCCGGCCGCCGCCGTCATCGGCGCGGGCTTCGGCGGCCTCGCCGCCGCCATCCGGCTCCAGGCCCGCGGCTACGCCACCACGCTTTTCGAGCGCCTCCCCGAACCCGGCGGACGCGCCGGCGTCCTCCGCGACCGGGGCTACACCTTCGACACCGGCCCCACCGTCATCACCGCCCCCTTCCTCATCGACGAACTCTTTGCCCTCCATGGCGAATCCCGCCCCGCCTCCCTGCGCATCGTGCCCGTCGATCCCTTTTACCGCGTCCTGCTCCCCGACGGTTCCACCTTCAACTACCACGGCGGCCAGGAACGCCTCGAAGCCGAGATCGCCCGCTTCAACCCGCGGGACGTCCCCGGCTACCGCCGCCTGCTGCGGCTTACCGAACGGTTCTGCGACCGCGCCTTCGTGGACCTCGCCGACAAACCGTTCACCACCCTTGGCGACATGCTGCGCGTCGCCCCCGAACTCGCCTGGCTCCGCGCCGACCGCTCCGCCTTTCGCCTCGTCGCCCGCCACATCCGCGACCCCCGTCTCCGGCGCGTGTTCAGCTTCAATTCCCTGCTCATCGGCGGCCATCCCTTCCGCATCTCGGCCATCTACTCGATGATCCACGCCCTCGAACGCCGCTGGGGGATGCACTACGTCATGGGCGGCACCACGGAACTCGTCGCCGCCCTTGCCGCGCTCTTCTCCCGCATGGGCGGCGCGCTCCGCCTCAACGAAGGCGTCCGCCGCATCGCCACCGACGGGCGCGCCGTCACCGGCCTCGACCTCGAAAATGGCGGCCATTGGCAAGGTCGCGTCGTTGTCTCCAACGCCGACACCGCGCGCACCTGCACCCGCCTGCTCGCCGGCGCCCCGCGCCTCGCCTGGCCCGACGACCGCATCCTCGCCATGCGCCAGAGCATGAGCCTTTTCCTCGTCTATTTCGGCGCCTCCCGCCAATGGCCCGGCATCGCCCACCACACCATCATCCTCTGCAACCGCTACCGCGAACTCCTCAACGACATCTTCGACCGCAAACTCCTCCCGCGCGATCTCTCGCTTTACCTCCACGCCCCCTCCGTCACCGACCCCGCCGTCGCGCCCCCCGGCCACTCCGCGTTCTACGTCCTCGCCCCCGTCCCCAACAACGCCTCGGAAATCAACTGGACCGCGGAAAAAGACCGCTACGCCGAGGCCGTCCTCGACGCCCTCGATCCGGTCCTCCCCGGACTCCGCGCCCACCTCACCGTCCGCCATATCGCGACCCCCGACGACTTCGAGCATCGCCTCGATTCCCACCTCGGCAACGGTTTCCAGTTCGAGCCCACCCTCCTGCAAAGCGCCTGGTTCCGCCCCCAGAACCAGTTCCCCGACTTTGACGGCCTCTACCTCGTCGGCGCCGGCCCCCAACCCCGCGCCCGCGTCCCCCGCGTCCATTGCTCCGCCAAAGTCCTCGACCGCGTTGTCCCGCCGGCCGCGCCCGCTTGAAGGCCCGGAAAGGCGCGCCAGAGAAAAGGACTTCCAGAAAATCCGCCTCTGCGTCAGACTGCTGTTTTACTTTACTGGCCTTGGGTCTTCTCGGGCTTTGGGTTTGTCGGTCAATCTGGCGGTGACGACGGCAGTTGAGCAGCGGATTTTCCTCCAGCGCATCCCACACGCGAATGATTTCCTCCACAAACTCCGCTCCCAGCCCCGGTTGCCGCGCCTCATACCACGCGGCGGCTTCGGCCATGTCCCGCTCCACTTCCGGTCGGAACTCGACCCGCCATTTCATTTGCCAAAACGCGAGCGGAGGCGTGCCTTCATTTCATCCAGCGGCACGGCTGAACAAGGAATCTGACGATGATCGGCCAAACGTTTTTCCACCACGGCTTCATCCCCCGCCGAAAGCGCTGGATCATCCAGCTCCAGGGCGCGGCGAATCAGCAACTGCCGTTCGGATACGGACAACGCCGGCAACTCGCGCAGCACCTCGGTGAAGCTCATGCGCCAAATCCAGCCCATCTCCGCGGCCATGTCAGGCCGAAACGTGCCGCGCCAAACAACCTCAACTTGCGGATGCCCCGCGCGCGGCCTAAC
>CAYSZK010000128.1:0-11484 GCA_964435495.1 uncultured Verrucomicrobiales bacterium
ACTCGCTGGCCGTCAAAGTCGAGGAGCTTGCCGAGGCGCAGAAGCGGACGGAGCAGAAGGTCGAGGAGCTTGCCGAGGCGCAGAAGCGCACGGAGCAACGTTTGGACTCGCTGGCCGTCAAAGTCGAGGAGCTTGCGGAGGCGCAGAAGCGGACGGAGCAGAAGGTCGAGGAGCTTGCGGAGGCGCAGAAGCGCACGGAGCAACGTCTGGACTCGCTGGCCGTCAAAGTCGAGGAGCTTGCGGAGGCGCAGAAGCGGACGGAGATCACAATGCGCGAAGGGTTTGTCAATTTCGAGCGCCGAATGGGAGTCTTGGGCGCGCGTTGGGGCGACGGGGCCGAGGAGGCTTTTCGCCAGGGCCTGCTCGAGCACGTCCGCCATTTGGGCTTTACCGTTGAGCATTTCCAGGGGCAGGACCCGGAGGGCTATATCAACGGTTCCCCGCGTTCCTACGACCTCGATGTCCTGGTTCAAAACGGGACCACTGTCGCCAGCGAAATCAAAGCCAACGCCAGCGGGGCGGACGTCACCGAGTTTGCCCGCAGCGCCGCCCTGTTTGAGCGCCAGACCGGGCGGAAGGTGGACCGCAAAATCCTGGTGGCGGTCACCATCCAGCGCATGGCGGTCGAGCGCGCGCAAACCCTTGGCGTCATTGTCTCCACCGGCTTCGACGCGCTGGAACGCCGTCCCGTCTAAGCCGTCTCCATGCAATCCCCCGCGAAGCGCGGCGGCAGGCTTCGCGGGCCGTTTCGCTCGACACGCGGCGGGATTTCAGAATTGACGGGCGGAGAGGCCCGCGGCATGTAGCGCTCCATGAAATGTGTGGCCGCGCGCGCGGAGCCGGATGCGGCCAATCACGCGGGGATCATGGAGATTTCCCATGACGGAACTGGCCTGGCAACTTCTTGAAGCGCGCGCCGTGCTCGACACTTCCGGCGTCCGGATTTTTCCGGCCACGGGCCCGGATACGCGCGGGGCGTGGCGCGCCTGCCCGCCGTTGCGGGCGCAAGTGCTTCTGGCGGGCGGGGAGACCGCCTGGGCCGAGGGCGGCTATTCCCGCGTCGAGGGAACCGGAGGGAACGCGCGGGCCACGGGCGAACTCGCGCTGCCGGGCGGCGGGCTGCTGCGGTTCACCGACGAGTGGGGGGTGCGGGACGGCGCTTTGATTCTGGAGCGGACGGTGGCGGTGCGCTCCGCCGGCTCCGGCGCGCGCGGGTTTTTCTCGGCGTTCGAGATTGGGACGGCGGACCGATTCGAATCGCTGGAGCCGTTTCTGCCCGGATATCTTTACGGCGACCGCGGTTTCCTGCCGTCTGGCGCGTTTGGCGGGGAGACCTTGCGCGAAGCCGGTGTGACATGCCACATGATCCGGGAGGATGGCATCCCGCAACCGCTGGCCGCGGCGCGGCGATCGGATGGGACGTTTCTCGCGTTGCTGCATCGCGCGCCCGACGGCGCGACGACGCTGGCGGAAACAACCGACATGATTGGGCACACCCTGGTAGGGGAAGCCTTCCAGTTCGCATCCCTCGGCTATCGCGAGGACGGCGGAGAAACGCGTCTGGCGCTGTGGTTCCCGGGTACGGAGGGCGCGGCGGCGCGGGTGGCGTTCGATTGGGGAAAGCGGCATTTCCGGCCCCGCCTTTGGCGCGGGCGCTATCATCCGCTGGCCGACGGCTTTTCGCAGCGGTATTCGTGCGCCATCGCGGCGGGCGGCGCAAGCTCGTTCCCGGAATTCGCGGGCCGGGTCCTGCGGGTGGCGATGCGGTGTTTCGACCCGCCGGTGGTGGAACACGATTTGCTTCAAGTCGAATCCACCGTGATCGCCCACCTCAGCGGGATGGTGGAAGAGCGTCCCGGCGGGGTGGCGGGGATACCTTTCCTGGTGGACGCCGTGAGCGGCGATGTGGACGATGGCATGTTCGCCCTGGGCTTTTGCGGGCGCAACGAATCGGCGGCGCATCACCTGATCCGCATCGGCCACCGCGACGGCAACGAGCGCTACCTTGCGCAGGGCCGGAAGATTCTGGATTTTTGGACCAGCCGGACGGGGCCGGGCTTCACGCCGGTGGCTTATTGGCCGGAGGAGGGCCGGTTTGGCGGGCAGAAGTGGAGCATCCACGCGCGGGCCAACGTGCCGGCCCCGCCGGAGGGCGAGGCGGCCAGTCTGCGCGAACTGGCGGAGGGGCATCGCGGCTGCCTGCGCGCATGGCAAATCGAGGCGGCCCACGGCATCGCCCGGCCCGCGTGGCTCGAGTGGTGCCGGAGTTTTGGCGAGTGGCTGCTCGGGCAGCAGGGGGCCGACGGCGCCTTTCCGCGCTGGTGGCGGTTGAATGGCGAAGTGCTCGACCCTTCCCCAACCGGCGTGTTCAACGCCATCCCGTTCCTCGTTGAACTGGCCGCGGCGACCGGGGACGGGCGCTTTCGCGAGGCGGCGGTCAAGGCGGGCCGATTCCTTTGGGCGGAGCCGAGGACCCGCGGCATCTTCCAGGGCGGCACGATTGACAACCCGGACGTGATCGACAAGGAAGCGGCGTCGCTGTCGCTCGAAGCGTTTCTTGCGCTGCACGAGGCGACGGGCGACGCCGCATGGCTCGAAGCCGCCCGCGTGGCCGCCGACATGGCGGCGAGCTGGATTTACTTGTGGAACGTCCCCATGCCGCGCGACGCCGATCCCGATGCCCTGGATTGGAAGCCCGGCGCCAGCACCGTGGGCATGCAGGCCGTCGCTGTGGGCGGGGGCGGGGCGGACCAGTATTTGTCCTTCAACCCCGGGGAGTTCCAGCGTCTGGGCGGCCTGGTGGGCGACGACTATTACCGGCGCATCGCCCGCCTGCTGCTGCACAACACCAAGTCCATGCTGGCGCTGCCGGGCCGGACCTTCGGCCTGCGCGGACCCGGCTGGCAGCAGGAACACTGGAGCTTCGCGCTCCACCGCGGTTGCGGCGCCCACCGGGCCTGGCTGCCGTGGGTAACCGTCTGCCATCTGGTGGGGATGGAGCGGTTCCGGGAAAGTTCCGCGTAACGCGTCCCCCCAAAAGAGTAAGCACGATTGCATCATGACCAAGGCCTCCCTTCCTCCCGTGGATGCGTCACCCGCCATCCTCCGACTCACCGGCCCTTCCGGAACCCTGCGCGTGGCCGCCTCCGGGGCTTTGGCGTTTGAACCCGCGGGCGGCGGGCCGCCTCTGCATTGCGGGCCGTACGGCCTCCAGGAACGTGGGCCGTTCGAGAACGGCCTCTGCTGGAGCCGTGGGGACCGGCTGATCGGCGAACAATATTCCAACACCCTTGAAGCGCGGCGCCTCGACGATGGGCGCGTGCGGCTCGACGTGGCCGCCGAGGACGGGACGCGGCCGGGCGGGTTCGTGGCGCGGTTCGCGGTCATGGAGAGCGGGTTCACCGTTGCCATCGAGGAGATCGACGACACGCTCCCGTCGCTCGTGTATCCGAATCCCGTTCTCGGGGAGAGCCTGGTGCTTCCGATCGAGGCGGGCAAATGGTTGCGCGAGCCGCTGCCGAAGTTCGCGCGCCGGGTGGACCGTTTTGCCGGGCACGGCCTGCGGATGCGGTTCATTGGGGGATATCTCGATGAGGCGTCCGGCGCGGCGTGGATCACGATTTTCGCGCGGGGCCACGCGGATGCCGCGGTGCTGCGCGCGGGCTGGGGCGCGGCGCCGCTCTGGATGCGGTCGCTTGGCGCATGGCGGGGGGAGCGCGTCCTGCGGTATCAGTGCGTCGGCGACGGTTATAACGGCATTGCCCGCGCATTTCGCGGCTGGGCGGACGGCGCGGGTCTGCGCGTGACGCTGGCGGAGAAATGCGAAACCCGGCCCCAACTGCGCCATATCATTGGCGGGCGCAAACTCTCGGTCTTGTTCGCCCTGCCGGAGTGGACGGAGCCGATTGACCGCCAATGGCTGCCGCGGACGCCGAACGCCCGGCCCGAAGCCGAAGGGCCGCGCATCCACACCCGGTTCGAGGAGGGACGGCAAATTTTCGAGGAGGCGCGCTCGATGGGATGGCGCGGGCTGGGGCAGGTTGTTGGCTGGAACCATGGCGGGTGGGACTCCCATTTTCCCCATGCCTGGCCACCCGAGCCCAGATGCGGGACGGAAACGGATTTCGCGGAACTGTTCCGCCACGACGCCGGGAACGTGATCGGCATCTTGGACAATTACGCGGACACCTATCCGCGCGCGGAGGGTTTTCCCGCGGGACAAATCGTTCGGGCTGACGGCAGCCGTCTCGAAGGCGCGATTTGGGCGGGAGGCCAGTGTTACCTGACTGATTACGCCCAGGTGATCGAGGCCGCGCGGGCCAATGCGGCGCGCTACCGCGCGAGCGGCGTCCAGGGCGTCTATTGCGACACGACCACGGCCGTGCAGCTCTACGAGAATTTCGATCCCGCCCATCGCGCTTCGCGGGCGGACGACGAGCGGGCGCGCGTGGCCTTGCTGGCGATGTTCCGGGACCACGGCTTCACCATCGGCAGCGAGAGGGGCTGCGATTTCGGCGTGCCGGTGGTCGATTGGTCGCCGAGCGGATTCCGGCACGTGGCCGGCGAGACCATTCCGCTCTGGCACCTGGTCTTTCACGATTGCCATATCCAGTTCGCGCCCGCTGTGGGTGTGGATCCCGATGTTTCCGAACCGTATTCCCCGGACCTGCTCGAACGCCATCGCCGCGCGTGGCTGCCGCAATTCCTGTACGGCGGCCATTTGGGACATGTGCGCGTGACAGCGGGCAACTGGCCCATCCATCGCGAGCTGTTCCGCGGCATGGCGTGGGTCGAGGAATGGCAGCGGCGCATCGGGCAGGCGGCCATGGTGTCGCACCAGTTCGTGGCGCCCGGTGTGGAGCGCACGGTGTGGGACAACGGCGCCGCGATGGTGGCGAACCTGGGCGCCGGGGCGGCGGAGATCGACGGGCGCGCGCTCGAACCGTTCAGCTGTCGGATGGAGGCCTGACGGCGCGCGGCCATGCGGCGCTCCGCCGCGGGCGGCGTCGCGCGGTGGGCGGCGCGGGCGGTCTTCAAGGCGCAGGGCGGGCGGGTCACCGCGAACCCGGGGCTGCAATCAAAGCAGTCCCGTGAGGGGCGGGGTTTGGATGGGGACGGGGGCGAGGCCTTCGCCGTCGAGGATACGGTTGGCGGCGATGCGCCCGGAGACCACGGCGCGTTCCATGAGCTCGACCGGGAGATCCAGCCGGAGATGGTCGCCGGCGAGGTGAAGATTGGGGACGGGAGTGCCCGGGGTGAGCCGGGAGGCGTGGGAACCGGGTTCGGCGGCGGGAAAATCTTCGAGCAACTGGAGTTCGCGGTGGCGGACGCGGGCGCCGGCGAGTTCGGGCAGGATTTCAGAGGCGCGGGCGAGGGCGTTGCACGCGAGGAGCTCGGGGTCCGCGGCATCGGACGGATCGAGGGCGTAGCAATGGGTTTCGATGACGGAACCGCCTTGCCTGGCGGCCCAATCCTTGGCGCCCTCCTGGAATTGGCTCATGAGGAAGAGTTCGTCCAGGGGGCGGTAGCCGCCGAGGGTGAAGACGGGCGTGCGGCCGGGGAGGACGGGTTTGTCGAGCCACAGGCGCGCGACGGAGTAGGGACGGCAAAGGGGAACGGAGGCGAGGCGCTGGGCGAAGGCGCGCCATTCGGCGGGCCAGGCGGTCGCGGCGGCCAGGGGCCGGAGGGCCTTGGGGTCGGTGGCGAGGATCACGTCGTGGGCGGGAATCAGCTCCTCGCCGGTGCCGCGCGTGGTCCAGAGCTCCAGCGCGCCGCCGCGAAGGCGGACTTCGACCGGCGGCAGCGGCGCTTTGGGCGGGCCGGCCAGGGGAGCGCCGTCCGGGGCGAAGCGTCCGCCATGGCACGGGCATTCAAAGCGGTCCGCGGTGCCGTGCCAAGTGACCGGGCACTGTTGGTGGGTGCAGAGTCCGAGGAACGCGGCGAAGCCTTCGCCCGCGCGCGCGACGAAAATCGGGCCGGCGGCGGAATCGGCCCGCGCGAATCCGGTGGGCGGCACATCGGCGGCGGGGAGGGTGGCGAGCACAACGGCCGGGCCTGCGACGCGGCGGAGCACGCCACGGAGGTTCGGTCCGTCAAACGCGAGCGCGGCGGCGGGCGTGGACGGACGGAAGACGCCGCCGAGAGACTCGAAATGGCGCGTCAGCGGATCGATCACGGAATCGGGAGCGGCGCGGCGCTGGAGGTCGAAGCCGAGGCCTTCCGGGTTGGCGAGGAAATAGGCGTGAAACAATTGGATGACGGCGGCGGCGGAGACTTCCTCGGGGCGGACAAACGTGGTGCGGATGAACGGGTCGTACAGCGTGTCGAGCATCACCTGGGGAACCCGCGCGGCGCGCGCCCACTCGGTGAACGCCGTGCCGTCAAGCTTGTCGAAGGTGCGGACGGGATCGTAACGGAGGAGGTCGAGGAGGGAGTCGGCGCCGCTTTCGGCGAAGTCGGCGAACTCGAGCAGCGGCGAGCGGCGGACGGTCTCCGTGAGCGGGAACGGGAACGGCGCGCGGGAGCCTTCGATGACATGGACACCGCGGCCGCGGACGGCGACGGGATAGGCGCGGCTGGGGAGGAAATCGCCTGGATCGGCGGCGCGGGCCAGGAGATCGCGGAGGCTGTAGTAGTGGTGGAAGAAGGCGTGGAAAGCGTGTTCGTGGGCGGTCTCGGCGCCGTCCATGGGGGCGCGCCAGCCGCCGGCGCGCCCGCCGGCGTGGGTGGCGGCTTCGAGAATCTCGACTTGGAATCCGCGCTCGGCGAGCTCGATGGCCGCGCTAAGACCGGCGAGCCCGGCGCCGACGACCACGACGCGGCGGGGGCGGGAGGTCTTGGTGGGGAGGCCGGGGCGTGGTTTGACGGCCCAGACGGGGCGGGGTGTGAGGGCGCGCCATCCCAGGGCGCCGGCGCCGAGAAGCGAAGCGGCGCCCGCTGCGAAAAGCGTGCGGCGGCGGAAGCGAAGGGAGCGCATGGGCGGCATGGGTGGCGGTTTGGGAAGAATCGCCCGGCGGCGCGGTTTGTGCAACCCAGGAGCGCGGGCGGGACGCCCGCGAATCGGAAAGGTTGGGGGGCGGCGCCCGCGTTCTTCACCGCGACGATACTCCTCGTTCCAACCGGTTTGCTCTCCATCGCACTCGGTCCGGCTGGAAGACCCCGGGGGGCACTTCGCGGGCGGCTGCCGTCTTCGGCGGTTGGGGCATCCAAGTGCGGGGTTGCACCCCGCACGCGTGGACTGTACGATGCGGCAAGATTAAATCCCACGATGATGGTCTCACTTCAAAAACTTCAGTCGCTTCTGCGCGAACTCTTCCAATTCGAGTTGTCCGACCTCGATTTCGGCATCTACCGGCTGTTCCGACTGAGGAAGGACGAGCTCGACAAGTTCATCGGCGAGCAGATTCCGCAGGCTGTGGAAAAGGCGTTTGCCGACCTCGCGGAAGGCGACACGGGCAAACTCAAAGCCGAAGTGGCTGACCTCGCGCAGAAGATTTGCGAGGAATTGGAGTTGGACGCGATCCTCGATGATGGCTCGCTCAATCCGCGTTACGATAAGAACACCATCGGCAAGACCGTCCGGCTAATGGTCAATGACTACGAGGAGAAATACAAACGCCTGCGCGGTCTGCTCGCCACGGAGAACCAGAAGGACGACGTCTTCAACCATCTCCACGCCTTCTTCTCCCGCTACTACGACCGCGGCGACTTCATCGCCCGGCGCTTCTTCGGCGCCCGTCCGCGCTATGCCGTGCCTTATAACGGCGAGGAAACCCATTTCCATTGGGCGAACAAGGACCAGCACTACGTCAAGTCCGGTGAGGCGTTTCGCGACTACTCCTTCACCGTGCCCGACATTCTTGGAGGTCCGGCCCGCGTCCGCTTCGCTCTCACCAAGGCCAGCCTGCCACCCGGCGACACCAAGGGCGACCGGCGCTATTTCTTCCCGCAGCCCGGCGAATCCAAGTGGGACACCGCCAGCCGCACCTTCACTATCGCCTTCCATTACCGGCTGCCGGCCGAATTGGAGTTGAAAAGCGCCCCAGTCGAGGGAAACGGCGCGGAAACGGAGAATGGCGAATCCAACGGGGAAAACGGGGACGCTGAGAACGGCAAGGCCCCAAAGCCGAAGAAAATCTCCGGCGACAAGCTCCAGGAAAAGCTGCTCGCCGATGCGCTGGATGCCCTCATCGCCGCGTGTCCGGAAGCGGGATTGGCCGACGCCTTGCGCAAAGTGCTGAATCAGGAGGAAGTCGAGCGCGACGGCAAGCCGCCCGTCACGTACCTCGCCAAACGGATGCGCCACTTCGCCCGGCGCCAGACCTCAGACTACTTCGTCCACAAGAACCTCGCCGCCTTCCTCCGCGAGGAACTCGACTTCTACATCAAGGACCAGGTCATCCACGTCGCCGACCTCGAGGGCGACTTCGAGGGCAAGCGCCGGATGCTCCGCGCCCTGCGCAAGCTGGCCGGGCAGATCATCGCCTTTCTCCATCAAATCGAGGAGGTGCAGCGCCGCCTTTTCGAGAAACGCAAATTCGTCCTCCGCACCGATTACCTCTGCCCGGTGCAAAACGTCCCGCGCCCGCTGTGGAAGGAAATCTGCGCCAACAAGCGCCAGCTTGCGGAATGGGTGGACCTCTACGCGCTCGGCAAGGACGGCGCGGGCGACGACGACCTCTTCGCCTTCAAGGGCAGGCTCACCGATAGCTTCCTCGAAAACCACCCGACCCTCGTGGTGAACACCGCGCTCTTCGACGACGACTTCAAATGGCGGCTGCTCGAAAGCTTCGACGACCTTGATGCGGTGACGGATGGCGTGCTGGTGAAGTCGGAGAATTATCAGGCGTTGCGGTTGATGACGCGGGCGCTCGCAGAGCGAGTGGACTTTACCTACATCGACCCGCCCTACAACACGGGCGATGACTTCATCTACAAGGACAACTACCAGCGTTCTTCTTGGCTCGCCCTGCTCGCCGAGCGCTTGGAGCTTGGGAGAGACTTGATGAAGCGCGATGGGGCGATGGCAGTGAGCATTGACGACGCGGAGTTTGGCCGACTCGTCGAGGTATCCGGTGAAATCTTCCCGGACACGCCGCTTGCGACATTGGTCTGGGACAGAAACCGAAAGAATGACGCTCGTTACTTTTCGGTTGGACACGAATACATGCTGGTGCTGGCGCGCAGCAAAGACGCCCTCAGTAGCGCCAACATCCGATTCCGCGAACCGAAGGAAGGACTGGATTGGGCAAAGAAAATCGTCGCGGCTTTGGAGAAGAAGCACGGTAAGGACTACGACAAAATTACCGAATACTGGCTGAAGGCGTTTGACGATGTGGTTGTGTCCGACCCGAAGCGACGACTCATCCGCTACAACAAGGTCGGTAAACGCGGCCCGTTCCGGGACGACAAGGACATAAGCTGGCCCGGCGGTGGCGGACCTCGCTACGAGGTTAAGCACCCCGACACCAAGCAACCGGTCAAGATTCCTTCGCGTGGTTGGATGTATCCTACCGTCGAAAGATTTTGGGAGGCATACGGCGAAGGTGACGTTGTCTTCGGCGTGAACGAAACGACCGTGGCGACTGGCGCGACCTATCTTTTCGAGGATGACTCTCAGGTTATGCCTTCGGTCTTCTACAGCTATGCCCAAACGGCAACTCAGGAGTTCGAGGCTGTCTGTGGCAAAAAGGCGTTCGACAACCCCAAGCCTTGGCGCGACATCCTTCGCCTTACCCACTACCTCGCTCCGGCGAAGCGCTCTTGGGTGCTCGACTACTTCGGGGGTTCAGGAACGACAATACAGGCGGTGACTGCGGCCAATCGGCAGGATGCACAAGAGCGCCGCACTGTGCTCGTTGAGATGGGCGACTATTTCGACTCGGTCGTCCTGAAGCGAACGAAGCGCGTGCTTTACGCGCCGGACTGGAAGGATGAGCTGCCCACACGGCGTCCGACGAGCGACGAAACAAAGCGCACCCCCCGTCTCGTGAAAGTCCTGCGCCTCGAAAGCTACGAGGACGCGCTGCACAATCTCGCCACGGATGCCACGCTGGCGGCGAGCGAGGCGAAGGCGGCGGCGTTTCAGGGCGCGCTTGGCGCGGAGAGTTACCGGCTGCATTACCTCGCCCGCCTGCCGATGGAGGCCAGCGCGTCCATGCTGCAAACCGCGCGGCTCGACCATCCCTTCCGCTACTCGCTCGAAATCCTCACCGATGATGGCGCGGAGGCCCGCACGGTGGATTTGGTGGAGACCTTCAACTGGCTGCTCGGCCTCGACGTGCAGCGCGTGCGCCGCTGGCAGCACGAGAAGCGGGACTATCTCGCCGTCACGGGCTGCGACCGCGCCAACAAGCGCCTGCTCGTGGTCTGGCGCGACACGGCGGACCTCGACCCCAAGGCCGAGCGCGTCTTCCTCGAAAAGCAGGTCGCCGCGCTCACGAAGGATGCGCCCTTCGACCGGATGCTCATCAACGGCGACAGCGCCACGCCCGGCTTCGAGAGTCTCGACGCGCTCTTCAAGCAACTCATGGAAGCGGACTGAACCGATGAAACCAACCGTCTATATCGAGACGACGATTCCCAGCCTGCTCACCGCGCGGCCGAACCGGTATGCGGTCATCGCCGGACAGCAACAGGCCACGAGGGATTGGTGGAAGCAGCGCCGAAGGAAGTATGAGCTTTACGTTTCCGTCCTTGTGATGGATGAAATCAGTCAGGGCGATGCCACAGCGGCAGCGGAGCGCCTGGCGGCGATGGAAGAGTGTGAAGTGCTTCCATTTCCGCCCGAAGCTCAGGAACTGTCGAGGGCATTGCTGGCCAGCCGGCTGATCCCGTCCAAAGCGCAGACCGATGCGGCGCACATCGCCATAGCGGCCGTGCATGGACTGGATTTCCTGATGACGTGGAACTGCCGGCACATCGCCAATGCCGCCATCGTGGAAAAACTGCGGGCCATTTGCGTGGAGGAGGGATACTCCGCACCCGTCATCTGCACCCCGCATGAAATGATGATATGATGTCCCTATGAAAAACGAACTGTTGGAAGAAGTCTGGCGCATCCGGGACAAAATCTCGGCGGAGTGCGGCCATGACATCAAACGTCTGGCCGCAAGAATGAAGCGGCTTGAGGTGAAATACGCGGATCGTCTGGCCCGTCTGCCCATCCGGCGGCGGTCCGTGCCGGAAGCCACGGACGCGCTGCGCGAAGAACCGCCGCCCTACGGTCGGAGACCCGGCCATACGAAGTGAAACTCGCAATGGCAGCGAAAAATCCCATCGAAGAGATCTGGCGAATCCGCGATCAAATCGCAGCGGAATGCGGCTACGATGTGAACCGCCTGTTCGAGCGCATCCGGGCTTTGGAAGCGCGCGACAAAGATCGGGTGGTGCAACCGCCGCCGCGTCGCGCCCCGATGAAATCTGCCGCCACCTTAGAGCCTGTCATGAACTTTTCGAAGAATGTACTGTACAAATTTGCACACC
>CAYSZK010000129.1:0-11469 GCA_964435495.1 uncultured Verrucomicrobiales bacterium
GCCCATCCACGGTTTTCCCCAGCATCCGCGAATCTCATAAG
Organism: uncultured Verrucomicrobiales bacterium; assembly: GCA_964435495.1. GTDB lineage: Bacteria > Verrucomicrobiota > Verrucomicrobiia > JADLBR01 > JAIBCM01 > CAYSZK01. The sequence goes on from CAYSZK010000129.1 coordinate 42, forward strand.
AAACTTGGGCTAAGGGGAAAGGGACCCACGCGGGAATGTCCACTCGGAGGGCGCTCGTCAGGTCAAGAAAGTCACGATTTCAAAACAGCCGAAGCCCCTGAAATCCCGTTCGTTGTTGGTGATGAGGCGTTTCACTCCGGCCCGCTGTAAAGTTGCCGCCAGCAGGGTGTCCAGCAATCGCTTGCGACCAAGCCGATGCCGCGACAGCCAACCGAGGAAATCCGTGACCGCCTGGCCGTCGGGAAACACCCGCACCACTTCTTCCGCCTGCCACCAATGCTCCGCCCGGCCGATGGCCTCCGCCATCGACAACGGCTGCGGCATCCGCTTGGGATCGGTGACGATGTGGATGAACTCCGCCAAGATCTGCGGAGCCACCGCCAGATCGTGCCCGTCCGCCAGCAGGGCCTGGAGCAAAGCATCCGCCGGACGGTGATGCGGGTGATCCCGGATCTCCGCCGCCGCCAGAAAATCCGTGTCAATCCCGTGTGTCATCGAGCATTTCCCCCAGGATGTCGTCCTCTCCCGTGATCGGCTGGATCGGTCCGCCCACGCTGGCCGGATGACGGTTCCGCAGCGAGGTCCGCCGCCGCATGTGCTGCTCCCGATACAGTTCCATCGCCTCCCGGATCAATTCCGATGCCTTCCGATCGACCTTCCGGGCATATTCCCGGAACTCCTCATAAACGGGCTCGGATACATTGACTGTGATGGTTTTCATACATGTAGCATAATGTATTGAAACGGCCTGTCAAGACGGGCGATTCCTACGACTTGATTAGCGTGGTTCCCGCCAGCCCCTGTCGCCGTCAATACATCAACGCCGCAAGCAGTGCCCCGACGAGGATTTTTCGCACATTCGCCGCCACCGCGTCCGGCAGCCCCAGAAACCGCGGCGCCTCCGGCCAGGCCAGCATCGCAAACGCCACCCCCGGACCAACGCCGGCCAGGGATTCTGTGAGCCCGGCCATTGGCCAACCTCCGGCCCTCCCCAGCGCGGATGCCCAAGCCCAAAACGTCCCAAGTGCGAAAGTTGGGCTAGGCTATTCTATTCTCGGGGCGTCGTTCCAGAGTTCTTCGAGGCGGTAGAACGCGCGGCGCTGCTCGTGGAAGAGGTGGACGAGGACTTCGCCAAAATCGACGACGATCCATTGGCTGGCGGGGGCGCCGTCCCGCCCGAGGGGGCGGACTCCGGCTTCGCGGGGGACGCGGTCCAGGAGCTCGGAGGCGATGGCCTTGATCTGGGGCTCGGACTGCGCGGAGGCGACGACGAAATAGTCGGTGAACGACGCCAGGCCGCGGAGGTCCAGGATGACGGGGTCGATGCCTTTCTTGTCGTCGATGCAGGCGCGGCAGAGTTTGGCGATTTCGAGGGCGGTCATCGGGAGGGCGAATCCAAGTAGAGCCGGTGGCGGCGGATGTAGGCGATCACGGAATCGGGGAGGAGGAAGCGGATGGAGCGTCCGCGGCGGATGCGCGCGCGGATTTCGGAGGAGCTGATGTCGAGGGTGCGCCCATGGGGGGCGGCGTCGGCTGCGGCGCCGGCGCCGGCGCGTTCCATGAAGAGGAAGGTGACATGGCGGCGGAGTTCGTCGAAGCGGTGCCACTCGGGGAGGCGGGCGCGCTGGTCGGCGCCCAGAATCCAGAAGAGGCGGGCGCTGGGGAATCTGCCTTGGAAAGTGGCGACGGTGTCGATGGCGTAGGAGGGGCCGCCGCGGCGGATTTCGGCGGGGGAAACTTCGATGGCGGGTTCGCCGCGGACGGCGAGCCGGGCCATGGCGAGGCGGTGGGCGGCGTTGGCGCGGGGCCAGGAAGGCTTGTGGGGGGAGCGAGCGGCGGGGACGAGAAAGAGGCGGTCGAGGCGGTGGCGTTCGCGCACGTCGCGGGCGAGGAGGAGATGGCCATGATGGATGGGATCGAAGGATCCGCCGTAGATGCCGATCTTCACGGGGAGGCGTCCTTGGGAGGGGCGAGGAGGGCGTTGAGGGATTCGCGGGCTTTCGGGTCGGGGAAGAGAGAGAGGACGTATTCGTATTGGGCGCGGGCCTTGTCGTTCATGCCGCGCCTCCAGAAATGGTCGCCGAGCATGCGGTGGACGGTGCGGTTGTAAGGTTCGATGGCGAGGGCCTGGCGGTAGAGAAGGTAGGCCTCGGGATAACGGCGGAGGACTTCGTGGGTGAGCGCGATTTTGGAGAGGGTTTGGACGGACCAGGGGTTGTTGCGCCGGGCGCGGTTGTAGTAGTCGAGGGCCTCCATGGCCTTGTCGTGGCGGTCGCGGGGGGAGGGGGCGCGGACGGCCTGGCCGCGGAGGTAATCGCCGAGGAGCTCGGCGGCGCGGTCGTGGCGGGGTTCGATTTGCAGGGCGCGGTAGCAGAGGGCGATGACCTCTTCGGGGCCGAGGAATTGGCGGTTGCGCTCGGCTTTTTCATAAAAGGCGTTGCCGGCGCCGAGGCGCAGGGCGCCGAAAGCGTAGGCGCCGGCGGCGGCGAGGGCGAGGAGTGCGGCGGGGAGGGCGGCGCGGGGGACGGCGATGGAGAGGGGAGGGCGGAGGTTGATGGCGAGGGGGAGCGTGGTGACGGTGAAGAAGAGGACGGCATTGGCGGGGATGTGCAGGTTGAAATCGACGGCGGAATGGGCGAGGAGCGCGACGCCGGAAGTGGCGCAGCCGGCCCAGAGGGCGGCGTCATTGCGGGAGACAAGGCTGCGCCGGACGATGGCGTAGGCGAGAACCATGGCGCCGAGAAAAAGCGCGGCGAGGGCGGCGCCGGCGATCCCGTAATCGGAGAGCATGTGCAGGTAGTCGCCGTGGACGAAGACGGCGCGGGTTTGGTACGACGGCTGTTGCACGCGGGGGTGCATGTATTGGAAGGAGTGGGGACCGGTGCCGGTAGCGGGGCTGGTGCGCCAGACCTTGATGGCGTCGCGGTAGAGCGTGGTGCGGATGTCGATCTGGGGCGAGCGCATCTGGTGGAAGCGCGCGCGGATGAGATCGGAGGATTGGAAGGCCCAGGCGCCGGCGGCGAGGACGGCGGCCGCGGCGAGGGCGGGAACCCAGAGAGGAACGCGGCGGGAAAAGGCGGCGAGGGCTGCGAAGAAGAGGATGGCGAGCGTGGTGGAAATCCAGCCGCCGCGGGAGATGGAAAGGATGATGCCGGCGATCATGAGGGCGGCGGCGGCGAGGCAGGCGAAGCGCGCGGGGCGGGAGAACCGGGAGAGCAGGCCGAAGGCGAGGGCGGGGCCGAGGGCGAGTTCGAGAAGGCCGGCGAAATGGTTGGGGCAGTTGAAGGTGCCGCCGGCGCGGCCCGCGTACTGGAAGGCGCGCGGGACGCCGAAGGCGATGAACGGGCTTCCGAGAAGCGTCTGGGTGATGGCGTAGAGGCCTTCGGCGGCGCCGATGCCGATGGCGAGGATGGCGAGGCCGTGGGCATGGCGGGAGGAGGGGAGATGATGGAGCACGGCGTAGAAGACCGTGGCGTAAAGGGTGATGCGGAGGAGTTCTTCGCGGGCGACGATTTCGGAGGGGGCGCGGAAGTAGTGCCACAGGGCGTAGCCCCAGAAGGCCGCGACGAACAGGCCGGGGAGGGAGACGTGGACGGGTTCGCGGAGGCGGAGCCATGCGCGCACGGCGAGAATGGCGGCGAGGGCGATGCCGGGGAGGTGGAGGAGGGATTGGGACCAGGTGCGGGTGGCGCCGAAGAGGAGGGGTCCGAGGACGAGGAGCGCGGCGAGGCACCAGAAGGCGGCCTGGGAGAGGACAAGGGCGGGGCCGTGGCTGCGCAGGCGCGGGACGGATTCGGAGGCGGGAACGAAATCGGCGCGGGCGATCATGCGGCGGGGCGCGTGGGTTCAGAAGATGCTGCGGCGGACTTCAATGGTGTCGCCGGCGCGGAGCGGCTCGTCGAGGTTGGGGTCTTTGAGGGCGGCGCCGGCGTTGACGGTGAGCATCTCGCCGCCGCGCTGGATGCGGACGGACCGTTTGTTGGCGTAGTCGGTGAAGCCGCCGGAGGCGGCGATGGCGCGGAGGAGCGTGAGGTCGTTGGTGTAGGGGATGCGCTGAGGGACGCGGACTTCGCCGATAATATTGATGAAACGCCCGCCGGGGACGACGGAGACGGAGGGATTGGAAAAAATCCTGCGGTCGCGGTACATTTCCTCGATCTGGCGTTCGAGCTGGCCGGTGGTGAGGCCGGCGGCCTTGACGGGCGGGAGGTGGGGCATGGTGATGGAGCCGTCGTCGTTGATGCGGAATTCGTCGGAACGGGCCTCCTCGGTGGGGACGCCGGAAAGTTTGACCTGGAGGAAGTCGCCGATGCGCAGCCGGTCGGAATCGCCGCCGGCCGTCCGGGCGGGGGGGCGCGCCGGGGTGCGGACGGGTTCGGGGATGCGGGAGGTGCGCGGGGTGTCGGCGGCGTCGGGGAGTTCGGGCGGGGCGCTGGCGCGAGGGGCGGAGGTGATGGCGGGCTGGGGGCGGTCGCCGGTGAGGTCGGGGGCGTAGATCGTGTTGGGATCGTCGGGAAGCGGGGCTTGGGCGAAGGCATCGCCGGGAGCGGGCTGGGTGGATTGGCAGGCGGCCAGGAAGCCGGCGGCGGCGGCGGCGAGGATGGCGCGGGCTGCGGTGCGGGCAGGTTGGGTCTTAGAAGTCTTCGGCATTTCCGATGTCCCTTCCCTGTCCGTTGGCGCGGCGGCCCGCGTTGGGGCGGGCGGCCTGGGCCGAGGCGGGTTGCGCCTGGCGTGGGGCCGCGTCGCGGTCCGCGCGGGGTTTGCGGACCTTCTTTCCGGACGTGTCGTAATAGGTGTAATAGGCGTTGTAGTAGGCGTAGGTGTCGTGCTGGCGGGTGTCAACCTGGTTGAGGACAACGCCGAGGAGGCCGCCGCCGACTTCGACGACGGTTTGCTTGACGCGCTGGGAGATGCCGATGGGGTAGCGGCGGTGTTGGACGACGATGACAGTGCAATCGACGGCGCGCGCGAGGACGGAGGCGTCGCTGACGCCGAGGATGGGCGGGGCATCGACGAAGACCCAGTCGTAGCGGGATTTGGCGTCCTCGATGATTTCGGCCATGCGGGTGGAATTCATGAGGGAGATGGCCTCGTCGGAGCGCGCGCCGCTGGGCATGAAATGGAGCGTTTCGAGGGGGGTGGAGAAGACGGCGTTTTCGAGGGGGAGGCGCCCGGTGAGAAGGTCGGCGAGGCCGTTGCGGGATTCGACGCCGAGGATGTGGTGGAGGGTGGGGCGGCGGAGGTCGGCGTCGATGAGGAGCGTGCGGAGGCCGCCGGCGGCGCAGACCCAGGCGAGATTGAAGAGCGTGGTGCTTTTGCCTTCACCGGGGCCGCCGCTGACGATGGTGAGGGAGTTCATGGCGGGGTCGGAACGGAGGAATTCAACTTTGGCGCGGAGGATGCGGTAGCCTTCGGCGTGGGGGGAATGGGGGCCGGCGTGGTTGAGGGGGACGACATCTTTGGGGATGACGGCGAGGACCTGGAGGCCGAGGGAGCGTTCGACGTCCTCGATGGTTTTGACGCTGGTGTCGAGGTACTCGATGAAAAACGCCGTGGCGACGCCGAGGATGATTCCGACGGCGGTGGCGAGGGCCATGTTGAGGAGCCAGTTGGGTTTGACGGGGCGGGGGAAAGCTTCGGCGCCGTTGGGGCTGCGGATGATGACGGGGCTGGAGGGCATCTCGGCCTCGATGCCCCGCTGTTTGAAGCGTGCTTGGACGGCGTCGAAGATGACCTGGGCGTTCTCGAAGCGGCGCTGGGCTTCGCGGAAGACGCTGTATTTCTCGGTCTTTTCCTTGATGGAGCGGCCCCGGTACTCTTCGAGGTCCTTTTCCATTTGGGCGACGCGGGCGGCGGCGGTGTTAAGATCGACTTCGAGCCCCTGGCGGATGCCGGCGATCTGGTCGTCGAGTTGCTGGCGGAGTTTGGAGACGAGGGCCTCGGAGGCGATGACGCGGGGGTGGTTGATGTCGTAGCCCTGGTTCTTGAGCTGGGTGAGGCCGGCCTCGGCGGAGAAGTACTGGCCCTGGATGGACTGGATGCTTTCGTCCTTGAGGCCGAGGGAGGAAAGGGCGTTCTGGAGCTGCTCGGGGGTGAGGGTTCGGATTTGTTCGAGGCGGTTGCGGCGGGCGAGGAGGTCCAGGCGGGCTTCGCTGAGGTCGGACTCCTTTTTCTGGAGGAGCATTTCGGACATGGGGGAGGCTTGGCGCTCGGAGCCGGGGAGCTCGGTAATGCCTAACTCCACGCGGATGCGTTCGACTTCCGCGCGCGCCTTTTCGCGTTCGGCGTCGGCCTTTTGGACCTCCTTCTCCAGCTCGATGAGGCCGCGTTCGACAGGTTCGCGGGCCTCCTTGAGGCGCAGGTCGCGGTAGGCCTGGGCGATGGCGTTGCAGATTTCAATGGCCTCGGCCTTGTCGCGGGATTCGATGGAGAGGGCGAGGAACGGCGTGTTGCGGACCTGGGCGACGTCGAGCATGCCGCGGGTGAGCATGATGTAGGCGTAATCGGTCGGATAGACGGTTTCCTCGATGTTGTCGCGTTTGCCCCAGCGCTCGCCGAGTTTGAGGCTTTCGATGACAGGGTAGAGCACGTCGCGTTGTTTAATGCTCTCGAACTGGGTTTGTTGGAAGTAGGGGTCGTAGGAGACGCGCCCTTCGCGTTCGAAGACGTCGATGTCCTTGCGCTCGGTGACCACCTGAATCGTGATGGAGGCGCGGTAAATCCGGGGCTGGAACCAGGTGGCGACGGCCGCGGAGAGGAGGACGACGAAGAAAAGCGTGAAGATCAGCGTCTTCCGGTTCTGGATGACGCGCCAGTAGTCCAGGAAGTGGAGGGGGCGCTCGTCGAGGGAATCGGGGGCGCTCATGACGGGAGGGGGCGCGGCTTGGGGGCTTGGGCCGCGGGCATGTCAGGAGGCGCGGCGGTCAATAGGTGCCGCGCACGCCGATATAATAGCGGTTGCGCTCGTAATCGCGCCCTTCGAAGTCGCTGTCGAGTTGGGTGCGGATGTAACCGGCCTCGGCGGACAGGTACCGGGAGAAGCCGTAGGTGACGGCGCCTTCAACGAAGAGCGGATACTCATTGAAGTCCTTGTCCACGTCCTCGACTTCGCCGATGGTGTTGTCCCCGTCGAACCCGTTGATGGTGTAGGAGGAGGAAACGCGGAAGCCGAGTTTGGGGGTGATGGCGTGGCTGAGGCTGAGGGAGAACGAATCGGCGGCGGTGGTGGTGAAGGCGCCGATGTCGGTGGTCTGGAAGGAATGGGTGTATCCGAAACTGAGGCTGCTGCCGGGGAGATAATTGTAGGTGGTGCTCATCGAGACCCAGGGGCCGACTTCGTCGTCGCCGGCTTCGAAGTCGCGAAACTCGGCGCCCGCGCGCATCGAGGCGACCCACGTGTCGAGCAGCTTGTGGTCCACGCCGCCAAAAAAGATGTGGCCCAGCGAATCGCGTTCGATGCCCCGGTAGGCGATGTAGTTGAACCGGTAGCCGATGACGCCGACGGTGGCCGGCTGCACCTGCCAGCGGTTCTCCAGGTTGACCGTGTGTTCCATGCGGTCTTCGGAGATGGAGATCAGGTGGTCGTTGTAGTCGATGTAGCGGTTGACGTATTCGAGGGTGTTGCCGAAGCGGGGCACCCACTGGAACCGGGCGAAGGCGGACGCCTCGTTCATGATGTAGTCGCCGTCCACCCGCCGGGTCGTGCCGCCTTCTTGGAGGTCGGGCTCGAACTCGTACCGGAAGCGGTCGCGGATATCGATGTCGAAGCGGGGCGAGAACGTGTGGGCCACGCGCCCCACAAAATCCACGTGGTGGTCGAAGTCTTCGCCGGGCCTGTCGCCGAAGTAGGTCAGGCCGTAGGTGAGCCTCGCGCTCAGGAGCGTCTGGTCGAGGGGATAGTTGAACACGAAACTGGGAACGATCTCCGTCTTCCAGGATTCCTCCTGGTCCGTGTCCGAGGTGAAGATGTTGTCGTCGTATTCCTCCCGAAGCGTGGCGGAGACGGTGAAGGGCTTGCCTTTCTCCTCTTCGGCAACCGGCTCATACTGGGCCTGGGCCGTGGCGGCGAGGAGGACGAATAAGAGGAACGCATTTGCCCGGTGCTGCATCAGGGAACAGTAGGCCAAAAAGGCGGGCGGTGTCAACCACTGACGTTTTACCTTTTTTTGGGGGTGGCCTGGCGCGGGAGGGGCGGGGCGTGCGGGCTGGGGCTCCGTGTGGGGCGGTGTTTGGGCCAGGAAAAGGGGGGATGGCGTGTTCACGGCGAGGCCACCGTGGCGGGGGCGCGGCGGGGGGCCCAGCGGGCCGCGGCCCAACGGCCGAGGCCAGTGGCGGCCGCGAGGGCGGCGGCGGAGAGGAGCCGAACCCCGGTTCGCGGGGAGGACTTGGCGGCGGCGGACAGAGCGAGGGCTGCGACCATGCCGGCGACGCCCTTGAATTGCTGTGCCAGGCGAAACCCTGTTTCCACCATCAGCACGGGCCGGTCCAGGGTCCGCATATGGGCGGCCAGCCGGGCGCGTTGTCCGGCGGCCTCCTCGGCGAGGGCGCGTTTGCGGTTGCGGATGTCGGCGAGGCTCAGCGCAGCCATGATTGGTCCCGCCGAATTTGGTCGAGGCTGCCTTGAAACAGCAGGGGCATGTGGCGAAGGCGGTGGGCCAGCGCCAGGGCGATCCCGGCGCCGGCGACGGCGTAGAGGCCGCCCAACGACCAGACCACCGTCATGCGGTGGGGCGTATCCCAGAACTGGAGCACGAGGGCGAAGCTGGCCATGACCACAAGGAGGGAGGCGGCCGCGACGGCCGCCGCCGCGAGGGCGACGAGGGCGACGAGATGGCGGCGGGCTTCCTCGAATTCGAGCGAAACCAACTCCGCCCGCGTTCGCAGGATGTCGAGGGCGGTATGGAGCACGCCCCGCGCGGCGCCGGCCAGTCCGGAGGAGCGCTCCCCCTTGTGGGTGATGTCCGTCATGGGACGGAGGTCAGCGTTTGCCGAGGAGGATGCCGAGGAGGAGGCCAACGCCGAAGCCGACGCCGGCGGACTCCCACGGGTGGTCATGGACGAAATCGTCGGTGACGCGGGCGGCCTCGCGGCTGCGGTCGCGGACAACGTGGTCGAGTTCCTCGAGTTGGACGCGGGCGCGGCGGACGCCCTGGTCCACGCGGTCGCGGATGACCTGGGCTTTTTCGCCGAGGTGGCCGGTGCCTTCCTTGATCAAGGCATCCACGTCCTTGAGCAGGGATTGAAAGTCGCTGATCAGTTTTTCTTTGCCAATGTTTGTGTCGCTCATGATGTTGCCTCCGTTTTTGGTTCTTGGCCACGATAGCCCGGAACGGCGGGCTGGCGAGAAGAAATTCGCGCGGTTTGGGCGCGATTCGGCTTGTGCGGGCGGGGGGGCGTGATTTAGAGCGCAGGAATGCGTGTGGCGGTGACTGGTGCGTCGGGCAGGTTTGGGCGGGTGTTGCTGGAGGCGCTGCGGGGGGAGGGGCACGAGGTGCGGGGATTTGACCACCGTCTGCGCCGGGACGCGCCGGACGGGGTGGAGATTGTGGACGTCCGGGAACGGGCCGCCGCGTACGGGATCGCGCGGGGCATGGATGCGGTGGTGCATCTGGCAAACCACACCGACTCGGGCCGGATCGACGACCAGCGGCTGCTTTTCGAGAACACGGCGATGAACATGAACGTTTTCCAGGCGGCCTGGGAGTCGCGGGTGGAGCGGATCGTGTTCGCGAGCTCGATCCAGGTGATCGCCGGGCGGCGTTACATTGGGTGGGGCGAGGAGGGTCCGAGCGGGCTCACGTATCTTCCCTTGGACAGCGCGGCGCCGGCCAACCCCGGCAACGCGTACGCCTTGAGCAAGGTTCTGGGCGAACAGGCGCTGGAGTATTTCGTGCGGCGCGGGTTGAAGCTCGGGTGCGCGCTGCGCCTCCCGTGGATCATGCATGGGGATATGGCGAAGTACCGCCTGCCGCCCGGCAAGGAATGGCGCGGGACGGGATTGGACGAGGGGTTTGCGTTCATTGGCGCGGAAAGCGCGGCGCGGCTGGTCGGGCGCGTTTTGTCGTGCGGGTTGGAGGGGTATCACTGTTTCCTGCCGGCTGATGAAGGGGTTGTGTCGGCCGGGACGCCCGCCGAGCTGATCGCGCACCATTATCCGAACGTGCCGCTGCGGCGGCCGGCCGGCGAACTCAAGGGGCTTGTGGACACGGGCGGGATCGAGCGCGCGACCGGATGGGCGCCTGTACGCGCCGGGGCGTGAGGCGTTTTCCCGGCGGTCCAAAACGCTTGCCGGATGGAGCGGAACGGTTAGGGTCCGGGCGCCATGGCTTATACAACAGTGACGCCGCCGCGTGGCGGCAAGGTATCGATCTCGGGTGGAAAACTGCAAGTGCCGGATCAGCCGGTGGTCCCGTTCATCCGGGGGGACGGGACGGGACCCGACATTTGGGCGGCGAGCGAGCGCGTGTTCGACGCGGCGGTTGCGAAAGCCTACGGGGGGAGGCGGAAGATTGCCTGGTTCGAGGTGTTTGCGGGGGAGGAGAGTTTCAAGCGCTTTCAGAACTGGCTTCCGGACGACACGGTGGAGGCGTTTCAGGAGTATCTGGTGGGGATCAAGGGGCCGCTGACCACGCCGGTGGGCGGAGGCATCCGGTCGCTGAACGTCGCGCTGCGGCAGAGGCTGGACCTCTACGTGTGTTTGCGGCCGGTGCAATATTTCGCGGGTGTGCCCAGCCCGGTGAAGCATCCGGAAAAGGTGGACATGGTGATCTTCCGGGAGAACACCGAGGACATCTACGCGGGGATCGATTTCCAGGCCGGTGGGGAGCAGGCCACCGCCCTCCTGGGCTGGTTGCGGGAGAAGTACCCAAAGGAATTCGGCAAGGTGCGGTTCGGGGCGGAGAGCGTGGGGGAAGTGGGCGTGGGATTGAAGCCGGTTTCCCGGCCTGGCACGGAGCGGCTGGTGCGGGCGGCGTTGGAGTACGCGGTGCGCGAGGGGCGCAAGTCGGTGACGCTGGTGCACAAGGGCAACATCATGAAATTCACCGAGGGCGCGTTCCGGGACTGGGGGTACGCGGTGGCGCAGCGCGAGTTTGGGGCGGTGGAGATCGACGGCGGGCCGTGGCGCCGCATCCCGGACGGGAAGCCGGGCGCCGGGATCGTGGTCAAGGACGCCATCGCGGACATCACCTTGCAGCAGGTGCTGACGCGTCCGGGCGATTTCGACGTGATTGCGACGTTGAACCTGAACGGCGACTATCTGTCCGACGCCCTGGCGGCCCAGGTGGGCGGGATCGGGATCGCGCCCGGCGGGAACATCAACTACCTGAGCGGGCACGCGATTTTCGAGGCGACGCACGGCACGGCGCCGAAGTACGCGGGCAAAGACGTGGTGAACCCGGGTTCGGTGGTGTTGAGCGGCGAGATGATG
>CAYSZK010000130.1:0-11264 GCA_964435495.1 uncultured Verrucomicrobiales bacterium
GGGTCTTCGCCGCCTTCGCCGGTGTTGCTCTTGCCGCCGATGCGGTTCATGGCGATGGCGAGGGTTTCGTGGGCTTCCTTGCTGATGGAGCCGTAGGACATGGCGCCGGTTTTGAAGCGCTTCATGATGGCTTCGACGGGTTCGACTTCGTCGAGGGGGACGGGGCGGGCGGCGGGCTTGAACTCGAAGAGGCCGCGGAGCGTGAACAGCTTGCGGGCCTGGTCATTGACGAGGGCGGAGTATTCGCGGAAGACGGCGGGATTGTTGGTGCGGCAGGCGAGCTGGAGCTTGTGGATGGTCTGCGGGTTGAAGAGATGGGCCTCGCCATCGGAGCGCCACTGGTAGATGCCGCCGGCGTCGAGGACGGGGTCGGCGGCGCCGTTGGGGGGGAAGGCGCGGCCATGGCGTGCGGCGATTTCGCGGGCGATGATGGGGAGGCCGATGCCCTCGATGCGGGAGGGGGTCCAGGTGAAATACTTGTCGATGAGCGGGCGGGCGACGCCGACGGCCTCGAAGATTTGGGCGCCGCGGTAGCTTTGGATGGTGGAGATGCCCATCTTGGCCATGGTTTTGACGACGCCTTTGACGAGGGCCTTGACGCAGTTTTTGACGGCGTCCGTTTCGGCGAGGTCCGGGAGGAGGCCTTCGGCAATCATGCCGTGGAGGGTTTCGAAGGCGAGCCAGGGGTTGACGGCGCCGGCGCCGTAGCCCAGGAGGAGGGCCATGTGGTGGACCTCGCGGGGTTCGCCGGATTCGAGGATGATGGCGCAGCGGGTGCGGGTGCCCTCGCGGATCAGGTGGTGGTGGAGGCCGGCGACGGCGAGGAGGGCGGGGATGGGGGCGTGGGCGCGGTCCACGCCGCGATCCGAGAGGATGAGCAGGACGTGCCCGTCCTGGATGGCCTTGCTTGCGGACTGGAAGAGCGTGTCGAGGGCGGCCTCGAGGGCCTGGGCGCCGCCGGAGGGGTTGAACAGGATCGGGAGCGTGGCGGACTGGAAGCCGGCGGGGCCGGCGCCGCGGAGGCGGGCGAGTTCCTCGTTGGTGAGGACGGGATACTTGATTTCGATCTGGCGGCAGTTGGCGGGACCCGGGTTGAGGAGATCGCCTTCGGACCCGAGGGTGGTGACGGTGGAGGTGACGATTTCCTCGCGGATGGGGTCGATGGGGGGGTTGGTGACCTGGGCGAAGAGCTGCTTGAAGTAGTTATAGAGAAGCTGGGGTTTGTCGGAGAGGGCGGCGAGCGGCGCGTCGTTGCCCATGGAGCCGAGGGGCTGGACGCCGTCGCGGGCCATGGGGCGGAGGATGGTGCGCTGGTCCTCGAACGTGTAGCCAAAGGCGAGTTGCCGTTCGCGGAGGGAGGCGCGTTCGGCGGGGGCGGGAACCGGGGCCGCGGCGAGGGCCTCGAGTTTGACGAGATTATCGTCGAGCCACTGGCGGTAGGGGTGCGCCTTGGCGAAGCCGTCCTTGATTTCCTCATCGGCGACGATGCGGCCTGCGGCGGTATCGACAAAGAACATGCGCCCGGGCTGGAGGCGCCCCTTTTCGATGACGCTTGCGGAGGGGATGTCGAGGACGCCGACTTCGGAGGCCATGATCACGAGATCGTCGCTGGTGACGTAATAGCGCGAGGGGCGGAGGCCGTTGCGGTCGAGGACGGCGCCGACCTGGATGCCGTCGGTGAAGACGATGGAGGCGGGGCCGTCCCAGGGTTCCATGAGGCAGCTATGATAATGGTAGAACGCTTTCTTGCCGTCGGGCATGGCTTCGTGGCCGGCCCAGGGTTCGGGGATCATCATCATGACGGCGTGGGCGAGGGGGCGCCCGGCGAGGACGAGGAACTCGAGGCAATTGTCGAAGATGGCGGAGTCGCTGCCGTCGTCCTGGAGGATGGGGAGGGCTTTCTTGAGATCGGGCCCGAAGAGATCGGAATGGAAGAGGGACTCGCGGGCGTGCATCCAGTTGACGTTGCCGCGGAGCGTGTTGATTTCGCCGTTGTGGCAGAGGTAGCGGTTGGGGTGGGCGCGGTTCCAGGAGGGAAACGTGTTGGTGGAGAAGCGGGAGTGGACGACGGCGAGTGCGGAGTCGAGGGCCGGGTCGGCAAGGTCGGGGAAGTAGGGGCCGACCTGTTCGGGGGTGAGCATGCCTTTATAGACGAGCGTCTTGCAGGAGAAGCTGGCGATATAGAAGTGGCCGCCGCCGGGCATGCCGGAGTAGCGGATGGCGCGTTCGGCGCAACGGCGGGCGAGGAAGAGCTTGCGTTCGAAGGCGAGGTGGCCGGCGAGTCCCTGGGGGCGGCGGACGAAGACCTGGCGGATGCAGGGTTCATCGGACTTGGCGGTGGCGCCGAGGGAAGCGTTGTTCGTGGGGACGGTCCGCCAGCCGATGACGTCGAGGCCTTCGGCGCGGAGGATGCCGTTGAACGTGCGTTCGCACGCGTCGCGAAGCGCGGGGTCGCGGGGGAGGAAGACCATGCCGCAACCGTAGTGATCGGGGGCGGGCAGGGCGAAGCCGGCGGTTTGGGCGGCCTTGGCGAGGAACGAGTGGGGCGTCTGGATGAGGATTCCCGCGCCGTCGCCGGTGTTATGTTCGCAGCCGCAGGCGCCGCGGTGGGCGAGGTTGATGAGGATTTCTAGGCCTTGGCGGACGATGCGGTGGGAGGGCTTGCCCTTGACGTTGACGACGAAGCCGGCGCCGCAGGAATCGTGCTCGAACGCGGGGTCATAAAGCCCGACGGGGCCCGGCCGCCGCGGGTCTGTGTTGTCATTCGTTCGCATGGCCGCGTACCGTTTAGAGGCACAGGCGGATTGGCGCAACCGATAACTCGCGGTGTTCGGGAAATTTTTCGGGGCGCCGCGGGGGCTTGCCGGCGGGTTCGGGGCAGGGGCGGGCATGGGGTGGCGGACTCGGGCGGATGGGATGGAGTAAAGATCGCGTGTGGGAAGCGCCGAAAAAATGGGGAGCGATATGATTCAGAGAAAGTCGAAATTCCCGCAGATTTTGTTTGACCATTCAGATGGGATGCGGCAATATGGCGCCGATATGAGCAACGAAACAGGTAAATCGAACAGGATTGAGGCAGCCATCCAGGAACTCCGGGAGAAAGCCGATTTTCTACAGAAGTTTGACATTAACAAGGCGCGCGAAGAGCGGGCGGAACTGGAGAAGCGGATTGTGGCGATTGACGCGGACATTTCGCGGTATTCGGATATCGCGGGTGAGGCGGGGCCGAAGCCGGCGGCCCGGCGCGGGCGTCCCCCGGGGCGGCGCGGGCGTCCTCCAGGCCGGCGGGGGCGTCCCGCGGGAACGGGTGCGGAGAGCGCGGGCGAGGGCAAGGGGAAGCGGGGGCGGAAGGCGCAATGGACGGCGGAGCACGCGGTGAGCGCTGTGGAGAAGGGGGCAACGACGTTCAACGCGGTGGCGGAAACCCTTGGGATATCGGCGATCACGGCGACGAAGATCACGAAGGCGGCGAAAAAGCTGGGGTTGGTGGTGATCAAAGGCAAGGGACGCGGCACGGTTGTTTCCCTGAAGAAGTAACACAGGAATTGATCCGTTTTTCTTGAAGGAAGCGGATCGGAATTGGGGCGGCCGGACTGGAAGCGGTCCGGCCGCCTTTTTTTGATGAAGGATGTTTGGTGGCGGATCGAAAGGAGTGGCGCGGGGTGCGGAGTTGGGGCAGGCTAAGGGCATGAGAGTGGCGGGAACCCTGCTGGCGGCGTTGGGCCTTGGCGCGGCGGGTTGTGGGAACAAGAACGGCGCGGCGGCGGGGGATCCGTTTGCGGGGGAGCGGGCGCGGATGGTGGCGGAGCAATTGCAGCGGGGGGATCGCGGCATACGGGATGGGCGGGTGCTGGCGGCAATGGGGGCAGTGCCGCGGCATCTGTTTGTGCCGCCGGCGATGACGGCCCACGCCTACGAAGACCGGCCGCTGCCGATTGGGTTTGACCAGACGATTTCGCAGCCGTTCATTGTGGCATTCATGACCGAGCAACTGCGGCCTGGGCCCGGGGATCGTGTGCTGGAAGTGGGGACGGGTTCGGGATACCAGGCAGCGATTCTGGCGCGGCTGGCCAAGGAGGTATATACCATTGAAATTGTGGCGGCGCTGGCGGAGCGGGCGCGGACGGTGTTGCGGGAGCAGGGCGCGAAGAATGTCCAGGTGCGGACGGGGGATGGCTATCGCGGCTGGCCGGAGGCGGCGCCGTTTGACGGGATTCTTGTGACGTGTTCTCCGGACCATGTGCCCGGGCCGTTGGTGGAGCAGCTTGCGGAGGGGGGGCGGATGATCATTCCGGTTGGGGAATTCGGCGACCAGCACCTGGTGTTGTTGTCCAAGCGCGGGGGGCAAGTCATGCGGGAGCGGGTGTTGCCGGTCCGGTTTGTGCCCATGACCGGCGAGGCGGAGTCGGGCGGCCGGCGCGAGGAGTGACTCGGGTGGAGGGAGCGGGGTATTAGTCGCCGAGGGCGGGCTGGAGCCATGCGGCGATGTCGGCATCGGAAACGCCGGGGCCGAAGGTGCGGATGCCGCCGAAGCGCAATGTTGTCCGGGAGAAGGGGAGGGGGAGTTCGAAACGGTCCCAGGTGCGGAGGCGCGCGCACCAGGCGCTTTCGATCCGCGCGGGCACGAGCGGCGCGCCGGAGAGTTTGGCGAGGGTGAAGATGCCCGGCTGAAGGACGTGGCGGGGCCCGCGCGGGCCGTCCGGGGTGACCGTGATGTCGCTGCCGCTTTCGAGGGCGCGGAGGAGGACGCGAAGGGCTTCGGCGCCGCCGCGGGAGCGGGAGCCGCGGACGGCATCGATCTGGAAGACGCGGAGGGCGGCGGCGAGGAGTTCGCCGTCGCCGCTGGCGCTGACGAGGGCAGTGTTGCGGCGGCCGGGAGGAAATATCCGGCCATACCAGAGCGGGGCGCTGGCGAGGTATTGATGCCAGAGCACGAAGATGACGGGGCTTGGGAAGGCGGGGAAGGGAACCGGGGGAGAGCAGGGCTGGTAGCGGAGCGTGGCGCCGAGGGCGCGGAGGGCGTGGCCCAGGCGCGCGCCGTCACGGCGGCGGCGGGCGATGCGGTTTGAGGATTCTTTAGGGCCGATGGGCATCCGTGCGGGGCGGGGTCATGGGCGGTTTCGGATGCTTGGGAAACTCAGCGGGAAGAGAGCGACGTGTCGATCCAGTTGAAGTAACGGCCGCCGGTGCGCTCGGCGAGGGTGCGGAGGAAGGCTTCCTGCTGGCTGTTGGGCGGGATGCCGAAGCCGACGCTATGGATGCGGGCCGACCAGTTCTCGCGTTTGCGGAGGTGCTCGAACTGGGTGAAGAAAACCTCCGGGGGCATATTGGCGCCGCCGTCGGTGACGAGAAAAACGGTGTCCGGGGTTTGGCGGAGGGCGGTGGTGACGCCGGCCGGGAGGTCGGTTGTGCCGCCGAGGGCGGAATCGTGGACGAGGAAGCGCTCGGCTTCCGACTTGAGCGTGGAGGTGGCGGGGACGGGCGCCGGGGCGAAGAGCATGGAGCGGTCGGCGAAGATGACGATGTTAAAGAGCATGGAATCGGGGAGGGCGCGGAGGGAGCGGAGGATTTCGGCCTGGGCGAACTGGAGTTTTGTGGCGCCGTGGCCGGAGGCTTCGAGCATGCTGCCGGAGACGTCCAGCAGATAGATGACGCTGCGTCCATGAAGCGTGAGGCCGAAGAACTTCGAATCGGCGGGGGCCGCGGCTCTGGAGGGGGCGGGGCGGCCGGGCGCGGGGAGGGCGCGGGCGGGGTTGGGCGGGGCGGGGCGGCCATCGTCAAGGCCGGTGTTGGGATCGGGGGCGGGCGCGGTGATGGCGGTGGGGACGGTGAACAGGCGTTCGGAGACCGGGTGGCCATCGCCGTCAAGAAACGTGGCGGAGCGGCTGGTGAAGCGCCCAAGGAAGGCCTTGAAGGGGGCGCCTGTGGCATTGTAGAGGCCGAAGGGAATGTTCGCGAGTCCCGCGAAGGCGGCCACATGGAGCGCGGCGCCCAGGGCAAAACAGACCCAAAAGGCGGGGAAGCGCATAGGGGAAGTCTGCCAGAAGCGCGGGGAGTACGCAAGGGCGGGGATCGGCGGATGTCGGGGGATCGGCGGAATTACGGGGCTGCCACCGGAATCATAACGACGCGGGCTTGCCGCAGGATTCCGGCGTGACCATTGCCCGGATCGCAACAAGTCGGGGGGAAGTCAAACGTTGCCCGGGGCGAGGCCGAAGAAGCGGCTGGCGTTTTCCCAGGCGACATCGCGGACGAGAGCGCCGACGAGGTCGAAATCGCGGGGAAGCAGGCCGCGCTCGATTTCGTCGCCGAGGAGATTGCAGAGGATGCGGCGGAAATACTCGTGGCGTGGCCAGGAGAGAAACGAGCGGGAGTCGGTGAGCATGCCGACGAAGCGGCGGAGGAGGCCGGTTTGGGAGAGGGCGTTGAGCTGCCATTCGATTCCTTCCTTTTGGTCGAGGAACCACCATCCGGAGCCGAACTGGATGCGGCCTGGGAGGCCGCCCTGAAAGGCGCCGCAAAGGGCGGCGAAAGCGTAGTTGGAGGCGGGGTTGAGATTGTAGAGGATCATTTTGGGCAGGGCGCCACCGGCCTCGAGCTCATCGAGATAACAGGCGAGGGCGCGGACGGAGGGGGGATCGCCGATGGTGTCGCTGCCGGAGTTGGGGCCGGCCGCGTGGAGCAGCGTGGAGTTGGCATTGCGGAGGGCGCCGAGGTGGAGTTGCTTGGTCCAATTGCGGGAGGCGTCGAAGCGTCCGAAGAGGCGCATGAGAAAGGTTTCGAAGCGGGCGCTGTCCGCGGGAGAGGCGGGTTGGCCGGCGATGGCGGCGCGGAAGATGGCGGCGGCCTGGTGTTCCTCGCAGGGTTCGGCGGAGATGGCGGCGAGGCCGTGGTCGGAGAGGCGGCCGCCGGTGTCGTGGAAGAATTCGTGCCGCCGCTCGAGGGCGTCGAGGAAGCCGCCAAAGGTGGAGCAATCGGCTTTGGCGGCCTTTTCGAGGCGCGCGACCCAGGCCTTGAAGGGTTCGGGCTGGCCGACGGCGAGGGCGGCGTCGGGCCGGAAGGTCGGGTACATGCGGGTCTTGAGGGCGGTGCTGGATTTGAGGAGGATGTGGTGGTCGAGAGTGTCGGCCGGGTCGTCGGTGGTGCAGACGGCGGCGACGCGGAATTTGTGAAGGATGGCGTGGGTGGTGAATTCGGGGGAAGCGAGCTTTTCGTTGGCTTCGTCCCAGATGGCGGGGGCGGTTTGCTCGTTGAGGAGTTTGTGGATGCCAAAGAACCGGGCAAGCTCGAGGTGGGTCCAGTGGTGGAGGGGGTTGCGGAGCGTGAAGGGGACCGTGCGCGCCCAGGCGAGGAACTTGTCGCGGTCGGGGGCGTCGCCGGTGACATGGGACTCGGGGATGCCGTTGGCGCGCATGGCGCGCCATTTGTAGTGGTCGCCGCCGAGCCAGATTTCGGTGAGATTGCGGAAGCGGCGGTTGGCGGAGACATCGGCGGGGTCGAGGTGGCAGTGGAAGTCGAAGATGGGAAGGGGTTCGGCGTGGTCATGGTAGAGGCGCCTGGCGGCCTTGCTATCGAGCAGGAAGTCGTCGTGGATGAAGTCGGGCATGGGGGGGACTATAGCGGGTTATTTGGAAATGCCAGCACGGTTTGGGGTTGGCCGGCGGGGCGCGCAAGTCCGGGCGCGTGGGGCGCCGTGATTCCACGCCGCATCGCCGCGTGGCATCGCGGGAAGATGCCGTGTCCACATCGACGGTTGCCGCGGCGGCGGAATCGGGGTAAGAGTGGGTTGTGACGATGCGATATTGGCTGATGGCGGCGGTTCTTGGAGCGGCGGGCGGGGTTGTGCGGGCGGAGCCGGCGGCGGGCGAAGCGTCCGGCGCGGTGGGGCCGTCCGCGTCGGGGTCGCTGGCGCGGCAGCTGGAGGCGGATTTCGTGGCGGCGTTTGAGAAGGTGGCGGGGTCGGTGGTGGTGATCGAAGTGGAGCGGGCGGCGGCGGAGATGCCGGCGAACCTGCGGTTCTTTTTCCAGGACCCGGAGAACGGCGGGGAGGAGAACGGGGAGCCGCCGTTGCCGCGTCCGGACCGGAAGCAGGCGAACCAGGGTTCTGGATTCATCATACGGGCGGACGGGTATGTGGTGAGCAACCATCACGTGGTGGACAAGGGGGAGAAGTTCCGCATCCGGCTGAGGGACGGGCGCCAGTTTCCGGCGAAGGTGGTGGGGACCGATTCGCGGGCGGATTTGGCGGTGTTGAAAGTGGAGGCGAAGGATTTGCCCGCGGCGAAACTGGGGCGGATTGCGGACATTAGGATTGGGCAATGGACGATAGCGATTGGGGCGCCATTTGACCTGGAGTATTCCTATTCGGTGGGGTGGCTGAGCGGGAAGGGGCGCGGGTTGTCGATGCAGAACCAGAACGTGGCGTATGTGCAGACGACGGCGCCGATCAATCCGGGCAACAGCGGCGGGCCGTTGTGCAACATTGATGGCGAGGTGATAGGGGTGAACACGTTGATCCGGGGGATTGGGACGGGGGTGGGGTTTGCGGTGCCGGTGGACCGTGTGGAGAAGGTGGCGCGTGAGATTATCGAGAAGGGGCGGGTGGTGTATCCGTGGCTTGGCGTGGGAATCAAATCGTTGAAGGACACGCCGGAGGAATTCGGCGATCTGCCGGGGGCGGATTCGCGCGGGGTGGTGGTGCAGGAGATTCGTCCGGACACCCCGGCGGAGAAGAGCAAACTGATGCCGCGGGACGTGATCACGGCGGTGGACGGCCGGGCGGTGGACACGGCGGCGGATTTGCAGACGGCGATTGCGGGCCGGCAGGTGGGCGACGAGGTGAAACTGAAGGTGACGCGGTTTGGGCCGGAGGCCAGGCCGGAGGAGATCGAAGTGCTGGTGAAGCTCGCGGAGATGCCGGCTTCGACGGGGAGGCAGGCGGAGCGGGAGGAGGCGCCGGTGGAGGAGAAGCCGAAGCGCGACGCGCTGGGGTTGGAGGTGGCGGCGGTGAACCAGCAATTGGTCAAACAATTCGGGTTGCGCCCGGTGGAGGGCGTGGTGGTGATGGAGATGGATGATGACAGTCCGGCGGCGGAAGCGGGGTTGCGGGTGGGATCGATCATCAGCGCGGTGAACCATGTGGCGGTGAAGTCGGTGGCGGAATACACGGCGCAGGTCAAGAAGGCGGACTTGGAGAAGGGCGTGCTTCTGCATTTCCAACGGCAGGGCGTGAAGACCTACGCGACGGTGCGAAGGCACGGGGCGCGTTGAGACGGGTTGTGGCGGCGGCGCGGGTGGACGGTCGGCGGGCGCGGGAGATGCGCCGTGTGCGGATGGAGCCGGGGGTGGCGGGGCATGCGGCGGGATCGGTGCTGTGCGCGTTTGGGCGGACGGAGGTGATTTGCGCGGTGACGGTGGAGGAGGCGGTGCCGCGGTGGATGAAGGAGCAGGGGGCGGCGGGGGGATGGCTGACGGCGGAGTATTCGATGCTGCCGTATTCGACCGCCGAGCGGAAGGCGCGGGACATCACCAAGGGGCGGATGGACGGGCGGAGCCAGGAAATTCAGCGGCTGATCGGGCGGTCCCTGCGGGCGGTGACGGATTTGGAGGCGTTGGGGGCGCGGACCCTGTGGGTGGACTGCGACGTATTGCGGGCGGACGGGGGGACGCGGACGGCGTCGATCACCGGGGCGTATGTGGCGTTGGCGCTGGCGTGCGGACGGCTGCGGCGGGAAGGGGCGTTGGAGCGCTGGCCGTTGCGGGATTCGGTGGCGGCGGTGAGCGCGGGGATTTGCGGGGGCCGGGTGTTGCTGGATCTTTGCTATGAGGAGGACCGGGACGCGGCGGTGGATTTGAACGTGGTGATGACGGGCGGGGGCCGGTTTGTGGAGGTGCAAGGGAGCGGCGAGGAGGCGTCCTTTTCGCGGGCGGAATTGGACGGGATGCTGGCGGTGGCGCGGGCCGGGTTGCGGGGAGTGGGGCGGGCGCAGGCGGCGGCGCTTAAAAAGGAGTTGCCCGGAGGCGGACGGCGCGCAAAATGAAGGGCAAGGAGGGGCAGCAACATGGCGGAGCCGCTGATCAAACTCTATACGCGGGCGTGGTGCGGGTGGTGCGACGAGGCGAAAGCCTGGTTGGACGGCCACGGCTTCCAGTATGAGACCGTGGACATTGGCGTGGATTCCAACGCGGAGCGGGAGTTGGTGAAATTGACCGGGCAATCACGCGTGCCCACAGCGGTGATCAACGGGGAAATCCTCGCGGACACCGACACGGAGCAGTTGGAGCGTTTCTTTTCCGAGCGCGGCCTTCTGGCGGCTCGGCGATGAGCGGAGGTTGGCGGGAGTTCCTGGCGGGCGTGTGGGCGTCGAACGGCCTGTTTCTGGTGTTGGCGCTGGTGGCGCTGGCGGGCGGATTGCTGCACATGGGGACGGGCCGGGCGCGTGTGGCGGCGCTGGCGGTGTTCGCGTCGGCGATGGCGGTGGGCGTGGGGCGGTGGACGGGCAGCGGGCCGCTGGCGGTTTGCGCGGGGGCGGTGTGGCTTCTGTTTCCGGGGGTGCATGTGGTGGTGGCGATGCGCCGGATGCGGGCGCCGAAGGACCGCCGGCTGGAGCGGGTGTCGGCGGCGCATCCGCGGTTTGCGCCGCTGGTGGCGGCGGGGCGGGAGTGGGAGAAGCTTGGGTTCGAGGATGTGGAGGATGCGGAGCTGAAGCCTTCGGAGCCGAAGCAGGTGTTCCGATTTTTGGTTTCGGGCGACCGGCGGTTTCTGGCGGCGGTGGGATGGGTCCAGCAGGGCCCGTGGACGGTCGTATATTCCGCGGTATCTTCGTGGGACGGGGCCGGGGTGCATTGGATGACATGGAACTATCCGTTGCCCTACGGTTTGGAGGCGGCGCCGGAAATGCGGTGGTGGCGGTGTCCCGAAGCGGGCTCGGCGGAGGCGCTGTTGCGGCAGCACATTGAGTTCTTGCGATTGAACCGCTCCGAGGCCGTGCCGCAATCCCGGCTTGAGGGGCCGGAGCGAGTGCTGGAATTGTGGACCGGCTGGATGGCGCGGCAGGTGCAACACAACCTGGCGCGTGGCTGGCTGCGTTTGGCGGGGAGCGGGGCCGAGGTGGCCTACTCGTGGCGCGGGGTGTTCGGGGCGGGGCGGCAGATTGTGGCGGCGTTGTTTCGGGGTTGAGCACTTTTACCAACCCTGCAGATGCCGTCAGACCCGAATGGCGCTTAAATAAGGGGCACTATGTTCACGTTGATTTTCCCGGATT
>CAYSZK010000131.1:0-11194 GCA_964435495.1 uncultured Verrucomicrobiales bacterium
ACGGCGGTGGCGGGCTGGCTTAAGGCGCCTGTGCTTTCCTCGGCGCCTTCGCGGCGGACGGTGGCGACGGCGTAGGTGTAGAGGCCGTCGCTGGGCGTCGGGTCGGAGTAGGCGGTGGCGGCGCCTGCACGGGCGAGGAACGAGAAGGCGGATTCGCCGGGGGCTTTGCGCTGGATTTCGTAGTCCACAGCGCCGGGGACACTTTGCCAGGTGAGATCGACCCGTCCGCCGTGGGCGGGTTTGGCGGCGAGGGCCAGCGGGGCGTCGAAGGGCGGCAGGGCGCCTTGATACACTTCGAACGCGTGCGGGGGCACGATGCGGGTGGAAACGTTGCCGAGATCGTCACTGGCCTCGAAAGCGAGGGCCAGGGATTCCGGCTGGGCGCCGGCGCCGGGCGGCAGGAGGAACGTGCCGCTCCAGATATTTGAGGCGGCGCCGGGGAGGAGGTTGGTGACCGTCACGGGGGTGACGCCGCTGGCGGAAAGGGTGTAGGCGAAGAGCGGGACGTTGTCCGTGGCCGGGATTTCGTCGAGCACAGCGGTAAAGGCGACTTCGACGGGGTTGGTGGCGTCGTTGCGGATGACGGGGCCGGGGACGACAGCGAGATTGGTGACGATGGGTCCGGCGGTGTCCAACAGCAGCGTGGCGCCCTGGGAGATGGTGGCGCCGCGGTTGCCGGCGGCGTCGCGCGCGGAGTAATTGGCCGCGGCGGGGCCGGAGGGGGTGGAGGCGCTGATATTGAGGAAACCGGTGAAGACCGTGTTGGCGTCGAACGCGCCGTTGGACACCGCCAACGGCACGGGAATGGGCGCCCCGCCGCGCGGGGTAAGGCTCAGGAACGGCGCGCCATCGGCGGGTTCGGTGAGGGTGACGGTGACATCGACCAACCCGGGGCCGGTGCGGCCCGTGGCGGGGTCGTGGGGGCCGCGCGGTGCGTACTGGATGGCGGCGGATGGGGCGGAGGTATCGACCGTGGCGGAAGCGGGCTCGGAAAGCGCGCTTTCGGTGCCGGCGGGGTTCACCGCGGCAATGCGGTAGTGCCATGTCCCGCCGGAGGGCGGCGCATCGGTGTAGGCCGTGGCCGTGCCGGCGGGAGAGACGATGCGAACGGCCTGGGCCGTTTCGTCAAAGGGCGCCTGGGCGCGGTACAGGCGGAACTCGCGCAGGGCGCCGGCGCCGCGGCCGAACCAGTTGAGCTGGATTTTGCCGCCGGCGATGGCTTTGGCCGTGAACCCGGCGGGCGGCGCGGGCACGGACGAATCGCGAATGACGGCCACGGGCGGGGAGGGGTCCCCTTCGCCGGCGCGGTTGCGGGCGGCGGCGGTGAGGATGTTGGTGCCTTCTTCGAGGGCGATGACGATCTGGAACTGGCCGGAGGCGGGGTTGGGGGCGACAACGGCGCGGGTGGCGCCGTTGCCCTTGATGACGATGTCGGTGGCGCGCTGGGAATTTCCGCGAACGTGGATCGAGGCGTCGGGCGTGACGAAGCCCGAGCCGGGCGCGGTGATGGCGGGCGCGGGCGGGGGCGTGGCGGCGATGGTGATGGCGCGGATGATTTCGGTGGCGTTGCCGGCGCGGTCGGTGGCGCGAATGCGCAACGTTCGCGGGCCGTCCTCAATGAGGTCCGGGTCCAAGAGCGCGCTGAAGGGGGCGGCGGCGAGATTGCCGATGACAATGCCATCGACGGCGATTTCGGCCGTGGCGACGCCGGAGGGGTCGGCGGCGGAGAAGGCGATGGAGGCGCGGTTGGAGACGGTCAAACCGTCCAGGAGCGGCGCGCCGCCGAAGGTGACGTTCTCGATGATCGGGCCTTCGGTATCGATGGTGAACTCGGCGCTGGCGGTTGTGCTGGGGGCGTAGCCGTTTTTGAACACGCGGGCCTTGAGAGTGGCGGAGGCGGCGACGGCGACGGGGCC
The DNA here is from genome assembly GCA_964435495.1 of uncultured Verrucomicrobiales bacterium. Classification (GTDB taxonomy): domain Bacteria; phylum Verrucomicrobiota; class Verrucomicrobiia; order JADLBR01; family JAIBCM01; genus CAYSZK01. The sequence continues at coordinate 1,917 of CAYSZK010000131.1, forward strand.
GGCCGCGATGGGGGAGGTTTCGCCGGGTTCGCCGCCGTCGAGCGTGTAGCGGACGGTGGCGCCTTCGAGGGCGGAAACGACCGAGACAAACTGCGGCGCGCCGAAGAGCCCGCCCGCGGGCTGAATGGACGGGGCCTGGGCGCGGAGCAGGAGGGAGCGGGTGATTTCGCTGGTGTTGCCCAGAGAATCGGAAGCGGCGAAGCGGACTTCGACCGGGCTGGAGGTTAGCCCGGCGGGATCGAGGTCCGCGCTGAAGCTGAGGTTGGTTTCCACCTGGCCGCCCGGCTCGCGAACCCATTCATGGGCGAGGCTGCCGGCGACCCAAATGCGGGTGGCGGCGATGCCGCGGGGATCGGCGGCGGAGATTCCAGCGTGAACGTCGCGAGCAAGCAGGTAGCCGTTGGTTAGCGGCTCGCTGTACCATCCCAAGCCCCAGTCCCACCAGCTTGCGGTGGGTTCGGACAGGGCGGGCGGATCGGGATCGATGATGAACTCAACGGAGACAACGGGGCTTGGGTCGAACCCGTCCTTGAACAGGCGGACCCTGAGCATGGCCGAGTTGGAAACGGTCACGGCGCCGGTGGCCAGAGCCGAGCCGGGGCCGGGCTCGGCGCCGTCCAGGGTGTAGCGGGCCTCGGCGCCTTCGGGGACGCCGGAGATGGCGACGTTCTGGGCGTTGGAGAAAATGCCGCCTGGCGGCGTGAGCACCGGCGCGGGAAGCTGGGTGGCGCCGGTGAGATAGCGATTGGAGAGCATCGTTTCGACCTGGATCATTTCGTCTTCGCCCAGGGGCACGTTGTACATGATGATTTCGGCGATATCGCCCTGGAAGAACCGCGCCGCGCCGCCCTCGCGCCATGCCTGGGCGCCGAGGGTCAGCGGCCCGCGGTGCTCTTCGCGGACGGGGGCATAACGGAGATTGCCCGAGGCGCCTTCGTTTTCCGGGAAGGGCCTCAACGATTGGAGGTCGGGGAGCAGCGTGCCGGCAAGCAACGCGCCGTTGACGCGCAGCGCCTGAGCGCCGCGCCCTTCGACGCGGAATGTCACGACCGAAAGCGCGTTGGTTCCGGCGCCGTGCGTGGCGGAGGAAACCGCGCCATTCCAGTCCGGGCTGCCGTCGATGAGCGGCGTGCGGGCCTCGGCCGCCGTGGCGTTCCAGGCGAGGCCGAAATTCATGTGGTCCGGCAGCGTGCCGCTCCCGAAAAAGTCGTTGGTCGCGTCGATGCCGCCGCCGGAGACGACGAACCCCAGCCCGCTGGGGGAGGCGGCGCGGACGACGGCGAAGATGGTGGCGCCTTGCAACTCATTGACTTCGTCCCACTCGGACACAAGGTGCCTGTCGGCGAAGTGAAGGAGGCCGTTGGCGCCATCAAAACGCACCACCGGATGGCCGCTCGCGCCGTCCAGCACCAAGGTCGGCAGGGAGCTGTCCATGCCGCCCCGCGCGGACGCCCCCCACCAGCCGGCAATCGTCAGCCAATCCGAGACGCGCCCCTGGCCATCGACCGTCACGCCGTCGCCCGCGCGCATCCAAAAGTCGAGCGGGCTGGTGCCGAGACGCGGAAGGGCGGCGTCCTGTTCCGGCAGGAACCGGCGCGCGACCATATCGCTGGGCGGCAGGCCGGGCGCGAACGCGCGGGCCTGAATGAGGGTATTGGTTTCCACCCGGATGGGCGCCGAGTATTCCGGGGAGGTTTCGTTGGGGGCCGATCCGTCCACGGTGTAACGGATAACGGCGTTGGTGAGTGGGCAAAGAATCGACACGTCCACGGGCGCGGCGGGGTCCCAATCTTGGAACGCGTAAGGCGGATCCAACCGCGGGGCCGGTGTTTTGACATCCGCAATGCCGTATTTTTCCGCCAACGCTCCCTCGACGGAGGCGAGGTCGTGGGGCGAGAGCCAGTTGGTGAACACGAGGATTTCGGCGATGTCCCCCTTGAAGAAACGGTCCGCGCCATCGCGCGTGGCCGACTGGCCGCCGATGGTCACCGGTCCCGCGGCCTCTTCGCGTTGGTCCGCATAGGCGATGGAGGTCTCGGAGGGAACGCCCGCCTCCGTGAACTCGCGTTCGACGCGGCGCCCGTTCCAGCGCAAGGATTGCTGGTTGTACCACCCCCAATAGACCGGGTCGGGGCCGTACTCGCTGTGAAACGCCACCACGGCAAAGGCGTTGGTGGGCGCCGCGCCATCCAGGCGCGTGGAGCGTCCGGCGGAGTGGTATTGGTAAGAGTCGTTCCAGTCCACCGGCGTCTGGCCGTCCAACCGGGAGGCGGTGACGGCCAACCCAAACTGGGCCGAGGCCACGTCTCCCCACTCCGAGGTTTCCTCGGGGCTGCCCGCGTGCACGACAAAACGCGGATCGTCCGCGGCGGCGGCATCGGGACGCACCACAGCCAGGATGGTCAGGCCCTCCTTCCATTCCGTGGATTCATCGCCCGGCGCCCAAAGCCGCAGGCCGGCCATGGTCAAGTGCCGTCCCTGCCCGTCGAAACGCACGGCCGGCAAGCCGTTGACCGCGTTGGTGGCCAGGACAGGGCGCGCCGATTCGTCGGGCTGGACGGCGTCGGCGCCGCTTCCGGTGGCGTTGGTCCAGGCGTGGACCAGGCCGTTGGCATCGACAGCCGGGCCGTCGCCGGCCTTGAGCCACACGGCGAGGCCGGGGATGTTGGTCTGGGCAAAGGCCGGGGCCGCCACGAGAAGGAGCGAAAGGAGAAGGGAGCGCTTTGCGTTTTGATTTTTGATTGCCGCCCGGCCGGGAGTCGGCGCAACCCGCGCGGCGCGGCGCCCGCGGGTCCAGTCATGAGACAAAAATCGGAAGCCGGAAGTGTTCATCGTTTTCATTTGTTCGCTCCTCACACGCAAGGGATTCTTAAGTGTTGACCGTTGATTTTTGGCTGGCCGCATGGCCGCAACAGGCGCGCCAGGCATGAGCCACGGGCGCCACCACAATCCAGGCGCGCCGCGCGGAGACAGCCGCCCCATTCAAAAATCACAAATCGAGAATCAAAAATCTTCATTTGGGGCACCCTCCGCATCCGCCGGCGCCCGCGCCCGCGCCGCCGCCCATGCCCGCGCCGGCGCGCGAGGTTTGGGCGGTTGCCACACGGCGTTCGGCCGATGCCATCGCAGTGGCCCAGTGCGCGCCAAGCGCCCGCGTGCCGCCCGCGATCAGGAACACAGGCGCCGGCGTGGCCGCGGGCCCGCGCCAGGCGGCGATTTCCGCGATAAGGCCGCCCTCGGGCCAGTCTTCCGTCACCAGGAGAACGGGCCGCGCCGGGCCGGGCAACGCCTCCACAGCCGCGCGCAAACGATCCCGCGCCGCTTGCACAGGTTCGGAGCGCGGAAACAGCGCGCGGCCCGCCGCCAGCGGATGCGCCGCGGGCGCGCGCCTGGCCGCGGGCTTGGAGGGCTGTGTGGGGAAAAGAATGGTCCAGGTGTCGGCGGCGGCAAAATCCAGCGCGGCAGGCGGAATCATAATGGGCGGTTCGGAGGGTTGCGCGCCCGATAGCGGTCGGCCTTTCCGCCACCACTCCGCCACGCCTCCGGGGAGATGGCGCGGGTCGCGGAAGCCGATGGCGGCGAGTTCGCGGCACAACGCCTCCAACCGCGTGTCGTCCCAGCCGTGGCCCACCAGCAGCAGCGGGCTGGCGCGGAGATCGCGCCGCCCGCGCAACGCAAACAACGGAATGTGCCGCGCGCCGGGGATGTGGCCGCGCTCGAACTCCGCCGCCGCACGGACGTCGATCACGGTCCGGCCATCCAAACTCTCGTCGCCGGCGCCCGGCCCGGGGGCTTCGTCCCTTGACACCTTGGGCGAATCGCCGCCGCAGACGGCTGTGATCGGGTAGCGGCGGATGGGCGCGGACGAATCGTCGGTTTCGACGAAGACATCCGCGCGGAACGGGCCGGGGATCGCGGCGTCGATGGCAATGGGCAGCGTGGCGGCATCGCCGGGCGGGATCGGGTCGAGGATGGAACCGACGCGCACGTCGCCGCGGAAGGCTTTGGCGCGAAGCACGCGAAGGGGCGTCTTGCCTTCGTTGCGGACGACGATGAGGTGCTCGACGGTTTGCGGGAGGGTGATCTCGCCGAGGTCTTCGGCCTCCGCCACGGCGGCCACGATGAAGAGCGCAAGGAACAGGCTGGCGCGGCGGCGCCCCCGCCGCCGTTTCAAGGGCGAGCCACAGGACTGGGTGGAGCATGAGGCGGCGTGCCGTTCGCCGCGGGGGCTTGGCCGCGTGGGGGACTCTCCCAATCTCTCATAAGCCGTCGCACTGAAACGGCGGCGGGGGCGCCGCCGCGCCAGGGGCGCGCAAAGCTTGGGCATGCTGGCCTTTGTCGTCTCCATGCCTCTCACTCCGCCGTCGGCGCCTGCACCCAAAAGGCCGGGCCGCTGCCCGGTCGGCGCCATAGCAGCCACGCCGCGCCGGGCGCCAGTTCGGTTTCGCCGGGAATGGCGATGTCCTCGGAGCCCGCTTCCCTCCAAAAACCCTGGGTTGTCCAAACAAACAACCGGTCCGGCGGCAACTGAAAGCCCGTGCGGCCGGCCGAGAAGCCGCGCCATTCGTCGGCGCGCTGGGCGAGGCTTGCGGAAACGCGGACGGGCGCGTTGGTGCCGCCCAGCGTGAGCGATGCGGACGCAAGGTCCACCGGATCGGCCATGGCCCAGCCCACCAATTGCGCCGCACCCGCGGGGCCGGCCGCGGGGATAGGAACGACAAACCGCCGCACCCGCGCGTCGCCCAGCAGCCAAATCTCCGCCGGAGCACTGGAAAAACGCCGGACGGTGAACGCCGAGGAGTCGTCCAAAGGGTGGCCAGTGGCCTGGGCGAGGTTGGTTTCGCCGAGGCGCGCGGCCCAGCCACCGCCCTCCAACGGCGCGAGCACGCGCTCCGGGGGGCAAAAGAAATCGAACGCGCCACCGGAGGGCAAACGGACCGAGTCCGCCGCATCCCAGGCGCCGGGCTCCGGGACGTCCGCGGACGGGGCGAGGACCGGGGGCGTGTGGGTTCCTTCAAAGACCGTCTCCACCGTCCATAAAGGACGCACCACGAGCACGTCGCCCGCCGCGGCGGCGCCCAGCGGATGGCCCGCGAGCGGCTGGCGGACGGTGTCCACGAGCAGGGTTCCCGCGTCGTTGGCGAGCACCGGGTAGGCGGCGCCCTCCAGCGGGCCGGAAAAGAATTCCGCCGCGAACCGGGGGCCGAGCAGCGGATCGGCGGCGAAGGCCCCCGCGGTCCAGGGCTCGCCGGCGACCACGAGCACGTTGGACGCGGGCGCCTGGGCAAGGACCGCCATAGCCGCGGGGCGGCGCGCAAGCGGCGTCACAAGATGGCTGTCGCCCCCGCCGGCGAGCGGCAGTTTGACGCACCCGGCGGGCGGGGTTGTGGCGGAGTCCATCGCCCGCGCGTGCCACGCGGCGGCCACCAGGCAAAGCGTGAGAAGCCTTGTGGTTCGCGCCGGAAGGTTCCGCATACGGGCCGCGTTCTGAATTCTTTGCGTTATTCGGTTCATGGTTCCACCTCCCGCACTTTGACCCGCAGTTTCAAGAAACGCCGGGGGCCGGCGTCCTCCAGGGCGGTCAGATCGCGCACGCGCTCGCGGGTCATTCCCGGCGCGACCCCGTTTTGGTCGGGCAGCGTCTCGGGCATCGTGCCCAGGATCCACTCCTCCTCCGGCGCGCCGGCCTGGCCGGAGGTGATGCCCTCGAAAGCCAGCGTGGCGTCATTGGCCCGGCGCTCGTACGTCAGGGTGAGATATCGCTTCCCGCCCAACTCGACGGTGCCGAGAACGGGCAACCGGTCCCAGCCGGGTTGGGTCGGGTCCATTCCAAGGGCGTATTCCAGCAGGTTCTTCAGGCCGTCGCCGTCTGGGTCGGCGTTGTTGCCGATGATCGAGGGATCGGTGATCCCCGGCCAGAATTCCTCGCGCCAGGCGTCGATCAACTCGCCTCCGGCCACGGTGATGACCGCGACCTCCGAGGCGGAGAGCATGCCGTCGCTTGCGGTGAAGCGCACGGCGTAGCTGCCGGCCTGGGAGGGCAGGGGAGTCCACTCGAACATGCCGCGGCCAGGCGCGTTGTTGGTGAAGGCGGCGCCGGCCGGCAACAGGCTGGCGGCCAGGCGCGGGACCGTGCCGTTGGGATCGGTGGCGGTCACGAAAAACCCAAGGAACTCCCCGGCTTTCACCAGCCAGCGGCCCGGGAACTGGAGCACGGGTGGCGCGTTGGCCGTGGCGGGATCGGCGAAGTGGACCTGGTAGGACAACCCGGCGTGATTATCGGGATCAAACAGGCGCAACCTGTGTTCGACAGGCCCGGCGTCGCCGTCCCCACGCCGGCGCAACAACCACACGTTTCGCGGATGCACGACCCGGCCGTCTCCGCGGACGACACGGTCCAGGCGCTGGCGGCCTTGCTCCGGGTCGGAAACATCCAGGTAGATCAGTCCGACGGGGTCCGCGGGCGCGGTGACGCGATAGACGCCGCCCCCCAAGGCCGCGACAGTGGCCGAAGAGGAAACGTCCCGCACTTGCGGGCCGTCGCCCAGTTGCCCGGACTCGTAGAGCCGCAGCGTGCCGCCGTCCCGCGCCAAAAAATCGTCCAGGGCGTCGCGTCCCGCGAGGTCCACGCGCACGGGCGCGACGAGCATGTGGGTGACGACATTGGAGATCAGGGCGGTGAGCGAGCCGCCCAACTCGTCGGCGTGGGAAAAGTTGGCGCCAAAATCCACGAACCGGCCGGAGAGGGTGGTGGTCATTTCCCAGAAGCCGATACTCGAACGCTGGGCCGGGACCGCGCCGAAATCGGCCAGGAGCGTGCGCTGGACGGGCGCGCCGTTGACGCTGGCGCCTTCGATTCGGAACCGGATGAGCAATCCCTGCTCATTGTCCACGATGCGGGGCTGCGCCGACTCGATGCGGAGCTGGTTGGCGCCGCCAAAACCGGTGTTGGCGACGCGCACGCCGAGCCAGAAGGGCTGCGCCGGTTCGATGGCCCCGGTGTGCGGGTCGTCGGCCTCGACGTCCTCGGGCAGAAAATAGTCCAAGCGCAACTCGGGCATCGGCAGGACCGTGATCCAGTCGGGATCGACCTCCACCGCTTCGGCGACGCCGCCGGCGGTGTACCCAAGGCGCGCGCCCACGTAGTACAAGGCGCCGGAGGGCGCCGCTCCGCCCGCGGATGGCGCTGGTATGATCAACCATTCCATGCGCGATTCCGCGCCGCCCTCGATCCGGCCGGGCACTTCGCGCCCTTCGACGGGCCGGACGAAAAACTTCGCGGTGGCGCTGTTGGGATTGCTGGTGGCCTCGACCGCGTTGCCCGCGTCGTCCTTGAAAAACAGCGTGACCGACACCCCCTCCAGCGGGACGGGTTGGCCGTTGTTCACCGTAAGCCGGGCTTCGAATCCCTGGCGCGTGAGCGTTAGCTGTTGGGCGATCTCGATGCGCACGCGCGCGCACACGGCCCCGGCCTCGCCCCGCGCCGCCAACAGCGCCGCGCCCGCAAGGACCAGCCGCGCAAACCTGTTCTTCATCATCCTCGCTCTCCTGTTCATGGCGCGCCTCCCAGTTCCCCGGCCCACGGCAAAAGGACCGGACCCCAGCCGTTGGTGGGCGGCCCGCCGGGCATGACCTGGCCGCGCGCGTTGCCGCCCCAGGCCCAGACCGCGCCCGCCGAATCCACCGCGACGCTGAAATCCTCCCCCGCCGCCACGCGCGCCATCAAGGCCACGCCGGGAACCGCCACCGCGTCCGTCCGAAACACCGCGCCCGTGCCACCGGCCTGTCCCGCGCCGTTCGCGCCCCACGACCACGCCCGGCCGCCTGCGTCAAGGGCCGCGCTGTGGCTCCAGCCACCCGCGGCACCGGCAATCGCCGGAGCGTTGGTCCCCCATGCCGCCACAGGCATGGGGACGGCGGCATGGCCACGCGCGGCGGTCCCGGCTTGGCCCGCTTCGTTGCCGCCCCAGGCCCAAAGCACTCCCGCGCGATCCACCGCGAGCGAGTGAAATCCGCCGCCGGCAACATCCACAATGCCCGTCAACCCCGCCACCGGCGACGGCGCCTGGTCCGCCGTCCCGTCCCGCCCCCACGACCAGACGGTTCCGTCCGCCAAAAGCGCCAGGCTATGGATCGCCCCGCAGGCGACAGCCGTGGCGTTTGTGATCCCCGGCACGGGCATCGGCGCCAGGACCGGCCCGCCGCCCGGTGGCCCACCCGACACCTGGCCGAAACCGTCGCCGCCGCATCCGAAGACCTGGCCGTTGGTGGCGAGGAAAAGGGTGTGCTCCTGTCCGCAAGCGGCCACGCGCATCGGCGGCAGCCCGGCCACCGGCACGGGCGCAAGGCGTGCAATCTCATCGCCAAGCCCCAACCCGCCTCCGCGCCCGTCGCCCCAGGTCCACGCCGCCCCGTGCGCATCCACCGCCGCGCTGTGGCCCGGCCCCGCCGCGACAGCCACCGCGTTGCTCAATCCAACAACCTCGACCGCGCCGGTCAACGCGCCCGCCGTTCCGTTCCCCGCCTGCCCCAGCCGGTTGTCGCCCCACGCCAGCACGCGCCCGTCCCCCAGCACCACCATGGCGCGCATGCCCGCCGCCGCCACGCTCGCCGCCCCCACCGGCCCGGCTTCCGCGACGAACACCACCTCAGTGGAACCCGAACCGGCCGGGCCATAGTTCGCCCGCGCCGCAGTCTCGTACCGCCCGGCGCCACCGTCGGGAATTCGCGCAAAGACCCTCGCCACTCCGTCCGCGCCCGCGCGGCCCGCCACCCAAACGCCTTGCGCGATGCCCGGCGCCACGCCGAGTTCCAAACCTCCGGTAAACGCCACCGGCGCGTTGGATAATCCCGCGCCCGTCGCCGCGTCAAACACGCGCGCCACCAGCGGGTCGGCCAACCAGTCTCCGGCCCGCCCGCGCTGTCCGTCGCCCGACACGATCTGCAGCCCCGGCGCGATGCCGTTGTAAAAATCGTTCGGGTCCGTCCCGCCCGTTTCCTCCGCTTCATTGTCCCGACCGTCGCCGTCCGGATCGTCGGCGCCGGCCCAATTGGCGATCGACCCGAAGTGCGCGATCTCCCACGCATCCTCCAATCCGTCCCCATCCCCGTCCCCGCCGTCGCCGGGACCCATCACCGGGCCAAACTCCACCCGCCCAAGCGCCGCCCCCTTGTGGCTGGTCACCGCCAAGCCCGCCCGCGCCTCCGGCCCCCACGCCATCGTCACCACCGCCGCGTCCCGCCACGCTACACCGTCCGCCGACACCCGCGCCACTACT
>CAYSZK010000132.1:0-11172 GCA_964435495.1 uncultured Verrucomicrobiales bacterium
GGGAAGGGGGCCAGGCGGTGACCAACTACCCGATTGTGGACCCGGCGGCGGAGGGGAAAGTGGAGGGCTTCGAGATTGACGACAGCGCCACGCCGAAGACGGCGCGGCAGCCCGCGCCGATGCCTGTGCGGTGGCTGTACGTGCTGGCGGACGGCAGCTTGGCGCCCGCGCCGGTGACCGCCGGCGGGAATACTGTGACAGTGGCCAACTGCTCGCCACAGAACCGGGTGATCGGGCGGATCGCGTTCTGGACGGATGACGAGACGTGCAAGGTGAACATCAACACGGCGGCGGAAGGGACCTTCTGGAGCCCGCCGGTCGCGGGAAGCATCGACGAGATGATGCTTGCCGCCAACCCGCCCCTCCAGAACGAATTCCAGCGGGTCTTGGGCCATCCTGCGACGGTTTCGCTGAGCGTGCCGCTTGAGGACATTAGTTCCACGGATTTGGAGTTCGATCCAGGCGATCCCTATGGGAGTTCTGGAAGAATCCAGAGCGCCTTCACCACCGGATTATCCAACCTGTACAAACTGGCGCCCCGGATCGGCCAGGGCGGCTCTGTCGGGGGCTCAATCCCGATCGATGACCGCGGGTTCGCATTCTCGCCGCGCGCGAACACGGTGAACTCGCTCATGTCAGGCATTACAAACGTCACACCGGACAGCCAGCGGCTTTATGTGTCCGTGGACGAGTTCATGATGGCGATGGACCGAACCGACCAGTTCAACGGACCCTTCCCGGGAGTTCAGGCACGCAATTTGCTTCGCGAACGAAGGTTTTTCCTGACCGCTCACAGCCGGGCTCCTGAGACGACGCTGTTGTCGAGCCCGCGGATCAGCCTGTGGCCGGTCACATGGCCGTGGACCAAGTCGATATTCATCAAGGCTCGTTCCAAGAGCCCGAAATATACGCCCTTCACGACGGATGATCCTTCAAAACCGCTGGACCAGAACACATGGATGACCCCGCAGGAGCGGCTGATTGCCCATTGCAGCACGTTTGGAGGTGAGCGCTTCTTTTTCCAGCGCCAGAATCCAGATTCATCCACCCACGACGTCTCAGCGATTCCGCGTAACCGGGATCTATTGATGTATCTGCGCGCGCTGACCGACACCGGCCTGCCGGGATATGGCGCCTCCGTTGCTTCCAAGTGGAGCGCGGTCAATCGGGACCGCATCCTGGCCTCGATGTTCGACTACATCCGGGGATGCGTGAATCTGTTCACCATCGCCGATGTGGACGCCATCACACCCAAGATTCAAAGCTATTCTTATGCGGGCGTCAGGTTCCGTCCCGTACCTTCGGACGACGTGGTCCTCGATGCCAATCGCACCGGAGGGCGGGTCATTGACAAGAACTCGGGTGCTGTCGCGCCCATCCGGCTGAACCTTGGCGCCGGGGAAGTGGCCGGACAGGGATCCGGCGCCGCTCCCGTGCTGACCCAGCTTTCTCTTCTTTTCTACGCGACGGACCGCAGGGAACCAATGCCGAAGGTTCCAGCAAGTTGGACCGGAATGGCGGTCAGCGAGAAAGTCGGATGGTTGAGCACCAATTTTGTGGCGACGAACCTTATTTCCGCCACCAACAGCCAGACAACGAAGATGCAGATGGTGCTGGTTTTGGAGACGCGGATGCCGTCAAACAACCGGATTGCCGACGCGGAATATTGGGTGAAGGCCAGCGGCAGCCCATTTACTGTAACCAGTCCGCCCGGTACCGGCATGAAGTCCACCATGACGTGGCCCTCGGGCACCAGCTGGGTCAAACTCTGGACTCCGGACGACAACTTCTGCAGCCCCGCATTCTCGTACCTGTACTGGAATCAGGGGACCTCGGAGGATCACGCCAAGTACCTGGCCAAGCAAACCGGAAAGCCCGACGAACGCCACTGGACCTTTGCGTCCGATCCGGTCGATGTGTCACCTGATGCGGTGGATTTCGCCTTTGACGGATCGACGGTTGAGTTCTCCCTGCACTACGGCAACCCCGACAAACCGGACACCATACCCTCAGGCGCCAATCCCGTTCAGACGGTTCGTGTGGACTTTGGAAAGCTCAATGGAACCTACCCAATTCCACTGGCGCCCCGCTGGATCGCGCCGGGTGTGAAACACGATGAAGGTGAAAAGGCGACGTACGATGCCAGCAATCCCCCGGATCCCACATGGCCGGGATGGAATCCGGGCATTACGGCGGCAGATTTAGAGCGCGACACCGCCCCAGCCAAGGCGCGCTACCAGTACATTGACGAGGATCCGGACACAACGTTCGACGGCCTCTTCAGCACGCTCTGGACCAAGCGCGCCCATATGTCGGCCCACAAATTCACACCCGGAAGCTCCGGCAAATCCAGGGTCCTTGACGACGGGTACTACCCGGGCTGGGAGTCGGGAGGCCAGGGGAAGTCCAGCATGCTCATCACGCCCTACGACGTGGTCGCTTCGATGATTTACAGCCCGGTCTCCGCGGGCAAGGCTGATTTGCGGACCATTTCGCAGTTTGCGGAAATTCCAAGTGATTATTGGGTTTCGTTTGAGACCGCGTTTAGCCCTCCCTCCAAGTACGTGGCGCGATACACCAATTTGGTCGCGTCCACAAGTCAGCGGCAGTACCACGCGCTCGGGTGGTTCTCACCCGCCACAAGCGACCGTCCCGTGACGGGCGCCGGGCGGAATGTTGTGTTCGGCCTCTTCGATTCCACAAACATCGTCGTCGGAGCGAGTGGCGACTGGGCGACGCCAGGCACGCTCGGGAAGGGGCAAGAAATAACCCCGCGCGCGCCGTTCCTGCTTCCCACAAGCGGTAATGTGAACGGGCCCGGCGATTGGGCTTCAAATTATGGAAATGAAGGCGATGGCGGTCTGGTGCAGATCGCCGACCAGTTCTTTCAAGCAATCCACAAGGATACGGGCAATAACAACGAGGTGGATTACATGGCCATCATCCCGTTCTTCGGGGATTCCTATGGGACGGCCGGCGACGGCGGTTTGATCCAGCATTACTTTGCCCCAAACCGCCAGATTGCGTCGGCGGTGTCCTTCGGCAGCCTTCCCAATGGCTCGGGCCAGGGTTGGGAGACATTGTGTTTCACGCCGTTTCCGTGCCCCGCACCGGGCTCATCGCCTTCGCACCGCGACTCCCATCCGGGCCTGAACAACCCGCGGGACCATGCGTGGCTGGATTTCTACACGATGCCCGTGGCGGAGCCATGGGCGATCAGTGAACCGGCCTCAACCGCCGGCAAGATCAACCTGAACTTCCAGATAGCCCCCTTCACGTACGTCGAACGATCCACGGCCCTCCGGGCCGCGTTAAAGTCCGTCCGTGTCACGGCAATCGAAAAGACGCCAGAAACGGTTCGCTACTATAAGAGCCCCTACTATATGCGAACGACATCGGGACTGTCGTCGATGACGAGCCGCCACAAAATCGACAGGGATGAGACCGTTGAGGCCTTCCGTGATCGTTTCGCGACAAACGGATTTTTCTGGTCGGCATCCCAAATTTGTGATGTGCCCTTGGTTCCCGAAGGCTTCACCTTGGACAACATCAACACGTTCTGGGCCGTGAGGCAGTTGGCATCCGACACGGCCCGAGAAACGCCCTATGGTGCCATTTATCCGCTGCTCACATCCCGATCCAACACCTACCAGGTCCACATGCGTGTCCAGGCGCTCAAGCAGTCGCCGGGATCGGCGGCTGGCGGCCAGTGGGTGGAAGGAACCGACCAGGTCCTCGCCGAGTACCGCGGCTCGGCCATCCTAGAACGTTACATTGATCCCAACGATCCCCGGCTCCCGGACTTCGCCGTCGAGGTGGCCAACGGGAACTGGGACACGGCCAACATGGACCAGTATTACCGCTTCCGCGTGGTCCAGACCCGGCAGTTTAATCCGTAGCGCCCCCGCGGGGGGGGGGCGCGGAAGTTGGGATATAGGAGATGGAAGATTGGGGTCGATGGGGAGGGGGAGTGTTTCACCACGAAGCGTGCGAAGATCACGAAGGGATTGGTGGAGGTGGAGCCCAGCGCATTTGCCCTCGGCTCTCGACCCTCGACTTCCCCAAGTCTCTCACGGAGCACACGGGGCTCCCGGAGGGGGGAGGGGAGAGTTCTCCAACACGAAGGGGCGGGGAGACGACAGTTCTCAGTTCAGAGCTTCCATCTCCCAGTTGGGATGGTTCCTCGGGTCTGGACGGATTTCATGCTCGCCAAGCTCTCGACCCTGATCTCCCCTCCGTGCGCACCGTGAGAGATTCCCCCCCCTTCGTGTCCTTCGCCCTCTTCGTGGTGAAAAGTCCCCCTTCGGCATCCCTCCGTGAGCGATCTGTCCCTCGTCTCCTGTTCCCCGTTCCCCCGCCGTGAACTCCGTGCCCTCCGTGAGAGATTCCCCCCCGCTCAATCCAAGCCCAGGGCGACAATCTCGTCGTGGTGCGCCGGAAGGCGGCGGCGCGCTGGGGCGGCCTCGCCCGGTTCGGGGTATTCGTAAATGTCCCCCTTATAATTGCGCAGCAGCAGGCTCCGCCCGTCGTGGGCGAGCATGTATTCGGGGTTGAGCGGGATTTTGCCGCCGCCCCCGGGACCATCCACCACGTACTGCGGAACGGCGTAGCCGCTGGTGTGGCCGCGCAGGTCGTTCATGATTTCCAATCCCCGCCGGATCGTCGTCCGCAAATGGGCGGAGCCTTGGATCAGGTCGCACTGGTAAAGGTAGTAAGGGCGCACCCGGCACATCAGCAGTTTTTGGAACAGCTCTTTGAGCACCGCCGGGTCGTCGTTGACGCCCTTGAGCAGAACCGCTTGGTTGCCCAGCGGAACGCCCGCGTCAGCCAGCCGCTCCAGCGCCGCGCGGCTCTCTTCCGCCAGCTCGCGCGGGTGGTTGGTGTGGACGCTGATCCAGAGAGGATGATGCATGCGCAAGACCGCGCAAAGGCCCTCCGTGATCCGCTGCGGCAGAAAAATCGGGATGCGGCTGCCAATCCGTAGGAACTCAACATGCGGGATCGCGCGCAGCCGCGACAGAATCGAATCGAGTTTTTCATCCGTGAACAGCAAGGGATCCCCCCCGGACAGGAGCACGTCCCGGATTTCCGGGTGGCGCGCAATGTAACCGATGGCGGCGTCGTGGTCGGTGTCCAGGTGCTGTTCCCCGGCCCCGCTGACCACGCGCGAACGGGTGCAGTAGCGGCAGTAGGCGGCGCAGCGGTCGGTCACGAGAAAAAGCACGCGGTCGGGATACCTGTGGACCAGGCCGGGGACGGGCATGTGGCGGTCTTCGCCGCAGGGGTCGGCCATTTCGGCGGCGTCGGTGGCCAGCTCTTCGCGGCGGGGAACGACCTGGCGCCGCACGGGGCCGTCGGGGTTGTCCCGTTCGATGAGATTGAAGAAATAGGGCGTGATGGCCATGGCCAGTTTGTGGTTGGAGAACAGGACGCCGGCCCGTTCCGCGGGCGTGAGGGCGAGATGGGCTTCGAGTCCGGCGAGGGAGGTGATCCGGTTGCGGAGCTGCCAGCGCCAGTCGTTCCAGTCGGCGTCGGGAACGCCGGACCAAGGGCCTTTGCCAACGTGGGGGAATCGTTTGGGTTCGGGACGGGGAGAGCCGTTCCCGGAGGGGGAGGGGGATTGCATCGTGCCGTGGGCTTTGTTGGGAAGGAAAATAACCGGTCCGGCGGCGCTGTCAAATCGTGGAAGCGGCGTCCCGCCGCTTGGGGCGAATCGGGAACCGGGCGGCCCGTCCTTCCCCTACCGCAACCAACCGGGGACATGCCTGGAAAGATCCATGGAAGTGTGAAGAACCCGAACCACTTGAAGGACTCCCCGTCGAACACGGAACAAGATGATGTGTTTTCCTTGGCGAGCAACTTGGCAATTCGGAAAGAGATCCGACCGGAAGCGCCAGCGCATGGGATTGGAAAGGATCTCCTGAAATTTGGCCCACAGAATGTCGATATAAGCCTCCGCCTTCTCCTCTCCCCATCTTTCGAGGGTGTACTCCCGAATTGCCCGCAAATCCGAGAGAGCGGCCTCTGTGAGCTCCAATATCACGGTTTCGCGCGAATCAGCTCCTTGAACCTCCGCTGGGTGCGGGCGCGGACCGTCTTGCCCGCCTCCAGCTGGGCAAAACCAATCGCGGCTTCGCGCTTCAGCCAATCGTCCCCGGATTCCGTTATCAAGGCCAGGCGCAACGCCTCGCGAACGACCTCGCTTGCATTGTTGTACAGGCCCGATTGGACCTTGCTCTTGACCATTCGCTCCAATTCCGGCGTCAGGGATACATGCATCGCAGAACGCTACCGGAGCATACAAACTTTGTCAAAGTATGTGTTGGCCATATCCCCGCCCCAACTCCCTTGCGAACGCGGACCGCCGCCGCGGCCGCGAAACGTTCAACCCCCCGCTTCCTCCGCCCTGCGCGCCTTGCGTTCCATCCACCAGGCGACGGCGATGGACCCTTCGTACAGCAGCCACATGGGGCCGGCCATCAGGGACAGCGTGAACAGGTCCGACGTGGGGGTGATGACGGCGGCGAAGATCACGATCACGACCACGGCGTGCCGCCGGTGCCGGCTCAGGAAGGCCGCGTCCACAAGGCCCAGCTTGGCCAGAGCGAGCACGACCACCGGCAGCTCGAACGCCAGCCCCAGCGCCAGCAGCATCTGCGCGACAAACCCGATGTAGTTCTGCACCGTCCACTCCGCGCGGAATCCTAGGTCGCTGCCGAAGTCGTGGAAGAACCGCAGCGCCTGGGGCAGCAGCACAAAATAACAAAATGCCACACCCCCCATGAACAGCAGGGTGCCCGCCGCGAAAACCGGCCCGATGGACCTCCGCTCCACGGGCGTCAGCGCCGGGACGACGAACTCGGCCAGAAAATAGAGCACCAGCGGAAACGTGAGCACCGCCCCGCTCACGAACGCCACCTGCAGCGACAACGTAAACGGGTCCGCCACGCCGAGCACCCGCAGGAATTGCTCCGGTTCCAGCCCTGCCCAGAGCATTGGCACGTACATGAGATGGAACAGGGGCTTGACAAAAAAGAACGACGCCAGCATCCCGGCGAGGATCGTCACACCGATCTTGATCACCGTGAGCCGCAGGTCCTCGAGGTGCTCAAGGAACGGTTTCGGAGTGTCTTCCCAGCGAATCGGGGCCATGGAACGGCGGGTTACAACCCGAAGTGGCTCCGCAGAAATTCGCGGCTCACGCGCAAGCTGTGGACGGCGTCCGGCGACGACCTGGGCTCCTGCTCCACCGCGATCCACGCCAGGTTCGGAAGGAGCCCGGCCTGCCGCAAGAGGCCGGCCTGGTCCACCTCGCCGCAGCCAAGCTCCATCGAATCGCGCCCGCGGAAATCCCGGAGATGCAGCGCGCTGATTCTCGGCCCGTTGTCCCCGATCCAGCGCTCGGGAACAGTCCCGGCCACATGCGCCCAACCGGCATCGACGCAAAAGCCGGCCGCCTCGGGCCGCACCCAATCCACGAGCTTGTCCATGGCGGTGCGAAACCCTTCGATCCGCGCAAACTCAAAGTCGTGGTTATGGTAATGGAGCCCGATCCCCGCCTCCGCCAGGCGCGGCCCCGCGTTGTTGAGAATGTCCGCGAGGTCGCGGTAATCCGCGAGAGCCCGCCGGTCCCAGTGGCGCGGACCCGAAACCGCGGCGTGCTCCGCCCCCAGTTCGCGGCATCGGTCGATGAGCGCCGACGGGTCGGGCAGCCGGGGCGTGGAGGCGTGCACCGCGACGGCCCGCACGCCCGCGTCTTTGAGCATTCCCGGCGTGAGATGCTCGTCCATGAACGTTTCGATGGCCGTGAACCCCGCCGCGCGCACACCTTCGAGCGCCCGGGCCATCTCTTTCGCCAGATCGAACTGGCCGGTCAAAGTCCACATTTGCACCGCAAGGGGAACGTTGCGCAAGCTTGGGGCGGTCAATGCCATGAACGCGATCATAGGGCCGCCGCGTTCAGCGTCCAACCGAAATCCGGGAGCGGCTCTGGAGCGGTGGCGCCCTCGCCGCCGTAAGTGTGCGTGGGACAAGGGGAAGGGCCCGTGAGGAGTAGAGTGCGCGCAGCCCGAAGCAGGCGCCCTGGAGCGGCGGCGCCCTCGCCGCCGTAAGTGTGCGTGGGATGAGGGGCAGGCCCGTGAGGCGTAGAGTGCGCGCAGCCCGAAGCACCCGCCTTGAGCGCCACCAGCACCTCCGCCGACGCCGGGCTCGGGCGCACCGGCTAAAACACGTCGAACGGCAGGTCCAGCACGGCGAAGGCGGTCGAACCGGAAAGCTGGTAGTGCCACCATTCGTTGAGCAACGACGAAAACCCGCGCGCCCGCATCGCCGCGCGCAGGGTCTCCCGGTTGCGGGTGGCCTCGGCGGACGCGCCCGCGTACGCGTGGGCCGACGCCGCGCTGAACGTGTCGAACCGAGTCGGCATCCGCAGCTCGGTCCCGGTCGCGGCATTGACCAAAGTCACGTCCACAGCCACGCCGCGGTTGTGGCTGGAGCCATACCACGGCGGCGAAATGAATCGGCCCGGCGCCATCCGCGAATTCCACATCTCCACCGTAACCCGGTGCGGGCGATAGGCGTCATACACCTTCAATCCCATGCCCCGCGCCTCCAGGTCGGCCTGAACGGCCTTGAGCGCCAGCGCCGCCTTGCGCCTCAGCAAAGCCCGCGCGACTGGATACAGGCGGCGGCCCGTGAAATTGTCCGTTGTGGCATACTTCAGGTCGAGTTTGATCCCTGGCGCCACGGCGGCAAGGTCCACCATCTCGTGCCCGCCGTCGCGCGCCACCGCGGCCCGGTACTCGGCGACGGTCCGCACCACATGCACCTGCGGCCGGCTCGAAGTCTTCGCGGCGGCGGCGCGGCCATCCCGAGGCGGCGCCAGAACCGCGACCGCGGCGAGGATTGCGGCCAGCGCGGCGGGAAGGGCCCGCCCGGTTTGGATCGCGGCTATTGGGGTGCGAGATGGCATCGAGGGGAATTAGGCTCTTTTCGCGCCCGCGCAAGCCGCCAGGATGGCGTGGCCGCTGAACGCCCGAATCATTACGATCCCGGCGAACAATTGATACAATAGGTCCGTCCCTCTATTTGACCCGGCCTTGCTTTTCCGCGCCGCCTCTTCCAACCTAACCGCATGGCCAACCCGCGGGAATTGTTTCTCCTCCCGCCCCCCAAACGCCTCCGCCGTCTTCCCGGACGGTTCCATTGCCCGCGCACGCCGCGCGCGCGGCTTGCCACGGGCGATCCGGGCCGTTCCAAGGCCGGCGCCTACCGCCTTGTGATCGATCGCTCGGGTGTGGCCATCACCGCCGCCGACGAGGCCGGCCACCGCCATGGACGGGCGACGCTCGCCCAGATTGCCCGGCAATCCAAGGCCGGTCTGCCATGCCTGGAAGTCGTGGACTGGCCGGACTACCCCTTGCGGGGCTTTTATCACGACGTCACCCGCGGCAAGGTCCCCACGCTCAAGACCCTTTTGGGCCTCGCCGACCGTTGCGCCGCGCTCAAACTCAACCATCTCCAGCTTTACGTGGAACACACCTACGCGTTCAAGGGCCACCCCGAGGTGTGGGGCGGCGCCGACCCGCTGACGGCGGACGAAATCCGGGCCTTGGACAACCGGTGCGCCGCGCTGGGCATTGACCTGGTGCCGTCGTTGAGCACCTTCGGCCATTTCTACACCTGGATTCATAACAAGTTTCCGCACTTGAACGAGCTTGAACGCGACGTCGCCGGCGAGCCGTTTTGCTGGTGGGACCGCATGCAGCACTACACCCTGGATTGCCGCAATCCCGAGTCGCTGGCCCTGGTCCGGAGCCTCATCGCCGAGTTCCGTCCGCTGTTCCGCTCGCGTTATTTCAATATCTGCTGCGACGAAACGTTCGACCTCGGCAAAGGGCGCAACCGCGCGGCGGCCGCCGAACTTGGCGCGGGCCGGTTGTATGTGGATTTCCTCAAAGAGATCATGCGCGCGGTGCGCGACAACAACGCCATCCCGATGTTCTGGGGCGACATCATCGGCAAGCACCCCGGGCTCGCCGCGGAGCTGCCGCCCGATGCCATCCTTCTGGATTGGGATTACGGGCCGGAGTTGTCGCATTCCATCGCCCCGGCTGTCGCCGCCTCCGGGCGCCCCTTTTACGTTTGCCCGGGGGTTAGCGGCTGGAACGCGGGGATCAACCACTACGACCGCGCCCACGTCAACATCACCCGTTTCGCCAAACGCGGCCTCGAACACGGCGCGGCCGGCCTGCTCAACACCGACTGGGGCGATTACGGCCATATCAACACCCTGGGCCTCACGCTGCCCGGCCTCGCCCTTGGCGCCGCCGCCGCTTGGAACGCCGCCTCCCCCGCCCTCGCCCCCGCCAGGTTCGACCGCGCGGTGTCAGTCCTCGAACTCGGCGACCCCACCGGCAAGGTCGCCGGACTCCTGCGCCGGGCGGGCCGCGCCTGCCACGCCAAATGGACCCTGCTCGCGTGGACGGTCCAACCGCGGTCGAAGGACTTCCCCGACGACTGGTTTGACCCGGCCACGGGCGTGCCCAATGGCCTGTTCGAGCCCAAGGCCGCGGTTCATGCCGCCGCCCGCCGCGCGCTCACCGGCCTTGCCCGAAAGGTCGAACGCCACCTCCCCAAATGCCGCGGCATGGATTCGGTTCTCGCGGACGAGATTCGCGCCGGCCTGCTGGGGGCGCGGGTTTTCGAAGGCTGGACCCTCGCCTTGCACCGCCGCGCCGGCCGGACCCGGCTGGCCGATCCCGCGGACAAGACGGTCGCGGCGGAGCTTCGCGCATTGGACAAGGCGCTGCACCGGGTCTGGATGAAAAGGAACAAACCGAGCGAATACCGGGAGATTCGCAAGGTCCTCCTGGGCGGCGCGGAGGCGTTGGAAAAAAATCTCCCCGTTGCCTGAGCGCGTCCGGTCGGCGCGGGATTTTTGGGGCGCGGGAGACGCCAAAAAACCGGGCCTGGGTTTTTCTTTCGCCCCTCTGGGGCTTGGGCGAGTTTCTGGCCGATAACCCAGCGTTGAAATGCTGGGCTATTTTCAGTCGTCCCTGGCGGGACTCTCGGCTTTCGACCCTCGATCCTTGACGTCACGGAACACACGGCGCGCACGGAGGGTGGGGATATTTCACCACGAAGCGCACAAAGGCCACGAAGGGGGATGTG